>CAZAZT010000091.1:0-16571 GCA_964489645.1 uncultured Chthoniobacteraceae bacterium | reverse complement strand
CCCGAACAACTGCGTCTGAGCGCGCCCACCCTCAACCAACGGCACAGGTCGCCCATCCCGGTACTTCAAGAACATCTCCGGATCCACGCCCAACGCCCAATAAAGCGTCTTCGCCAAATCCTCCGGTCCCATCACCCCCTCCACCGGATACTCCGCACGCCGATCCGTTTTCCCATATGCCATCCCCCCACGAATCCCCGCTCCCGCCAATAATGCAGGAAAACAGGTGCTCCAATGATTCCGCCCCCAGTTCGCCGTCGCAACCGGCGTCCGCCCCATCTCACCCACCGCCACCACCAACGTCTCGTCCAGCAAACCCCGCTCCCCAAGGTCCCCCAACAAAGCCGAACACGCCTGATCAAACGTCGGTAACAGATGCCTCCGCACATCGTCACTGTTCCGATGCGAATCCCAACTGTACCCATCCACACAATCGTAGTGCACCGTCACAAAACGTACCCCCGCCTCCACAAACCGCCTCGCCATCAAACACGACTGACCAAACAAATGCCGCCCATACCGGTCCCGCATCCGTTCCCCTTCCCTCGTGATGTCCAACGCATCCCGCATCCGATCCGATCCCATCAACGACAACGCCCTCCTCCGATGCCGATCCAAACTGTCCGCTTCCCCAGCATCCAACCTCGAACGCATCGCCTCAAACTGATCGAGCAATGCCGCCCGCTCCCGCACCCGCCCCATCGGCACCAACGGATCCAACCCTTCAATCCGGAAATCCAACTCCCGATCCTCGCAATCCCTCCAATACGGATTGTCCTCCTTCCCCCGCTTATCAATCCGCGTCGTCATCGGCCCATACCCCGATCCCAACCACCCACCATACTGCCCCGGCCGTCGATACTGACCCGCATCCTGCAACCGCCCCAACCAGTTCGGTAAAACCGCCGCACTCGGCATCTCACGCTCCAACCCGCCAGGCATCCGCTGCATCAAATACTCCGTCACCGCACCCATCGACGGCCAATCCTCCGGAGTCGCCGAAAACCCGCCCCCCACCGGCAAATGCCACCTCCTCCCCGTCTGCAGGTAATGCCCCGCACCACTGTGATCGTTGTAACTGTGCGACATCGTCCGCACCACGCCAAAACGGTCTGCCATCCCCGCCAGTAACGGCAGATGTTCGCACATCAGAAGGTCAGGGTTCTTCGATCGCATCGGCCGGAACGGCCCCCGGATCTCCCGAGGCGCATCCGGCTTCATATCAAACGTTTCCAACTGACTCGGCCCCCCGAAAAGGAACAGGAAAATCACCGATTTCGCCCGCCCCCCACGGAACTCACCCCCAGCCTCCTGCGCCGCAAACAACCCCGGCAACGTCAGCCCCAACAACCCCGCCCCACCAGCCTGGATCAATTCACGCCGACGAATGCCGCCACTCCCCCGCGCCATCCGTAATCCATTCAGGGTCAACATAGAAAACTCCCCCTCCCCTCGCACAATCCATGCCCGGCACGCCAAACGCTCACCGCAATAACCAACCATGTCCTTCGCACAGACCTCCCGACTCGCCGCGATCGTCACCCTCCTTCCTCTCCTCACTCCCTCCCACGGAAACCAGATCCGAACCGCTCCTCTCGTGCTCAAAGAAGGAGGTTCCCCCGAAAAACCCGCCGTTTTCGACGGACACGGCCTAGTCATCGATCTCGGCACCGACATCACCGCCGCCCCATGGAAAAACCAAGGAGATGTCTGGACACTCCAAAAACTTCCCGACGGACGAACCCCCATCATGGCAGGCCAATACGCCGCGCTCTTCATCGATGAAAAACCCATCGCCGTCCCTCGCGACCTTCAGGCAGAAACCGCAAAGCCAGACCGCAAATCCCGCTGCTACCTTCCTCCGGAAAAACTGAAACCAGGTCAGGCGGGTTTCACGGACGACGGAGCGCTCTACTTCCGCTGGCCCGAAGACAAGACCCCAGGAAAATCCCGCATCATCCTGCCCCCCAAAGAAGGGACCAGTGCCGTGACCATCGCCTGCTCTCACATCATCGTCCGCAACGTCACCGCAAAATACGCTTCGAACGACGGATTCAACATCCACGGCAAATGGACCGGCATCGTGATCGAAGACGTCAAAGCCCTCTGCAACGGTGACGAAGGCATCAGCGCCCACGACGAGGTCGAGATGAAAGTGCGCCGCGCCGAAATCGCGTGGAACGGATCCACCGCCGGCGGTGTGGCCGATGTGAATCAATGCGTCACGTCCTACGAGAACTGCGTCCTCCACGACAACGCCGGAGCAGCCTTTCATTTCTCAGGAAAAACCCACTCCGCAACCGACTGCCATATCTATAACCAAGAGAAAGATTTCAGCAGCGTGAAGGGAACAACGGTGAACACATCCAACATCCGCTGGGACAAACCCGCCTCAAAATGACAGATCACTCACCCCGCCCAGACCGAACCCAGTCCGCATGACCCCATGCCGATATCCCAATCCCAAGCCACCCAAGCCGATCCCCCGCCCACGCCCATCCTGAAGAGAGGCTGGGCCCCCGGACTCCTCCTGGCCGGAACCATCGGATCCTTGGTCGCAACCGATATCCTCATCGATGGATTGCTGAAGCACATGCCGTGGTGGATCCCAGTCCTCCTCGTCTCCGCACCTTGGATCCTTCCCGTATCAAGTCTGCTTCGCCGAGCATGGAAAGAGGCGGCCACTCGAGCTATCTCCCTCGGAGCCGGCGCAATCGTCGGACTGACCGGGCTCTGGCTGGTCTATGCCAACCTCAGTGGCCGCACTCCGCCGCATCCCTTCCCCGACTCCCTCCAAGCCGTCGCCGCATCGAACGTACCGATCCTCGACCCGACAGACCCGAACACGCCTCCCCACGTCAAACCGCACGATCCTTCGCCGGTCCAAAACCCAGCCGCTCCCCCGAAAACGGAACTCCTTTTGAAAAAAGGGATCCAGGGCGGGATGTACACCGCCGTCATCCGCTCAAATCCCATGGAAGCCGGCTCCCTTTTCCTGCGTGCGTTCGAACAATCCTCCAACACCCCCCTCACAGAGGATGCCGCCGATCCCAAACACCAGATCAGTATCTCCACCCAACACCCCGCTCAGTATTCGGACCGCGTCGCGGAGACCTTCACCACGTCCGCCCAGTTCACCCTCATGGATGGAGTCTGGGGACAGTTCTACGCCGCTCGGTTGGAGGTCTGGTTCGCCCCGAGTTCAGGCGGGGCGCCCCGCCGCCTCACCTCGCAAGTGTTCAAAGTCGAAGGCTGGCAACGCTGAACGCTCCGTCCGCGCTGCCCCCATCACCCGCCCTTCCCAAACCCTCCCGCAGCGGTCAGCGACATTCCCATCACCGCCCCTTTTCCCGAGGCGCCATTGAGCACATTTCCGGCTAAGGATATCCCCTAAGACCTGCTCCTAATTCTACGAAACAAGGCCTTTTTTGCCCCCCCCTGCCATGAAACCGAGCTTCCTTCTCTCCACCTCTCTGTTCGCTCTTCTCGCCGCCTCTTCCTCGGCCGCTGACGTTCAAAACAAACCCGTCAGCTACTACAAAGACATCCGCCCCATCTTCCAAGCCAACTGCCAGGGATGCCACCAACCCGCAAAAGCCCGTGGCGGTTACGTGATGACCGATTTCAAAAAGCTCCTCGCCGGAGGAGAAAAAGACGGCGTCGCCATCGTTCCCGGTGACGCGTCAAAAGGGTCGCTCCTCGACCAGATCACGCCAAAAGATGGGCAAGCGGAAATGCCGAAAAACAAGCCGCCTCTCCACGAACTCGAGATCGCTCTCGTCCGGAGATGGATCAGCGAAGGAGCCAAAGACGACACACCCGCCGACGCCAAAAAGCATTTCGACGCAGCAAACCCTCCCTCCTACTCCCGCCTCCCCGTCGTCGCCTCCGTCGACCTCAGCCCCGATGGCAGCCTCATCGCGGTTGCAGGATTCCACGAAATCCTGCTCCACAAAACGGATGGCTCCGGCATCGCAGCCCGCCTCATCGGCATGTCCGAACGCGTCCAATCCGTCAGATTTTCTCCCGACGGTAAACGCCTCGCCGCAGCCGCAGGCGACCCCGGTCGACTCGGAGAAATTCAGATCTGGGACGTCGCCTCCAAAGAACTAAAACTGGCCGCGCCCGTCGGGTGGGATACCCTCTACGGCGTCAGTTGGTCGCCCGACAACGCCAAAGTCGCGTTCGGATGCCCAGACAATACCGTCCGCGCCATCGACGCTTCCAACGGCAAACAGATCCTCCAAATGGGATCCCACAACGATTGGGTGCTCGAAACCGCCTTCAACGCCGCAGGTGATCACGTCATCTCCGTGGGCCGCGACATGACCGCCAAGCTCAGTGAACTCGAATCGCAACGGTTCATCGACAACATCACCTCCATCACGCCCGGCGCGCTCCGCGGCGGAATCAACTCCGTCGACCGCCACCCCGTCGACAATACCGTGGTGGTCGGAGGCGCAGATGGTGCCCCCCAACTCTTCCAGATCTTCCGTACCTCCGCCCGGAAGATCGGCGATAACGCAAACCTCATCCGCAAACATTCCGAACTGCCCGGCCGGATTTTCGCCGTCCGCGTCTCAGGAAACGGCAAACGGTTCATCGCCGGAAGCGCCCTCAACGGCTCGGGCGCCGTCGCCGTCTACCCCCTTTCCGCAGAAGATGATCAACCAGCTGACATCAAAGCCATCCGAGCGAAGGATCCGCAGCAGCGCACCGGCGAGGAGAACAAAAAACTCACCGACTACAACGAAACCTTCTCCAAACCCATTGCGCGTCTCGACCTTCCCCAATCCGCCATCTACGCCGTCAGCCTCAACCAAGACGGATCCCTCGCCGCAGCCGCCGGCTCCGACGGCATCATCCGTATCCTCGACCCATCCGGAAACCTGAAACGGGAATTCCCCGCCGCCCCAGTTTCCAAACCAGCCTCCGTGCCGCTCTCGCCCAAAAAGAGTCCCGCACGCCAAGACGAAAACCGGTCCAAAGAACCCCAAGAACCACGCCCCGCCTCAAAGATCAAATCCCTCGCAATCAGCCCCGAAAACGCTGTCATCCAAGGCAAAGCGGGATACGTGCAAACCGTCGTCACAGCCACCCTCGAAAACGGCGACCGCATCGACGTCACACGCTCCGCAAAGTTCACCCCGCGCAGCCCCATCGCGCAGGTCTCCGCACGCGGCCGGATCGAACCGATCGCCGACGGAAAATCCTCGGTGGAAATCTCCGTCGACGGCCTCCGCGCAGAACTCCCCATCGAGGTCGCCGGAACCAAGAACGCCTACCACGCCGACTTCATCCGCGACGTCAACCCAGTCCTCACCAAACTCGGGTGCAACCAAGGCACCTGCCACGGCTCGAAAGAAGGGAAAGGGGGATTCAAACTCTCCCTCCGCGGTTACGATCCCGAGTTCGATCTCCGCACGCTCACCGACGATATGGCCTCACGCCGGGTCACCATCGCTTCTCCTGACGACAGCCTCATGTTGCTCAAAACCGTCGCAGAAGTTCCGCACGAAGGCGGACGCCGCACGGAATCCGACACGCACTATTACGGGATCCTCCGCGAGTGGATCGCAGGAGGGGCCGCTCTCAACTCCGCCTCACCCAAGGTCACCTCCATCAGTCTCTACCCTGAAAATCCCGTCACCCAACTCCCAGGAGCACGCCAACAGTTCCGCATCATCGCAAAGTTCGCGGACAACTCCACGCGTGACGTGACCGCTGAAGCCTTCATCGAAAGTGGGAACGGCGATGTCGCAACCGCCGATGCATCCGGCCTCATCACCACGCTACGTCGTGGTGAAGCCCCCGTCCTAGCCCGCTATGAAGGGAACTACGCCGCAACCACCCTCACCGTGATGGGGGACCGTGAAGGGTTCCAATGGCAACAACCCGAATCGTGGAGCCGCATCGACGACCTCGTCGCCGCCAAATGGAAACGGATGCGCATCGAACCCTCCGGCCTCGCCTCCGACGCTGAGTTCCTCCGACGAGCCCACCTCGACCTCACAGGACTCCCCCCCTCCGCCGATGCCGTACGCACCTTCCTCGCGGATTCTCGCGACTCAAAAACCAAACGCGCCGCCGTCATCGACTCCCTCATCGGCACGCCGGATTTCGTCGAATACTGGACCAACAAATGGGCCGACCTGCTCCAAGTGAACGCCAAATTCCTCGGCGGAAAAGGAGCCGAATCCTTCCGGAACTGGATCCGTCAGGAAATCGCCGACAACACCCCCTACGACCGGTTTGTCGCCAAAATCCTCACCGCATCCGGTTCGAACAAGGAAAACCCCGCGGCAAGCTATTGGAAAATCCTGCGGACACCCACCGAGGCCATGGAGAACACAACGCACCTCTTCCTCGCCACGCGTTTCAACTGCAACAAATGCCACGACCACCCCTTCGAACGGTGGACCCAAGATCAGTACTACCACACCGCCGCCTACTTCGCGCAGTTCCAACTCCGACCCGACCCCGCTTCCGGCGATCAACGCATCGGCGGAACCGCAGTGGAAGGCGCTAAACCCCTCTACGAAATCGTTGCTGATACCCCCACCGGTGACGTCAAACACGACCGCACTGGCAAAGTCACGCCTCCCGAGTTCCCCTTCCCAGCCAAAGTCGAGGTCGCTGAAAAAGCACCCCGCCGCGAGGCTCTCGCCGCGTGGATGACCGCTCCGGACAATCGCTTCTTCGCCTCCAGTTACGTCAACCGTCTCTGGGGCTACCTCCTCGGCGTCGGCATCATCGAACCCATCGACGACATCCGAGCCGGTAACCCTCCCACCAATCCCGAACTCCTCGACTACCTCACCAAAGAGTTCGTCCAAAGCGGCTTCAACACCCGCCACATCGTCCAGCTCATCTGCAAATCGCGAACCTACCAGCTCTCGATCAAGACGAACCGCTGGAACGAAGATGATAAAACCAACTACTCACACGCCATCGCTCGACGCCTCAGCGCAGAAACCCTCGTCGATGCCGTGCACACCGTGACTGGCTCCGCCTCCGCGTTCCCTGGCGCAGCCAAAGGCGCCCGCGCCGCTTCCCTGTTCGACCTCGGAAGCGATCTGCCCGGCGGACTGCTCGGCACCCTCGGCCGCCCAGCCCGCGAAAGCGCCTGCGAATGCGAACGAAGCAATGACATCCGGCTCGGCTCCGTCATGGCGCTCTTGAGCGGACAAGCCATCAGCCAAGCGATCCAGTCCCCCGAAAACGCCATCGCCAAACTCGTCGCATCGCAACCCGACGACCGGAAGGCGATCGAGGAACTCTTCATCCGCGTCCTCGCCCGCAAGCCCACCGAACCGGAAATCGATGCCACCCTGAAAAACCTCGGACGCATCAATGAGGACCACCAGAAAGTCGTCAAACAACGCGACGAACTGGAGAAAAAGCACGCCCCTGCCATCGCCGCAGCCGAGGCCGCTCGAAAGGCCGAGATGGACAAGACCAAGCCGCCACTCGACGCCTACGAAGCAGAAACCAAGTTCTACCGCGAAGAACGCGAACGCATCCGGAAAGATCGTACCGCCCAAGCCGAATCCTCCGCTGCCGCCTACGAGAAAGACTTCAACCTCCGCCTTGCCGGTTGGGGCCTCCAACAAGTCGCCCTTAAACACGAAACGCTCTGGGACCGCGCAACCCCCGTCGCAAATGCCACCGATGGCGTTCGACTGGTAGTCGATAAACAAGGGCTCATCGTCTCAAGCGGCCAGAACCGCAAAGCCGATTACAATGTCGAACTGGATCTCGCAAAGGCTGGCACCACGGGAGTCCTCCTCGAACTCTTGCCGGATTCCAGCCTCCCCGGCTTCGGACCAGGCCGAGGCGATGCCGGCACCGTTTTCATCAACGAAATCTCCGCGACGCTCGCCCCAAAAGGGAAGCCCGACGCCGCCATAAAGTTCGCCGGAGCCGCCGCCTCGTTCGAGGCCAAAGACCAACCCGCAGCGCAACTCATCGACGGGAAAGCCGACGCGAAAAATGGCTGGAGCCTCGCCGGCGGAAACGGCGTCCGTCGCCTAATCATGCTCAAACTCCCCCAACCCACCGAGGCACCCGGAGCACGCTTGAAACTGAAAATCGTTCAGCGAGGAACCGCCGAGGGCCAACTCATCGCGCGCTTCCGCGTCTGGTCCACCACCGCTCCAAACCCGCTGAAACCTGGGATCGCCTCCGATCTGCATGCCCTCCTCTCAAAACCCGACCCCTCAAGGAGTCCTGACGAGAACAAGCAGATCGCCACCGCATTCCGGGTCATCGATGACGAGTACTGGATCCGCACCCGCGCGGTCGCCGATGCAAAACAACCTCTCCCCGCTGACCCAAAACACGAAACGCTCAAAGCCGCGTACGCAAAAGCCAGCGAACCGATCCGCCTCGATGCCCAACTCGTCCAATCGCGCATCGATGCAGAAGCCAGCACCAAACAGGTCGGGAATCGCCGCCTCACCGCGATGCAGGACCTCACCTGGGCGCTCATCAACAGTTCCGCATTCCTGTTCAACCGCTAATCAACTGATCCTCAAACCCCCTCGGCCCATCAACTGCTATCTAACCCCCAACCACATCCCTCCTATGATCCACATCCCTGGCGGTCTCAACAGCGACCTCTGCGATCCCAACATGAAAGTCACACGCCGCGACCTCGTGCGCGTCGGTTCCACCGGCCTCCTCGGCCTCTCACTGGCCTCCATGCTTCGGAATGAAGCCCAAGCCGAATCCACCAAAACCGGTGGCGCAGGTTGGAACAAAGCCAAAAGCGTGGTCATGATCTATCTCCAAGGCGGCCCAAGCCACCTCGACCTCTGGGACCCCAAAGAGAACGTGCCTGACAACATCCGGAGCGCTTTCAAGAACATCCCCACCAAACTTCCAGGCGTCAACTTCACCGAAGTCCTCCCGAACCTCGCCAAGGTGAACGACAAGTTCTCCATGATCCGTTCGATGAGCTACACGCCCAACGGTCTCTTCAACCACACCGCCGCGATCTACCAGATCATGACCGGTTACACCACCGACAAGGTCAGCCCCTCAGGGCAACTTGAACCCCCTGATCCAAAGGACTTTCCGAACTTCGGCGCAAACATCGTACGCCTCAAACCCTCCGAGCAACCCATGCTCCCGTTCGTGATGCTCCCACGCCCACTCCAAGAATCCAACGTCGTCGGAAAAGGCGGCACCGCAGGGTTCCTCGGAAAGGCGTTCGATCCCTACACCCTCTACCCTCCCGGCGATGACCTCGACATGGGCAAAATGGATCGCATCCAGATCGAAGACCTCAAACTCCCGCCCGAAGTCTTCGGCCTCCGCCTTCAACGCCGCGCCGACCTCCGAAGCGCCATCGAAAAGGCCATGCCCGAAGTCGAAAAAGCCGTCGAGAAGTTCAACCTCGACGACTACTACCAAAAAGCCCTCAACCTCATCGTGTCAGGCCGCGCGCGGAACGCCTTCGACCTGAACCAAGAAACCGATGCCATGCGCGATCGCTACGGCCGTAACACCTTCGGCCAAAGCTGTCTCCTCGCCCGACGCCTCATCGAAGCCGGTACCCGCGTCGTGGAAGTCATCTGGCCAAAGGTCGCCAACTCCGACAAACACTCCTGGGATCACCACGTCGGACTCACCGACCGCATGAAAAATAACTCCGCACCCATGCTCGATAACGGCCTCTCCGCATTCTTCGCAGACATGGATTCCCGCGGACTGCTCGACGAAACCCTCGTGGTCGTCATCGGCGAATTCGGACGCGCCCCCCAAAAAGGCGTAAGTACCTCCGGCAACGGGAACAGCGCCGACGGTCGCGACCACTGGCCCTATTGCTACACCTCCATCGTTGCAGGCGCAGGAACCAAGCGCGGTTTCGTTCTCGGATCCAGCGACAAAACCGGTAGCAGTCCCGCAGAAGACCCAGTGCACCCCACCGAGTTGCTCGCAACCATGTACAACGCCGTCGGCATCGAACCCGAAACCGTCGTCTACAACCACCTCAACCAACCGCGCGAACTCGTCAAAGCAAAACCCGTCAGCAAACTGTTCGCTTAATACACATCCGATGGGTGCACCGGTCCAAAACCCGTGCACCACATCAGGATCCATCACCCTCCTCGAAGTTCCGTCGCGCTGCGACCCTCTTCAGGAGGGTTCATCATTTCGTCCCCCACCAACCACCCCGTCCCCCCTCTCCATGAAAATCCTGCTCCCCCTCGTCGCCGTCCTCGCCGCAGTCGGTTGCGCTTCCCGCTCCGCCGCCAAACTGCAATGCCCCTACGCCTTCAGCAACGAATCGCACTCCGTCACCGCTGGCCCCCCAAAAAAACTCGATGCCAAACACGCCGGCGAAGGCCCCGCTTGGATCGCAAAAACCGGACACCTCCTCTACGTCGGAGATAACCGCATCTCCTCCTACACCCCCTCCGCCGGCTCCGCCAACTTCCGTGACCCCGTGAAAGGTGCGAACGGACTCCTCATCGACCACAACGGACACATCATCTGCACCGAAGCCGGCAACCGCATCGTCACGCGAACCGATGCCAACGGCCAACTCACCGTCATCGCGAAATCGTTCAACGGCAAATCCTTAAACTCTCCGAACGACCTGTCCATCGACTCGAAAAGCCGCATCTATTTCACCGATCCGCGCTACGGAAAACGCGACGATCTCGAACAGAAAGACGCAGCAGGCTCCCCCATCGAGGGCGTCTACCGGATCGATCCCGATGGCACCATCCATCGCATCCTCGACCGCTCCACCGTCGATCGTCCAAACGGCATCCTCGTCAGCCCCGACGAAAAATTCCTCTTCGTCGCCGATAACAACAACAGCCGCGGTGGCACCCGCAAACTCTGGCGATTCAACCTCCAACCCGACGGCTCCGTTGATCCGAAAAGCCGTCACCAACTCTTCGATTGGAAAACCAGTCGCGGACCAGACGGGATCAAGATCGATCAGCGCGGACGCTTGTTCGTAGCGGCAGGCCTGAACCGGGACAATCTTCCCGACGAAACATCAAAGCCCTATCCAGGAGGGATCTACGTGCTTTCCAGTTCCGGAAGACTTCTCGATTTCATCCCGATCCCAGATGACGAGGTGACGAACTGCACCTTCGGTGGCAACGACCTCAAAACGCTCTTCATCACCGCCGGAGGAAACCTGTGGAGCGTCCCCCTCAAAGAACCCGGAAAAGGCATCAACCCGCAGAAAGCCAACCCGTGATCTGTGCGCAGTGCCACCCCCGCAAACCCGTAACGTCAGACGCGCAAAAGAACCGCCTTCACGATCACGGGAAAAGCCCCCTCGTGCGCTTCGTCTCCGCGACCTTCTGGATGCCCATGGCCAACGCAGCCGTCCGGTGGGAGATGCGACGCTCTTTCGCAAACTTCAGCACCCGCGCAAACGTCGGTTCCAAAAGGCGGTAAAGGCGATCGTACACCTCGGATTCCGACCAGAAGAAGCTCTGGAGCCCTTGTACCCACTCGAAATAGCTGACAGTGACACCCCCCGAGTTGCACAAGATATCCGGGATGACAAAAACGTCATCTCGTTGTTCCAGAATCACATCGGCATCAGGAGTCGTCGGACCATTCGCACCCTCCGCCAAAATGCGGCACTGGATTTTATCCGCGTTCGTCGCCGTGATGACCCGCTCCTTGGCCGCAGGGATCAGGATGTCGCACGGCTGAACGAGAAGCTCCTCGTTCGAGAGATGTTCTGCATCAGGAAAATCCTCAAGGGTGCGGTGCGTCTGTAAATGCTTCGTCACCTGCAGGAGATCGATCCCCTCCGCACGGTAAATCGCCCCCGAAATGTCACCGATGCCCGTGATGCGTGAACCGAAGCGCGCCATCGCCGTGGCCGCATAACTCCCCACATTACCGAACCCTTGAACGATCACCGACGAATCCGTTCGAAGGCGAAGCTGCTCGGCAGCACGGTTCGCAAGGAATGCAACCCCGCGCCCCGTCGCCTCCTTACGCCCCAACGAACCGCCGATGTGCACCGGCTTGCCCGTCACCACACTCGGAACCGCGTGCCCCTCGTGCGCCGAATAGGTATCCATGATCCACGCCATCGTCTGCTCGTTCGTCCCCATATCCGGAGCCGGCACATCCGTTTGCGGCCCGATGAACGGAAGAAGCTCGTCCGTGAAACGCCGCGTCAGCGATTCCAACTCCCGCGCACTCATCGTCGCCGGATCACACGCCACACCCCCCTTCGCACCGCCAAAAGGAAGATCCATCAACGCACACTTCCAACTCATCCACATCGCAAGCGCCGCAACCTCGCCAATCTCCACATCCGGCGCGTACCGGATCCCCCCCTTTCCAGGACCAAGCGTCAGGTGATGCTGCACCCGATGCCCAGTGAAAGTCCGTACCTCCCCGTCGTCCATCCGGACCGGAAGCGAAACCGTGATCATGCGCTTCGGCCACTTCGTGCGCTCCCGAAGTTCCTGAGGCAACTCCAGCACATCGGCGGCTTGATCGAACTGACGCGAGGCCATCGCAAACACAGGGTTGTCGAGCAGATGTTTCATGGTTCGGTAAGGGGCTAAACGCTATTGAGCACGGGTTGCCCTGCACGGCAATCGCAACAAGCCTTGGGGGTTGGCATCCGGCAAAAACGGGGCAACATTCCTCTTCGACCCGATCCTTCGATCAGGTCTTCCAACCTTAATAAATAAAATCCTATGGCACACGAACTTCCCGCACTCCCGTACGCACACGCTGCGCTCGAGCCGCACATCGATGCGAAGACGATGGAAATCCATCACGGCCGTCACCACAAAGCCTACGTCGATAACCTCAACAAGGCCCTCGAATCCGCGCCAGATCTCGCCGCAAAATCCGCCGACACCCTCATCTCCGATCTCGCCGGAGTGCCCGACGCCATCCGGAACGCGGTTCGCAACAACGGCGGCGGCCACGTGAACCACAGCTTTTTCTGGCAACTGCTCGCGCCCAATGCCGGCGGAGCTCCCAAAGGCAAACTCGCCGAAGCCATCGTCGCAACGTTCGGCAGCGTCGAAGACTTCAAAGAGAAGTTCCAAGCCGCAGGCGCCGGTCGCTTCGGCTCCGGCTGGGTCTGGTTGGTCGTCAACCAAGGCAAACTCGAGATCGGTTCAACCGCAAACCAAGACCACCCCGCCATGGGCAAAGCTGTCGCCGGCATCGAAGGCAAGCCCGTCCTCGCTCTCGATGTGTGGGAACATGCCTATTACCTCAACTACCAGAACCGCCGCCCCGATTACCTCAAAGCCTGGTGGAACGTCCTTAACTGGGATCAGGCCGAGAAGAACTACCTCGCCGCCCTCTGATCCCCTCCGCAGAATATCCAACGAGCAAAAGCTCCACAAAACACCAAGACGCCGGCCAACAGGTCGGCGTCTTTTTTGCGTCCACACAAAACGATCAAACCAAAAAGCCCCCCCCTCCCCACTCAACGAATCAAGCCCCACCAAAAAAAATCCTCCCCAAGGCACTGCCTCGGGGAGGATCGCTGCCAGTGTCAGCGAAACAGATCAATACTCGCGGTCCGTCTTGCGACCGGGCTCCGGCACCGGATAAAGCCCATTCGAATCCGCACGCACCGGCGCCGGAGAATCCATCGTCAACTTGTCCGCATCCGGCGCGAACTCGTGCGGATGGTTCAACATCTCGTCCAACGTGATCTCACGACCCGTATGCGTCGCATACCTCCCCATCGATGTCACCACACTCGCCATCACGCCATTCTCCGCCTCGTTGTACGGCTTGTCGTTCCGGATCGCATCAAGCAAATCCTCCCACTCGTTGAAATACGGATCATCCGGAGCCTTCGAATCCGAGGTCCAGATCAGGTTCTCTTTGTCCGCATTCTGCCCCTTGTAAAGACTCGAAGGCCGACCGCAATCCCCCGCTTTCGAGCAGATCGCCATCCCCTTGCTCCCGTGCGCGTAACTCGAATAGATCGGCAATGCACCGTTCATGCAGCGCCCATCCATGAACATCTTCGCCCCATCCGCAAACGTGTACTCCACCGCATAAGAATCCAGGTTCTGATCCACGTAAACCCCGCCATTCGGCGAGTTGCGGAACGTCCGCCCCCCAACCCCATGCGCCTTCACCGGCCACGCATTCTTGATCCAGCACAGATGATCGATGTGGTGGATGTAAAAATCGCTGAACCCGCCTCCGCTCGCCCACAAGAAACTGTGGAACCGCGAGATCTGCCACAACAACTCGTTCGGCTCACCAGGGAACTTCTCCGAAAAAACCGACCCGATCGTCCCCTGCATCCGATAGCCGCGCAGCATGTTGATATCACCGATCTCCCCATCCAGGATCCGCTTCCGCAACTCCTGCAACGAGTGGCTGTGCCTGCTCATCAAGCCCACTCCCACCTTCAAGTTCTTCGCCGATGCCTGCTTCGCCAACTCCAACATCCGCTTCGAAGTCGGACCATCCGCCGTCACAGGCTTCTCCATGAACACATTCAAACCCTTCTCAATGGCATACTTGAAGTGCACCCAACGGAACGCCAACGGCGTCGTGAAAATCGCCACATCCCCAGGCTTCAAACAATCCATCGCGTTCTTGTACCCATCAAAACCGATAAACCTCCGGTTCTCAGGCACATCCACCTGATCCTTGAACGCATTGCTCAACGAGTTGTAGCTGTTGTTCAACTTGTTCTGGAACACATCCGCCATCGCCACCAACTTCGGCGAACCCTTCTGGCTCATCGCATTCCGCGCCGCCCCAGTGCCGCGACCACCACACCCAACCAACGCCACCTGGATCTGATCGCTGCCCGCAGCAAACACATGCGGTAACCTCACTCCAGCCAATGCCGATACTCCTGCCACCGCACCCGTGCTCTTCACAAAGTCACGACGCGCCAATAAAGGGGAACTTTCGGGGGATTTTTTCATAGTGCCCCATCATCTTCCCCAACCCACACCACCCCGTCAATCCAGCCGTCACCGAGCGCAACCAATCGCGTGTGTGATGGTCCTCCTCAACCGTTCTTTAAAACAGCCCAACGCGGAGCGAAACTCCAGAGACCCGTATCTGGGGGGAGAACCTGTTCGGAAGCAAAGCTAATCTTGACACGGCACCGAACCAGAAAAGTCTCAGGAATGGCAAACCCTCAACCTGACAGCCTATTCGACGCTTTCATCGCCGATGGGAACAGAATCATAGGGGATCGGCCCAAGGTAATCTCCGGTTCGTTCGCAATGTCCTGGCAGGGATCAGGTTCAGTGATGGAGTTCGGGGAGAACGTGACTCTCAAAGCGGCAAAGATTGGAATCTGTGGAGCAGGTGGTAATATCTCCATAGGTAGCACTGTAACAGTGCGGGGTTCATTGCTAGTTAGAAAAGGAGGCGCCATTAGAATTGGTGACGGAACCGTGATGAATCGACCTTCCGATATTCGCGCTGGAGAGGGTGCTAGTGTGCAAATCGGCAGAGGATGTCTGTTTTCGAATGTGAAAATCATGACGTCTGACATGCACTCGATTCTAGACGTTTCCACAGGCCATCGGACCAACCCTGCCGCAGGCATCGCGATTGAAGACGAGGTCTGGCTCGCGGAGGATGTGAAGGTGGCCAAAGGGGTCCGTATAGGATCGGGTTCGATAGTCGCAGCCGGATCCCTAGTGACTCGCTCGATTGCCCCGTTCTGCTTGGCAGCCGGTCGGCCTGCAAAAGTGGTTCGCTGTGGGGTCAGCTGGAAACGCGCGCTGACAAGCCTCCAACCCCTTCCCGCACCCGCATTCAAGCCTGAGGAAATACCCATTGAAAAAAACGCCCTCCAACTGTTCATGAGCCGAGGGGAATACAGCCTAGTTGAGGCTGCTTGCGCAGCCTCTGTCGCAAAAGCCGGCGGAGAGGATATACCGATTTTTGTACTCTGGTACTTAGTCGCTAGCAGGCACAAACTAGGAAAACTCGACGCAAGTTCCGTAGAAACTCTGGATCACATCCTGAAATGTTGCCCAAATCACGAAGCAGCCCGACGACTGAGAGCAAAGTTTCACTGAGTATTCCGGACCACGAATCCGTCTCTAGAAAATCTGAACACCAATCGCTGAGTTATCGGTCCACCCACTCAGATAATCACCCTCTGAACGGCAACGTCCTAGCACATCCCAATATCCGGCCACTGACCCGTCCTGGTTAACCTTGGCCCAAGTCGGCCCAATCAGGAAAACGGTACGCCCCACCCTCACCGCGGGAACATCCCCTTCGGCATCCGTCCCATCATCTTCGAAAACTTTCCCATATTCTTCATCATCTTCCGCATCATCCCAAACCGGTTCAGCAACTCGTTCACCTCTGACACCGCAACCCCACTGCCTCGCGCCACCCGCGCCCGACGACGCCCATTCAAGATGTCCGGATCACGCCGCTCCTCCAACGTCATCGAAAGAACAATCGCCTCCGTCCGCCGCATCTGACGCTCATCCGGCGTGAACCCCTTCAACTGATCCATCCCAGGTAACATCGACAAAATCCCCTCCAGCGGCCCCATCTTCCGCAGCAACTTGAACTGCTGAAGGAAATCCTCCAAATCGAAC
>CAZAZT010000090.1:0-16825 GCA_964489645.1 uncultured Chthoniobacteraceae bacterium | reverse complement strand
CTTCGGCCAAATCCTCACCTTCACCGGCTTCCTCCTCGGCGTCTTCCCCATCCTCTCCGTGCTCGGCCTCTACACCCACAAGGCCGCCAATCCTGACCCCGTGCACCCTGCCATCCGCCTCCTCGCAGCCCCTCTTTTCCTCCTCGGATCCACCCTCATCCTCGCCCTCAGTATCGCCGACAGTCCCAAACTCACCCTCACCGCACTCGCTCTCGTCGCCGTCGCTCTCATAGTTCGGGGTCGCTTCCCGTCCAAACTCCACTAACTTCACCGTTCCAATACTATGCTCCGGAAAACCTCCCTCCTCGCTTCCATCCTCGCAGTCACCCAACTCTGCACCACCCCGTCCATCGCTCGGGACACCGCCACCCTCGCCAATCAATACGCTGGCATCGATCCCTCCGCGAAAACCAAAGGCACCCCAGAGATCGCTTGGCAAAGCTACGAAAAGTCCATCGGTCTCGCCCTCAGGAAATGGGCCGCTGAACAGATCGCCCCACCCAAAGGAGGTACCGTCTTCTACCCATTCTCAGGTCCAGACTTCGTCTCGGTCGCCCAGATGTTCCCCGAAGCCAAAAACTTCATCATGGTCGCCATCCAACCCGCAGGCCCCTTCGTCGATCCTGACAAAATGAAGCCCGAAGCCTTCAGCAGCTTCCGATCAAAATTCAACGCCGAGTGGAGCAAGTTCGGCCATCTCGGTTTCTTCCGCACTATTGACCTCAACGAGAACACCGCAAGCACCGCCGCTCGCCTCACCGCCACCCCAGTCATCATGGCCTTCGCCGCGCGCCTCGGTTACTCCGTCCAATCCGTCAGCCCCATCCGTATCAATCCCGACAAAGCCACTTACGAAACCTTTGAACCCGAATCTGATACACGTTGGAACTCCGTCCGGATCTCCCTGAAAAAAGAGGACCAAGAGGCCTCGCTCGACTACCTCATGATCGACCTCTCCGACACCTACCTCAAAGACCATCCCGCCGAACTCCAGTTCCTCACCAACGCAGCAAAAAATCCTACCCTCGTAAAAGCCGCTTCACACCTCCTCCCGAAACCGTACTTCTCCAAGATCCGGGCCGCCATCGTCGAAAATGCCCCTCTCCTCGTCCAAGACGAAACCGGTCTCGAATACCCCGACCTCAAGAAGATCGGCGACGTGAAGCTCTACGGAAAATTCACACGCGTTCTCGAACTCTTCAACCAAGACTCCCAACGCGAACTCGCAAAAGCCTACGCTGAAGCAAAGCAGACCGAACCACTGCCCTTCGCCTACAGCTACCTCAAATCTTCCGACCGACGCTCCATGCAAGTCGTGCGTCGCCCAAGCGCCCCGTGATCTTCCGCGCACTCAGCGCTTTTCAGCCATAGGTTTCTTGTCGAAACCAACAGACAGCCTCAAAGAGATCCCTCTTTGAGGCTTTTTTGTGTCGCCCCACCCTCAAGATCCCAAACGCAACCAATCACTCCGGGGCCTGCCACGGAACAGCCCCGCCGCGCTGCAGGTGCTTTCTCAACGAGGCTCCCATCTCCCGGAACATCGCCTTTTCCACCCCCGCAACATCCCGTTCCTCCCGAGGATCGCGCCCCAAATGATACAACTCCCCAGGCGCGAACGGACTATCGAACACCATCTTCCACTCGCCACGGATCACCGCTTCGATCGTCTTGCCCATGTACGCAGGCCCACCTTCGCGCCGGACAAAGTACATCTCCTCTCGCAAAGGTCCCTGATCTCGACCCAAAACCGTCGGCAAAAAACTCACGGCATCCGGACGGATCCGACCCGCACCATCCCCCACCCCCACACCCGCCGCTTCACAAACCGAGGCGAACACATCCATCGACATCGCAGCCCGATCCGTGACCGATCCAGCCTTCACCCGCCCCGGCCACCGCACCATCGCAGGCACGCGAATCCCCCCCTCATACATGTGTTGTTTTCCACTTCGCCACGGCCCACTCGTGCCACCCTCCGGTAAAGACCCCCCGTTGTCCGAGGTGAACATCACCAACGTGTTGTCCGAAAGGTCCAACCGTTCCAACGAATCCAGAACCTTCCCGATCCCCGCATCCATGTGCTCGGTCAATGCAACGAACTTCGCACGCTTTTCGCCAAGCCCTGGCTCGCGTTCCTGGACGCGACGAAGCCATTCCTCCGGCGGTTGGATCGGTCCATGCGGCGCATTATAAGCCAGATACAAGAAGAACGGAGACTTCGCCAACGCGCGCTCCTCCAAATACGAACATGCCCACTCCGTGAACAGGTCCGTCGCATGTCCCTTCGGATCGATCGGTTGCGCGTTCCGCCTCATGAAATTCTGACCATGCCGCCGATGCGTCCAGTAATCATCCATCATGTCACCAAGAAAGCCGCGGAACTCGTCAAACCCCCTCTCGTTCGGAGTGTTCGGCGAATGGATCCCCAGATGCCATTTCCCGACGATCGCGCTGTGATACCCCGCCGCGCGCAAACGCTCCGGCAAAAGCACCGCCCGCCGCGATAAGTACCCCCAGGAGTTCGAAGGCTCCTCCTCCCGGATCACCCCAGGGACCCCCACCCGGTCCGGATAACACCCCGTCAGCAACGCTGCCCGCGTCGGCGAACAGACACACGAGTTCGCATAAAAGTTCGTGAACGTCATGCCCCCAGCAGCAATCCGGTCGATGTTCGGGGTCCGGATCTCCTTCGTTCCAAACCCGCTGTAATCCCCTCGCCCCAAATCATCTGCCAAAATCACCACCACGTTCGGCCGCGACTCCGCACCCCACACCATGACGTCACCCGCACTCATCCACCCCGCGAACATCACCAACAACCACCCCCACCGACACCTCCCCCCACAGATGAACGCAGCCAACCTCATCGCACCTTCCCTCCATCCAACTCACGGAAAACAATCACCGACGGGTTACCCACCGCCGCATAGTTCCCCGTGAAACCGAGCGCCCCGCTCGAACGGTCCACTCGGAAAACCGCAACATGATCCGCTCGCTGGTTACAGCTGAAAAGGAAAGTGCCCGACGGATCGAAGCTGAAACTCCTCGGATAGTTCCCCCGAGTCCATTCATCGCCACGATGCTCCAATCTTCCATCCGCTCCGATCGAGAAGATCCCGATGCTGTCATGCAACCGGTTCCCAACATACAAGAACCGCCCATCCTCCGAGACCTCGATCCCTGAGCAAAAGTTGCTCCCCGCAAAGCCCTTCGGCAAAGACGAACAGGTCTCCCGCTCCGTCAACGCTCCTCGCTCGCCATCATAGTCAAACCGGACAACCGTGGATCCCTCCTCCTGAAGCGAATACAACCAGCGTCCATTCGGATGGAACGAGAAGTGACGCGGCCCATCCCCCGGCGGCAAAGAGACTGACGCCGGATCGTTCGCGATCAAACGCCCCCCTGCCCCGTCAAATTTCCAAACAAAAATGCGGTCCAACCCCAGGTCGACATGCAAAGCATGTTTTCCTGAAAAGTCCGCACGGATCATGTGGGCATGCGTCCGGTCATGCCCGCTGAACGCAAAACTTCCGAGCGGTGCATGCTTCGCGGTGGTCGGTCCGATCACCCCCTCATCCACCTTCACATCGGTAGCCTTTCCCAAGCGGCCGTCCTCCAAGATTGGCAATACCGAAACCGATCCGCCAAAATAGTTCGCGACCAGCAGATGCTTTCCGCTCGGATGCACACTCGCATACGTGGGACCCGCACCGCCCGACCCGACGGTGTTCAAAAGCGTCAACTGACCCGTTTCCCCATCCACAGCGAACGCGCTCACCGACCCAGCGCCCGCTGAATCCCGATCCGTCTCATTCGTGGAATAAAGCCGCGTCCGATCCTTGTTGAAGACCAAGCAACTCGGACTGGTCCCCATCTCATACACTCCCGCCGCCACCATCGCGCCCGTCCCACGATCCACTCGAAAAAGGTGGATGCCCTTGCCGTTCCCCGGTGGAAGGTCCACCTGAGTCGGCAACGTGTTCTTCAGTGGGGAACTGAACGTTCCAACATACGCCATCAGAGGCTTTTCCGCTGCAAACCCAATAGGGGCCATCCCCGCCCCAAGGAGCGTGAGCCCCAATATTGTCCCGCGACCCAGCACGCAAAAAAACAGATCGATCTCCTTCATCCCCCCTCCAAGAGCAAGGCACGCACCCACACCTCCGGAACCCCGATAACCCGAACTCAACGGACCTGGCCTGTCCCTCGCAACTGGTACTTGTACGTCGTCAACTCCTCCAACGCCATCGGCCCGCGCGCGTGTAACTTGTCCGTCGAAATCCCGATCTCCGCTCCAAACCCGAACTCACCCCCATCCGTGAACCGCGTCGAAGCGTTCCAGTACACTGTCGCCGAATCCACCGCAGCCAGAAACTCCTCCGCCAAAGCAGCATCCGCCGTGATGATGCCGTCGCTGTGATGCGAACCATTCTCCTCGATATGGTCCACCGCTTCCTCCACACCACCCACCGTTCGCACCGCCAAGATGAGGTCCAAGAACTCCGTTCGATAATCCGCATCCGTCGCACGAACCAGCTTAACACCTCCTCCCAAAACACCTTCCGCAGCAGCATGCGACTCCTCGTCGCAGCGTAACTCCACCCCGCGCGCCGCCAACGCGCGCCCCACCGTCTCCATGAACGGCGACAACACCGCCCGATGAACCAAAACCGTCTCCACCGCGTTACACACCCCCGGCCGCTGGCACTTCGCGTTCACAACGATCGACTCCGCCATCGTCATATCCGCAGCCGCATCCACGTACAGCGCACAGATCCCGTCGTAATGCTTGATCACAGGCATCCGCGCGTGCGTCACCACCGTCTCGATCAAACCACGCCCACCCCTCGGAACGATCACATCCAGATAACGGTCCATCTCGCACAGATGCCGCACCGCCTCGCGGTCCGTCACTGGCACCAACAAAACCGAGTCCGCCGGTAACCCAGCCGCAGCACCCCCACGCTCCAACGCATCCGCAATCGCGATATTCGAGGCGATCGACTCCGAACCGCCCCGCAAAATCGTCGCATTCCCCGTCTTCGTGCAAAGAACCGCCGCATCGCTCGTCACATTCGGACGCGACTCGTAAATGATCCCAACCACACCAATCGGCACGCGCACCTTCCGGATCTGAAGCCCATTCGGACGCTCCCATTCCCGGATCACCTCACCAACAGGGTCCGGCAAGGCCGCAACCTGCCGAATCCCATCCGCCATCCCCGACAGCCGCTGCGGGTTCAACGTCAAACGATCCAACATCGAAGCGCTCAATCCGTTCGACTTCGCCCGCTCAACATCCCTCGCGTTCGCCGATAAAATTGTGCCCGCATCCCGTATCAACCCATCCGCCATCCCCAAAAGCCCCTCGTTCTTGATCGCCGTCGGGCATTTCGCCAAGGCGCGCGACGCTGCCCGAGCACGACGACCGAACGCGTTGATCCGCTCCTTCAAAGACATTTGCTCTTCCATAAATATCGAACTTCCAGACAACAAGACGCCCCAAGGATCACTCAGCATCCCTACCGCCCCGCAACCACTCGCCCCGGAAACCGAGTGCCCACCGCGCGCCCAGCCACGATCGCCGGAATCTGCCCCTTCCGCCGACCACTCGCGATCCACGTCGTGATACCCGCATCCACCGCCAACTTCACGGCCTGCAACTTGGAGACCATCCCCCCCACCGATAACCGCCCCTTCTCCTGCCGCGCAAACTTCGTGACAGCATCGACATCCCGCACCTCCGGGATCCGTTCGCCCTTCGGATCCAACAACCCCTCAACGCTCGTCAGCAACACCAACGCATCCGCATCCGCAAGCACCGCGACCTCAGCCGATAACCGATCATTGTCCCCAAAGCGCAACTCCTCGGTCGCCACCGAATCGTTCTCATTGATCACCGGCACCACGTTCCCGCACTCCAAAAGCCGTGTCAGCGTCGCACGCACATTCGCATGCCGCGACCTGCTATCCAGATCACCATGGGTCAACAACAACTGACCAACCGTCAGTCCATGTTTCCCGAACTCATTCGCGTACAAGGCCATCAGTTTGGATTGCCCAACCGCCGCACACGCCTGTCTCGCCGAAAGGTCATCCGGTCGCTCCTTCAACCCCAAGGAACTCAAGCCCGCAGCCACCGCGCCACTCGAAACCAGCACACACTCGTGCCCTCCCGCCACCAAACCCGCAACCTCCGCGCTCAATCGCGCGAACTGCCCCGCGTCCAACGTCGAACCCGACCGCGTCGCAAGGATACCTGAACCGAACTTGAGAACGATGCGCATGATAAAATCTCAATTTGCTCAAAAATCCGCCCCCCCGCAAACCCTCACGCAGACGCCGTCGTCTGACGACGTAACTGGCCGCAAGCCGCAGCAATGTCGTGCCCCTTCTCCCGACGCAAAGTCGCCGTCACACCCGCCGCCTTCAGGATCCCCACAAAGGCCTCGCACCGCTCCTCGGACGGACGAACCCACTCCAAACCCTCGACCGTGTTGTAAGGGATACAGTTCACCTTCGCCTTCACCGCACGCGCCAACTTCACCAACTCCTGCGCATCCGCATCCCGATCGTTCACCCCTTGGATCAAGATGTACTCGAACGTGATGAACTGCGTCCGCTTCGAAGCGAAGTAACGACACGCATCCATCAGTTCCGCCACAGGGTATCGACGATTGATCGGCATGATCTGCCCCCGAACCTCATCCGTCGCCCCATGCAGAGACACCGCAAGCCGGATCTGCATCGGGAAATCTGCCAACTCGCGGACCTGTGGCGCCAACCCACTCGTCGACACCGTCATGTGCCGCGCACCAATCCCGATGCCCCATGGCGCGTTCAGGATCTCCAAGGCCGTGCGAAGGTTCGGCCAGTTCGCCAGAGGTTCCCCCATCCCCATGAAAACCAGATTGCTCACCCGCTCGCCCGCCTCCGACTCCGCGCGCATCACCTGCTCCACAATCTCTCCCGCCTCAAGGTTTCGCGAGAACCCGTCCAACCCGCTCGCACAAAATCGGCACCCGTACGCACACCCCACTTGCGATGACACACACAGCGTCAACCGATCAGACGCCTCCCCGTACAGCGCAGGATTCGCAGGGATCAACACCGTCTCGATCAACGCTCCGTCCGGTAACCGGAACAAGAACTTGCGCGTCGTATCCTTCGACCCCAAGCAACGCACCGTTTCCAACCCCCCAAAATGATAACGCTCAGCCAACGCAGCCCTTAACCCCGCGGGCAAGTTGCGCATCTCCTCAAAATCCCGCACCCGCTTCTTGAAAATCCAGTCCAACAACTGCTCCAAACGGAAGGCCGGTTGACCAAACTCTCGCATGAACTTCTCCAAAGCCTCCCGGCCTTGTCCCGTGATCAACACCCTCCCATCCCCTGTCTCGTTCTGTCGCATCCCTGAAGCCTAGTAAAACCCCCACGCCGACGCGAGGAACTTGACCCGTTCACGCCGCACCGAGGAAAACGTCCAGCACCCAAACGCGCACACCCCCTCTCCACCCATCAACCAATCCCAACATGATTCCCCACCGCATCGCTCTCCTCCTGACATCGCTCACCCTCAGCCAACTCTCAGTTCTTGGCCATGGGGACACAGCAAAGCCTTCCACGCAACCCATTGCCGATCAAGGCTCCACCCTCGGACACGGCCCCGCTCGATATCGCGTCAATGCGGCCTGGAGCAAAGCCGACCCCGAAGTCGCCCCCGTGATCAACAGTCACGCCATGGTCGAAGGAAAAGATGGGCTGCTCTATTTGGTGACCGATCACCCGAAGAACGCGTTCCTCGTGTTCAAAAAGGACGGCTCGTTCGTCCGCTCGTTCGGCGCAGGCCTAGTCGGAGGACACGGGGTTGACGTTTTCACCCGAGACGGAACCGAATACCTCGTCCACGTCGACTGTGGATGGCACTTCGGTGCAGAGGGTTGGTCCCCGAAAGCGGAGGAAGGATGCGTCACGATTCTCAAAACCGATGGAACCATCGTGCGACGCCTCCCAACCCCCAAAGAGGCCGGCCTCAACGTGACCTCCGGCAAGTTCATGCCTTGCGACGCCGCCATCACGCCAAACGGGAATATTCTCGTCGTGGATGGTTACGCATCCGACCTCGTCTTCGAGTACACGTTCGACGGATCGATCGTGCGGCACTGGGGCGGCAAGAACCTCGGAACGCCCGGCGAACTCTCCAATGCCCACGGGATCTCGGTCGACACTTCCGATCCAACCAACCCGCTCGTCTGGGTCAGTTCGCGCAACCAGAACAAGATCAAGGCCTTCAATCTCGAAGGCAAATTCATGGAGGAGATCGATCTCCCCGGCGCCTTCGCCGGACAACTCTTCGTCCGCGACAACCGGATGTACACCGCCGTGTGCTGGTCCAAGGATCCGACCACCGGCAAACGACTCGGCCAAAGCGGCTTCGTAGTCGTTCTGGATCGCGCAACACGCAAGGTCATCAGCGCACCAGGCGGAAGTGAACCGACGTACACCGACGGAAAACTCGCCCCTCTCCATCAAACCGCGAAAACGTTCCTGCACGGACACGACCTTTACGTCGATTCGGACCACAACATCTACGTGGGCGAATGGAACGCAAACCGCAGGTACCCCGTGAAACTTGAAGCGTTGCCCGCGCAATGAACCCCAACGCACCCCTCCAGAGACAAAGCCTACCGTCGTTTCGATGAAGGCAGACTTGATTCAGGACAGACAGGTTGTTTCCTCATCACCGACGCACGATGTCCTCTGACCTCCTCCGCACCCCTTGGGATAGTACCAACCGCCTCGACGCCCTCGATCATCCCCGTGTGGATGAAGAGGACTACAAGCCGGCCCTGAAACACGCGCAGCTCAAACTCTTGAGCTACCAGCGATCCCTCGCCGAAGCAAAGCGCTCCCTGATCGCGGTGTTTGAAGGGCCCGACGCCGCAGGAAAAGGCGGAGCCATCAAGCGCACGGTTGAACGACTCGACCCCCGCCTCTATCGCGTCCACTCGATCGGCAAACCCACCGAGGAAGAGTATCAACACCACTACCTCCGGCGTTTCTGGACCAGACTCCCTGCCTACGGGCACATCGCGATCTTTGACCGCTCGTGGTACGGACGCGTTCTTGTGGAACGGGTGGAAGGTTTTGCCAAAGAGAAGGAGTGGAAACGGGCCTTCGAAGAGATCAACAGCTTCGAGAAACAACTGGCGGACGACGGCACGATCTTCGTCAAAGTCTACCTCCACATCTCTAAAGAAGAACAACTTGTACGGTTCAAACGACGCGAAGCCGACCCCTACAAGCATTGGAAAATCACGGATGAAGATTGGCGCAATCGACGCAAGTGGACAGAGCACAACCAAGCGGCGGAAGAGATGCTCCTTCGGACCAACACAGCCAACTCCCCGTGGCGCGTCATCCCAGGAAACTTCAAGTGGTTCGCAAGGGTGGAAGTCGCTCGCGCTCTGATCGCAGCCATCGAACACGCCGGAATCAAAAAACTCAGCTGACCATGCAACGAACCGCTCTGTCCCTCGTCGCACTTGCGATGCTGACCTCAGCCGGCTGCTCCCGGCTCCCCGGCTTCCGCGACACGAACCATCAACTCACCATCGCGAAAAAGCGCGAAGCCGCGGGCGATTTCACCGGCGCTGTCACCGCGTACGAAGGAGCGCTCGGCGACCACCCCAGAGCGGCGGAAATCCACTACCGCCTCGCCCAGATCCACGCAGACCAGCGGAAGGATTACCTCGCGGCCATGCACCATTTCCAGCGATCGCTCGACCTCTCACCCGAGGGCCCCTTCGCCAAAGAATGCAGCCAGTTCATCGAAAAAGAGGGCAAGAACCGCATCATCGCAAAACTTGGGAGCGGCCTGCCCATCACCCAAGTCGAAGCGGCCAACCTCCGGAATAAGGTCAATGACCTCCTGAAAGAGAACGCTGAACTCAAGGCGATCAAACTCTCCCCAGCAGCAATCGCAGCAGCGAAATCCGGGGACATGTCCCAAAAACCCATCCCCGCAGGCGCACGCACCCACACCATCCAAAGCGGCGAGACGCTCGCCTCGATCGCGATCAAATACTACGGGAACAAAAGCCGATACATGCAGATCCAAAACGCGAACTTCCACAACCCCGAGGCCGCAAAAAAACTCAAGCCCGGCATGGTCATCATGATCCCCTGACCCATGGATTCCGCGAACCCTGGCCTCCTCGAACCCCTCCTCGGCCCCCATCTCCCCTGGCTCTTCGTCGATTCTCGGTGGTGGACCGCATTCGGCCTCGTCGGAAATGCCGTGTTCAGCCTCCGATTCGTCGTCCAATGGCTGCGCTCAGAAAAAGAACGCAAAGTCGTCGTCCCACCCCTCTTCTGGCACCTCAGCTTCTGGGGCAGCCTCATCTCGCTCGTCTACGCACTCCACCTCGATAAGCTCCCCGTCATCCTCGGTTACCTCTTCCTCCCCATCCTGTACGGACGAAACCTCTTCCTCCTCAAAAAGAGCATGTCCTGACCTCCCCGAACGCCCATCGCCCAGCCGACCCCCTCATTTTTCAAGTGTAATCCCCCCCCGCCTTCCCGTAAAACTCTCCCATATTTTCCCGATATGCGCTTCTCCGTTCCCAAAGACACCCTCGCCGCCGCCCTCCAAACCGTTCAAAACGTCGTCAACCCAAGGGTAACCCTCCCAATCCTGATGAACGTCAAGATCGAGGCCCACGAGAACAAGGTGCGCCTCACCACCAGCGACCTCGACATGTCCGTCTCCGTCGTCTTCGAAGCCGACGTCGAACGCGGAGGGGGCACAACAATCCCCGCCAAACGCTTCTTCGGGATCACCCGAGAACTCATCTCCAGCGATGTTCGCATCGACACGGACTCGAGGAACGTCTCCACCATCAAGTGCGGTCAAGCCACCTTCAAACTCAACGGCTTGCCAGAAGACGAGTTCCCCCCCCTCGCCAACCTCGCCGAAACACGCATCTTCAACATCAAACAGAACACCCTGCGTGACGCCATCAAGAAGACCTCCTACGCAGTCTCCGCCGATCACTCGCGCTACGTCCTGAACGGCCTCTTTTTCTCGTTCCGCGAAAACCGCCTCTCCGTCGTCGGAACCGATGGTCGCCGTCTTGCCATGACCGACATCGACCTCGAATTCCCGAAAACCGACGAGTGCGAGTTCATCATGCCCTTTAAATGCGTCTCCGAACTCTCACGGTTGATCGGCGATGAAGGAGATGTCCGCCTCCTCGTGAGCGATTCCAACATCGGCCTCGAAATCGGCAGCATCCGACTCATCTCCAAACGGGTGGACGGTACCTATCCGAACTACAAGCAGGTCATCCCCACCGAAGTTCGCGAACGCGTCAAAGTCGAACGCCAACCCTTCATCGAAGCCCTGCGTCGCGTCTCCCTGCTCGAATCCGATCGCAATCACTCGGTCAAGTTCACGCTCACAAAAAGCACCATGATCATCTCCAGCGTCGCCACCGACATCGGCGAAGCGCGCGAAGAACTCACCGTCGATTACAAAGGCCGTGACATGGTCATCTCGTTCAATCCCGACTTCGTCATGGATCCACTCCGCGCCCTATCCGACGAAGTCATCAACATCGATCTGGTCGATGAGATGAGCGCTGCCGCCATCAAGGTGGACTCGCCCTTCCTCTACGTGATGATGCCCATGCGTTCCTGACGGTTAACTGGCCTGTCCCCCCCCCAACGCAGGCTCACGGCCGGCTTGTTTTCAAAAAATCGTTCCCATCAAGAATCCATCCAAGGTTGCCATCCCGTAAGTTCGGACATACCTTCCCCGATTCATCTCTTTCCTATGGCTGACGTTTCAAACCGATACGAACAGAACGTGCAGGGCCGTTTCTACGTGGACGACCAGTGCATCGATTGTGACCTCTGCCGCGAGACCGCTCCGGCGAACTTCAAGCGCGACGATGACCACGGTCATTCGTTCGTCTTCAAACAACCCGAGAACGACCAAGAATCCAACCTCTGCCGCGAAGCGATGGAAGGTTGCCCCGTCGAGGCCATCGGCGAAGACGGAGAGTAACCAACACTCACATTCGCCAGCACCCGCACCTCGCGGGATGCTCAGGCACTGATCAACGGGCCGCCTCTCCACCGAAAGGCGGCCCGCATCTTTATCCCAAACCGCCCCCTCCGAATGACACCTCTCACCTTTTCCCTCGAAGGAATCACCCCCGTCAACCGGGTCAGCTACGGGGCCATGCGGCTCTGCGATCAACCCGGAAACTTCGGCCCCTATCCCGCATGGGAGGAAGGGATAGCCCTCCTCAGAAAAGCGGCCGAACTCGGCGCAGGCCTCATCGACACCGCTCACGCCTATGGTCCAGGCTGGAACGAAATCCTCATCGGTCACGCCTTCGCCCACCGCCCCTCGCGCCCGCTCCTCGCAACCAAAGGAGGCGTGGAAAAGACCGCTCCAGACCGCATCCTCGCAGACGGTCGCCCCGTCATCCTCAAACGGCGTTGCAAAGAAAGCCTGCGCTGGCTCCAAGTCGATGTCATCGACCTCTACCAGTTGCACCGACCCGACCCTGCCGTACCCCTCGATGACAGCGTGGGTGCCCTCAGAGATTTGCAAGCAGAAGGGTTGATCAAACACATCGGCCTCTCAAACGTCACCCTAGACCAACTGGAACAAGCCCAAAAAGTCGCCTCCATCGCCTCCGTCCAGAACCGGTACAATCTTCTCGAACCTGCAGACGACGCCCTCCTGGATCACTGCAACGCGCACGGGATCGCGTTCCTCCCATGGGGCCCCCTCGCCGCTAAGCCGTTCGCCAAAGAAGCCCCTCTCGCACAACATCCGCAACTCGCGCCGCTCGCGCAAACCTTCAACACACGCCCCGCCACGCTCGCTCTCGCGTGGCTCCTCCACCGCGCCCCAAACGTCATCCTCATCCCCGGCACCACCTCCTTGACCCATCTCCAAGAGAACTTCGACGCCCAAAAGATTGCGCTCACCCAAACCCAGTTCGAACAGATCACCCACGCCCTCCGCACCCCCTGATCCCATGACCGCGCTTACCCAAACCGTCCACCAGATTGTCCAAGACACCCCAGTCTTCGATATCCACACCCATCTATTCCCACCCGCCTTCGCCAACCTCGTCTCCTGGGGCATCGACGAACTCCTCACCTATCACTACCTCATCGCCGAACTCTTCCGCTGCGGCGATATCGATCCCAATCGCTTCTGGTCCGCCTCCCGCCCAGAACAAGCCAACCTCATCTGGCAAAAACTTTTCCTCGAACGCTCGCCCATCTCCGAAGCCTGCCGTGGTGTCGTCACCTCCCTCCAGATCGCCGGAATCGACCCCAAAGAACGGGATCTCAACCTGATCCGGAAACGCTTCGCCGAATGGTCCCCAGAGACGTTCACCGACATGATCCTCGATCGAGCAAAGGTCCGCCGTGTCGGGATGACGAACATGCCCTTCGATGACACCGAACGCGCCCACTGGGACCGCGGAAGCCATGTCCACCCCTCCTTCACCCCAGCCCTCCGCATCGATCCCCTGCTTCTCGACTGGACGAATACCGCTCCAAAACTCGCCTCGTGGGGATACGCCGTGAACCAAGATCTTTCCGGTCAGACCCTCCCCGAGATCAAACGATTCCTCCGTGAATGGTGCACCCGCATCCGCTCAGCCTACACCATGGTCTCGTTGCCACCCGAATGGCGCTTCCCCGACAACACCGTGACCAACCGCATCCTCGCCGAGGCCGTACTCCCCTACTGCTCCGAGAACGGACAAGCCTTCGCCATGATGATCGGCGTTCGACGCAACGTGAACCCCGCGCTCCGGATGGCTGGCGACAGCCTCGATGCCGCAGATGTCATCTCGGTTGAGAACATTTGTAATACATTCCCCTCCAACCGGTTCATCTGCACGATGCTCGCACGCGAGAACCAACACGCCCTCTGCGTCGCCGCCAGAAAGTTCGCCAACCTGCACATCTTCGGGTGCTGGTGGTTCCTCAACAACCCATCGCTCATCGAAGAGATCACACGGATGCGGATCGAGCTCCTCGGACTCAACGTCACCCCGCAACACAGCGATTGCAGGGTCACCGACCAACTCGGTTACAAATGGGCGCATTCGCGTCCCATCCTCGCGAAAGTGCTTTCCGAAAAATACGAAGACCTCGCCAAATCCGGTTGGACCCCGTCAACCGCAGAGATCCAACGCGACGTCCACGCTCTCCTCGGCGGATCCTTCGAATCGTTCATCGCTGGCGCCTGAACCCCTCCCAACATGAACCCGGCCCCCCCAGAAGAACGCCTCCGAGACCTTGACGAACAAGAACGCAAGATCGTGCGGCAACTCATCCGTGACCCACGCCAATCCGATAACGCCATCGGCGAAAAAACCGGCGTCAACACCCGCACCGTCAGCCGCAAACGGTCCAAACTCGAGCGAGATGGCATCCTGTCCTACTACACGGATATCAACCTCTCCCAGAACGGTCTAGGCCAGTACACCACCCGCCACCTCTACACCATCAAGTTCCGCATCGGTATCACCTACACCCAGCTCCTTGAGGACATCCAACGTGAACCCTCAGTCCGCTCGGTTTTCACCGAAGTCATCTTCGAAAGCCACATCGCTGAAATCGATGGCAAACTCGCCATGCTGCTCTTCATCGACGGAACAAGTGACCTCGATATCGTCCAAACCATGCAGGAAAAAGTCATCCCAAGCCTCCGTAGGAACCACGGAGAAGACTCCATCGAGGAGATCAGCACCGTCAGGATCCTGTCCCCAGTCCGGACCATGAGGAACTACGTTCTCCCCGTGAACGTCACCGAAGGCTCCCTGCGGCCCGATTGGCCTGATGACGCGATTTACGTGGGACGCTGACCTTCCAACCTGTCATCATCCCTCGCAAAACACTCACCCCAACCGGAACTTTTTCCACTCACATCACCCTCTATGGCAGCCAGCATCATCGACACCAATCGCCTCGATCGCATCGAGTTCTCCAATGACGAAATCGCGCGCTACTCCCGGCACCTCATCATGCCGGAGGTCACCCTCGAAGGCCAAAAACGCCTCAAAGCCGCCAGCGTCCTCTGCATCGGCACCGGCGGCCTCGGCTCACCCATCGGCCTCTACCTCGCAGCCGCTGGTGTCGGCCGCCTCGGCCTCGTCGATGCCGACACCGTCGATTTCTCCAACCTCCAACGCCAGATCCTTCACGGAACCAAAGACGTCGGACGGAAAAAGCTCAACTCCGCTCGCGACCGGATCCGTGAGGTCAACCCCAACGTGAAGGTCGACCTCCACGACTGCTTCTTCTCCGCATCCAACGCCCGCCAGATTGCCGAACCCTACGACATCATCATCGACGGCACCGACAACTTCCCGACCCGCTACTGCTCCAACGACGTCGCCGTATTCCTCAAGAAGCCGAACGTCTACGGATCCATCTTCCGGTTCGACGGACAATGCACCGTCTTCGCCCCGCATCTGGGCGGGCCATGCTACCGCTGCATGTTCCCTGAGCCGCCGCCTCCAGGCATGGTGCCAAGCTGCGCAGAAGGCGGCGTCCTCGGGGTGCTCCCCGGCGTGGTCGGCGTGATCCAGGCCATCGAAGCCATCAAACTCATCTGCGGAATCGGCGAACCTCTCATGGGACGCCTCCTGCACTTCGACGCCCTGAAGATGAAATTCAAGGAGTTCAAACTTCGCAAAGATCCCAAGTGCCCCGTCTGCAGCGAAAACCCCACCATCACCGAACTCGTCGACTACGATCAGTTCTGCGGAATCCCTCAAGCCAAAGCGGCCGAAGAAGAAGAAGCGCACGTGCCCTGCATCACCGCAAAAGAACTGAAAGCCAAACGGGATCGCCAAGAATCGTTCGTGCTTCTCGACGTCCGCGAACCCTTCGAATGGGACATTTGCCGGATCGATGGTGCCAAACTGATCCCCCTCGGCCAACTGCCGTCGCGCATGAGCGAACTCGATAGCGCCGACGAAATCGTCCTCCAATGCAAGAGCGGCGTCCGCTCCGCACGAGCCCTCCGCCTCCTCCAAGAAGCGGGCTTCTGCAAGCTGTCCAACCTCGAAGGCGGAATCCTCGCATGGAGCGATCAGGTCGATCCCTCCATCCCGAAATATTGATCCCCTTCGCCCCCGTGCCCTGCCTCGCACGGGGGCTTCCCGTGGCCTCCCCGCATGCGACCGCGCCACATCATCGCCTCTCCCCTCGTCCGCCTGCTCGCCGCAGCAGCACTCCCCCTCGCGTTCAACACCCCAGCCCTCAGCGAATCCCTCCTCTCACCCATCTTCCGCGCCGTCCTCGGCCAACGAAAACCCTCCGAAAAAGTCACCGTCAACTTCATCGGCAATAGCAAACTTCACGCATCTACCCTCCGCGAGGCCATCGAAGAACAGCTCTCCCGGATCGCGAACGATCTCAAAGACCCTCAAGCATCCATCCCTGATGCCTCCGCAGAGGATGCTGCGTTCTATCTCGGTATCTTCTACCAATACAACGGCTTCGATGACGCCGACGTGACCGCTGTCATCCAACACCGATCGCTCGATCTCTACATCCGCGAAGGTCAAAGGACCGTCATCGGAGATATCGCCGTCCACGGAAACCATTCGTTTCCAGATGAACGCGTCATCTCCATGCTGCTGAGCCCCACCCAAGAACGAGCCAATGCTCGTCGCTCGAACACCCCCTTCGTCCAAGATGATCTCCGGATAGGGCGCGAACGTATCCGCGACCTCTACCGCTCCGAAGGTTTTGCAGACGCCCAAATCGACGA
>CAZAZT010000089.1:0-16828 GCA_964489645.1 uncultured Chthoniobacteraceae bacterium | reverse complement strand
TTCCAATCCCAGATCTGTACCTGCGGCGTCCCCCTCAAATAGATCCCGCTATCAGCGCCCGGCACGGTCCGATACTCGACCAAGAGTTCGATGTCTCCAAACTCCTCCTCCGTCGTCGCATACGGACCCGTCCCCCCGTTCACCAACTCTCCTCCCTCAACCTTCCAATGCGATGCGAACTCTTCTCGCTGCTTCCGATGGTTCGCTTCCTTCGCTTCGCCCTCCAACTTCACCGAAGCATGCGGATTCAAGCCGTACCATCCCTTCAACGTCTTCCCATCAAACAGACTCCGAAACCCCTCAGGCGGTTGAACTTCCTCCGCCCTCCCAGCCCCCCCCACGCACATCCCCCCTATGACCACTGACATCACAACTCCCACGACAGAAAAGCGTTCAAATACATGCATGCCTTCCCCAGAGCGCAGGGTTCGTGCCCCAAACAAATCACACACTTTTCCACACCATACCCCCACGGATGTCCGATGCCTTCCGATATCCTGACCATCGCAACATCCCTCCACAAAGACGGAAGTTGTGTGTGTCAGTGGTCCATACAACAGGGGAAGGCTCCGACGCCCGGGTGGGATCGGGGCCTTCCCCAGATCGAAGTAAGCCGTCCCTTAGGGTAGCAGTCGGAAGGTCCGTTCCACCGGTTCGGCCGACCGCAACCGAGGTTCGATGGAGCGCCCCCACTGGTACGCAACCACAGAGATCTCCAACGGAAAACGCGCGCGAACCGGGATGGGTACAATCTCCAACCGATCCCCCACCACGCGAACCGGACCGTGCCTCACCAAATAACTCACCCGCTCGCCTGAATCCGATTCGCCCATCAACCGGATCTCTGCCCCGTTCGATACAGAAATATCCCCCACCGCAGGAAAGGTGATCGACTGAGGCGCTCCCTCCGTGTTTCGGACCGGCACGCGCATCACCGCCTGCTGGACGGCCCGTTTGAACCGAACATCCCCCTCGTGCTCAGCTTGGAACCACACCTCTCCCGAACGCTTCTTGTTCTCCCAGCCAACGCGGTCAAAGCGGATCGCGAACATTCCCGCACCCAAGGATTCGACAGGCCCACACAACGGCCTGATCCGGATCCCCTCACCCGCAGAGGCATGCCCGATCGCATCGCCCTCCCGCATGCGAGTCCACCGCTCAGGACGTCCCGCAGGAACCTCCTGCAAGAACGCACCCTCCAAACGGAAAATCGACCCATCAAGGCCGCGTTCCGGCAACCAAGTCAGCGTGACCTGTTGGTGCGTCCCCCGTACCTGCGGCACCAAAACGCCCGCCTGCCGATATCCAACCAACTGCGGGGACTTCCACTGATATCGCGATTGATGATCCAACGTCGCCCGAGCCTCCGCCTCATCAAAACACCAAAAGGTCTGCCCACGATCCCCAGAGAAATCCGTCACCGACGCAGCAGCAAATCGCGGCGCCTTGTCCAATCGCCATCGATCCACCAACCAACCACTCCGCGTGGCATCGATCGGCCGTAGCGTTTTACCGCCGCGATAACGCAAAGCCGCTCCGAGATACGCTCCCAACCGATCCACTAACCGATCGTGAAGATCGAAATGCCCGCTCCCAACATCCGCCAACATCGAAAGCGGAGCCTCGGGAAACTCTTTGCGAAAACCCAAGGCACGCCCCGAACGCTCGTCCGCCCATTCATACTCCCCGCTCACGAACAAGACCGGCACCTCAGACCTTCCATACCCCTCGTACCAATACTGACGAGGCTCACTTCCTCGATCCGGCCACGAGCCTTTCAACGAGATCCCCGCGAGGCATCGATCCGGGCGATGCACCGCGTAGCGATAAGGAAAATCTGCCTGCGCCGAATGTCCCAACGCCACCACCGGCACCTTCGCCAACTCCGCATAACCAGACCGATCAGCAAGACCCTGAAGCACAGCTTCAACCCCGGCAATGTCCTCTTCCCCACCCTCGAAAGACACAGCAACCGGCGGTGTGACCCATAACAACGCAAACCCCAAGCGCTCCAACATCCCTCGAAAACGCACGTCATCGAACAAGGCGATCTCCAGCAAGTTGTGCTGCGCAACCACAACACCCGACAACCGCTCACAACGCGGCGGCACCCACAAATAGGCGCGCGAAAGACCCTCCGTCTCCGGACTCACCACCTTCGGCACCTCCATCGACCACTGATACTCCGCCCCGCAAACCCATCCACACACCCACCATAAAAACAGCAAAAGCCCCCGCCCCCTCTTCCATCGAATGTCACCCACGTCACTCAAACCGGTACGAATACACATCCGCATCCCGGAGCACCCAACGGATCTGCATCGGCTTTCCCTTCAACGCCTCCACCCCATCCCCTCCCTTCCACCGCATCCTCACTTCAATCCCATCCCCGCTGAATGGAACACAATCCTCCAAAGAGTACCCCGGAAAAACCTGCCCACTCTCATCGCGCAACTCCGCCCGAACCGATCCGCCACCCGCCGTCTTCGCATTCACCACCAAAACGCCACCCGCCATCGTGAAGTATCCACTCACCGCCTCCCCCTCCTTCTCCCCAACATGCAACGACACAAAACCGTCCGTCCGGAACACAAACCGCCGGACCCGAGAGCCCGTCCCTCGATAGTAAGCCTCCGTCGCATAAACCGACATCTCCCCCGCCGCACCCGGTAACTCCAACAACGCGTTCACCATGTAGTTGCTCCGATTCCCGTCTCGATCCTTCGGAGCCGTGATCGGGATCAACTCCTCAGACCATCGCCGGAACTCAACCCCATCCCGACTCGACATCAAGATCGGCTCAACCTGCTGCGTCTTAGCCTGATATCGGGTCGGAAATCCAATGAAAAGGTGCGGCGCCCTCGGATACGGACGGATCGCATTCGTGTAAAGTTGCTCCGAAACAGGATCTCGATAACGCAGATCCGTCGCATACTCCCACCGACGAAAATCCTTCGAAACCGCCGTCCGTATCGCACGAACTCCCGACGGTTTCCACGTCTTCCCATCGGTCACCCCTTCCGTGAACACCCGCCAATAGGCACGATATTCCCGCCGATCCGCATCCCAGAATCCCAGGTTTTGCGAATCAAATGCCCCCTTCGGGATCACTGCCCCCCCCGGCACAGCCTTCCACCGCAAACCATCCTCCGAAACATAGGCCGTCAACCCCGTGCGAATCCCCGCAAACGCCTTGAACCGCTCCTCCTTCGGCACCGACGGATTGCGATCAAAAAACGGCGTGAAATTGTGCGCCAACTCCACCTCCCCCGCTCGCTCCCCTTGCCCGCCCTTCAAGATCACATTGTTCGCAGAACTCCCGTCCACCTCCACCAACCCCAACGACGGCTTCGTCCACGTCACCCCATCCCGACTCTCCGCATAACACACGTACTCCACGTGCGCAGAACGCTTCTTCGCCTCATCAAAGTGCGACCCCCGATAGTACATCCGATACAATCCTTCCTCCTCCAGGATCGTGAAATATGCGGATGTGTTACCCTCCCACGGAGCATCACACGTCAAAACAACCTCCCTCGCTTCAGGACGATGCATCCGAAGCTCAACCCCTCTTCGGGAGACCAGCAACGCCTCATCCAAAAACAACTCCCGACGAGTGCCGATCTCCGTGACTCCCCCAAACGCCTCCCACGCCGCCGCCACGGAAACCAAAACCGACAAGCCGAACGCACGATTGATTCTCTGCATGATGAATTCCCTCCGATGAACTGATTCTCTCGACCGCCCCTCAACGCAAGCGCTCCCACTCCAGTCCCGGTCGATCCGCACGGAACATCACCACCCGCCTCTTCTCCGCCTCCGTCACGTACACCGTGCGCCCGTCCACCCCTCCAAAACAAAGGTTCGTCGGACTCTTCCCCAACACATCAACCTCCCGCAACACCTCGCCCGCTGGACTCATCTTCACCACAGTCCCCTTCCCATGCCGCGTGACGTAAAGGTTCCCATCCACATCACACCGCATCCCATCAAACCCGAAATCCGGGAACTGCTTGATCAATCGCTTCCGCTCCAAACCGCTTCCCACAATGTCAAAGGCCCAGATATTCCGCTGAACCGACTCATTCACGTACAACGTGCGACCATCCGGGCTGACCTCAATCCCGTTCGCCGTCCCCATCCCCTCCGCAACGCAATCCACCTTCCCCTCGACGCCAATCCTCCAAACCCGACCCGCCCCCTTGCCCCAGTCCGGATCGCTCGCGTACAACACCCCGTCCGCCGCAATCGCCAAGTCGTTCGGCTGGCTCATCGCAGCCTCATGAGCGTGAACAACCACCTCACGCGAACCCGGTCGGATCAGTAGCACATTGTGGCCGACATAGTCCGCGATGAACATCCGACCCGCTCGATCAAACCGGATCCCGTTGCCAGTGCTCTTACCAGGAAGCGTCACGAAAACCTCACCTGCACCGGTCTTGTCCACCCGCCCGACGGTCTGCTGACGCGCAAAATTCACCGCGTACAGGTTTCCCTCCTTATCCACCGCAGGCCCTTCAACACCCTCTGTAAAAGACCCTTCCTCCGTGAATGGTTTCGCGACAAACAGCGGCTCGGCGCCCCGCAATGAGCTCGCAACCGCGCCGACCCCCAACCATGTCAGAATGAACCGTGTCACCGTCGTCATAGGCTTTCACCTACGTCGACGAAATAAGCGTGCCAGCCCAGAGCAAAATCCCTAACCAACACGGGATCAACTCACCGACCCTCTCACCCCATCCCTCCCGTCACCGAAACTCACCGACTGAGAATGTCTGAACGATCTTTCAATCGCATCTTTTGAGGGGCCTCCACCTTCACCGGAACCTCATCCTCATCCTGGTTCGCCAAGTACACCAACCCCGCAGGGACAAGGACCAACAACACCAATCCTATCACCACCCAATGGATCGAATCTTTTGTGCGACGCATAATATCAATGGCTTCCGATTGCTGAACTGCTGACGTGGACTGCCAAACAGAGGGCCCGGGAAAATCAAGGCATCGACCCTGAATAACCTACCCCTCCTGCGTTCTTCGCGAGAGACACCCCGCTCATCGCCGACCGCATCTCGCTGGGCACAGCCCAGTCACGGTCCAGCACGAAGTACTCGTCACGTCGGGGGGGACAGAACGAAAGCAAATGGACAACGTCCGCATAGTGCTTCCGGTACGAAAACCAGTATCTCGCAATAAATCGAAAAATCCAGTGCCGATTTGTGAAAATAACGTGGCAGAGGCGGCTTACAGAAGCACCTCGCTGCTCACCACGACCCACTCATCCCTCGGAATGAACCCCAGAGCTAGCGGCGCCCTGCCCCGCCCACATCAAAACAAACCAACGTACCCGAATTGTCTCGAAGATAGATACGTCCCTCAATGACTGACGGTTGCGCCCACACTCGCTTCGACAACACATCGAATCGCTGCGTCGCCTTGAACCCTTCCGGAGAGGCTTTCGCGAACACCAACTCCCCCTTCTCACTCACGACAATCAGATCATCGCCCCGCAAGACCAACGCGCCACCCTTCACGCTGCGCTCCTCCCAAACCCGCTGTCCCGAACGCACATCCACACACACCAGATTCCCTCCCCCGGTGTTCCCGTCCATCCCGTAGACGTGGTCACCCAACACCACCGGCGTGTTGATATGTGCCCGCAAAACCTTGGCGCTCCATACCAACGAAGCCCTGCCCCCCTTGATCTCGACCACCGCAGCCCCCGCGTTGTAGCCCGAGGTGATCAAGATCCGATCCGCTCCAACCTTGAGCGGGGTCGCTGCGTTCACATCGTACGAAGTCTTCCACGGGAAACGCCAAAGCTCGCCTCCGCTCTCAAAATCCAACCCCACCAATGCCTCCGCCTTGAACATCACAAGACACCGCCGTCCACCAACCTGCATGAGCACAGGCGTCCCGTAACCCGCGCGATCGTCTCCCGCAGCCCAGCGCGTCTTCCCATCGGACAAGCCCAAAGCCACCGTCGAAGCTCCTCGCCCACCGCAATCTTGATACACCACCCCGTTCATCACCAGCGGCGCCCCAGAATACCCCCACTCCGGACGAACTCCCTTGAACTCCTTCACCAAATGTCTGCGCCACACTTCCTTACCCTCCGCCGCCGTCAAACAGATCAACTCCCCCTCATGCCCTTGAACCAACAACCACTCCCCGCTCAGCGTCGGAGTCGCGCGAGCTCCCCCCTCGAAGAGATTCGGATCCAGTTGCTGATCGAACGCAAACCGCCACACCACCCGTCCCGACGCCCCGTCCAAACACTGCACAACCTCCCTCCCGCCCTGATGCCCCGACGTGTAAACCAAGCCGCCACGCCCAACGAGCGAAGCCGTCCCCACCCCCACCTGCCCCCGCCACGCCGGAGACAAAGCCCGCTCCGGAACAGGCCATAACTCGCCCTGAACCACTCCGTCGTGCCCCGGACCTCGGTAAAACGTCCATTCTCCTGCCTCCAAGACCCCAACAGAGTGCGCCAACGCACCTCCCACGACCATCCCACGAAACGCCGTCCAACAACCCTGCTTGATTCGGTTCATCCCAAAATCCTTACCCAGACCTCTCCAAACCTCAACCGCCAGCAAAACGAGAAACCGCCACGCGCCTACCCTCGCTCCACCGGCATCCCGTTAAGACGCGCCTGCAAGAATCCCCCGCGCAAATTCCGCACCTTGCGTCCCACACCTTGCAATATGCACGCCGCCAGATAACCACGCTGACCCTTCTGACAATACGTCACGATCTCCCGCCCCTCGGGGATCTCGTTCAGGCGCCCACGCAACTCGTCCAGAGGGATGTTCAGCGCCCCGGGAATCCACCCCCAATCCGCTAACTCATCCGGATCGCGGACATCCACAACCACCTCTCCCGCAGGACGCCACTCCGTCGAATCCGCCGTAGCCACATCTCCACGAGCGATGTGCGCACCAACAAATCCCGCCACGTTCACGGGATCGTTCGCCGAACCGAAAGGAGGCGAATACGCGAGATCCAGATTCTCCAGATCGAATACACTCATCTTCGCCGCAATCGCGGTGGCCAAAACGTCGACCCGCTTATCCACCCCGACCACACCCACCACCTGCGCTCCCAACAACCTTCCACTGCCCTCCTCCGCAATCAGCTTTACAAACAACGGCGTCGCACCCGGATAGTAATGAGCGTGGCTGTTGTCCCGAGTCACACTCGTGAAAACACTCCACCCCAATCGCTTAGCCTCTCGACTCCCGATCCCCGTGAACCCAGCAACCGTGTCCAACACACGGACGATCGACGTGCCCTGGACCCCCGGGAAAACCAATCGCGCTCCCGCCGCATTCGCCCCAGCAACACGCCCCTGCCGATTCGCCGGACCAGCCAACGCGATCCGCGCACGCGCCCCAGAAACCGAATGGACGGTCTCCGCCGCATCTCCCACCGCGTAAATGTCTGGATCCGATGTCTCCATCCGACCGTTCGTCTTGATCCCACCCGTCTCCCCGATCTCAAGCCCACATCTCTTCGCCAACTCAACTTCCGCACGCACCCCGACACTCAAGAGAATCACATCCGCACCAAGAACCCTCCCATCCTCGAGAACCACGCCCTCCGAAGTGAACCCCTTCACCACCACCTGCGTCTCAACCGCAAATCTCTCACGACGAGCCCGCTCTGTCAGGTGCACACCCATGTCCCGATCCAGTAACGGCAAGAGATGTCCATTCCGCTCCACAACCGTCACATCCATCCCGCGATGATAGAACGCTTCCGCCATCTCCAAACCGATGAATCCTCCCCCAACAACAACCGCACGCTTCGGATGCGCCTCATCCAAGAACCGGATGATCCGATCCATGTCAGGGATATCCCTCAAAGTGAAAACATTCGGCAAATCGACCCCAGGGATCTCCGGGACGAATGGACGCGCTCCCTGACTCAACACCAACTTGTCGTACCGCTCCTCCCGCTCCGAACCGGACTCGTCGCGAACCACGATGACCTTCCGATCCCGATGGATCGCAATCACCTCGTGCCGGAGATGGGTCACGATCTTCGAACGGGACGCCAACTTCTCCGGCGTCATCACCACCAGTTTCCCTCGATCAGGGATGTCCCCAGCGATGTGATACGGTAAACCACAGTTCGCGAACGAGATATAAGATCCTCGCTCAAACACATGGATCTCGTGCTGCTCACCCACGCGCCGCGCCTTCGCCGCTGCAGAAGCTCCCCCAGCCACTCCCCCAACAATCAGGATCCGCCGGACCCCACACGCCGTCGCACTCACGCCGCACCTCCTTCCGAACCACCACAACAAGAAACCCGCGCACCCGTGTCACACGAGGTGGCACCACGCACTTTCCGGTTCCACGGCATCTGAGCCAGGACCAACGCCAACCCACAAAAACCGGTGGCGCCCGCAATGAACAATCCCGACCCGATCACCAACGGTAACCATGCCCAACGCACATCAACCCACAGCGCCATTCCAGCCCCAGCCCCACCCAAAGAACCCACCACAAGCTGCACCTGCCGCATCAACGGCAAACCGCCGCCCGCCCCGCTAACCGCCGGCAATCCCGCAGCAACCCACGCATCCATACCGCCCTCAACCACCACGCAACCGCCCACCCCAGCCGTCGATAACCTCTCAGCAGCACGCCCCGCACGCCCACCGCTCTGACAGAAAACAAGAACGCTCCCCGCCGCACCCCGGAAAACCGCAGGATCCAACCGGTCCAGCGGAACAGACTCCGCCCCCGCAACACGCAGCCCCTCAAACTCCACAGGAGTCCGAACATCAATGACCCGAACTCCCGGACGCGACATCATCACCGAAGCCTCCGTAGCTGAGACCCGCCGAACTCCACAACTTTCTGCCCCAACGATTCTTTCCGCTTTTTCTGTTTGCGCTTCTGTTCCGTTCATGAAGTAATTCATATAACCGTTTGGCTATGGGTTCAATGAAAAAAACGCCGCTTTCAACCGATCAACTCGCCTCCGTTGCCGCGATGTTCAACGCCCTCTCCGACCCGCTGCGTCTCGCAATCCTTCAAACTCTGTGCAACGGACCCCGTTGCGTGTCAGAGATCGTCGCTGAGGTCGGAACGTCACAAGCCAATGTATCAAAGCACCTTAAAAAGCTGGTCATGAGCGGTGTCATCACCCCTGAAGCCGATGGTCGCAACGTCTTTTACCAACTCGCAAATGGGTTGCCTCTGCGATTGTGCGAACTCGTGCACTCCGAAATCCGAAGCATCACCCCAAAACGGGAAGCTTCCGTGCAATGATCCCATCGCCAGCCAGACCACGGCTCAGCGTCCCACCCAACCACCCGGCGCCGTCCCTCGCACCCCTTGTGCTCAACACCCTCTCATGATTCGACGCCAGTTCCTCACCTCCATCACTTCCCTCGCACCGATGTGGATCCTCTCGAACATCCATGCGCAAACAGCCTCCCTGCGCGTCGGGGTCATCGGTCACACCGGCCGCGGGAACTACGGGCACGGCCTCGACACGATGTGGCTCCAGACGCCGCACACAACCATCGTCGGGGTCTCCGATCCCGATGAGGCCGGCCGAACCGCCGCAGTCAAACGTCTCAGCGCGCCTGCCGCCTTCTCGGATCATCGCGACCTCCTCGAAAAAACCCGCCCAGACATCGTCTCCATCTGCCCGCGGCATGTGGACCAACACCACCAAATGCTGTCCGACGCGATCCTCACCGGCGTCAAAGGGATCTATATCGAAAAACCTTTCGTCAGGACCCCAAAAGAGGCGGACGACATCCGGCAACTCGCATCCAAACACGGCACACGCGTCGCCGTCGCGCACCGAAACCGTTATCATCCCGCGCTCCAGCGGACCGCAGACCTCCTCAAAGAGGGGGTGTTCGGCACTCTCCTCGAAGTGCGAACGCGCGGAAAGGAGGACAGCCGAGGTGGCGCATTGGACCTATGGGTCCTCGGATCCCATGTCCTCAATCTCGGCGCGTTTTTCACGGGGATACCAACCAGCTGTAATGCAACGGTTTTCACTGAAGGGCGTCCGGTCAAAGCCGCTGATGTGAAAGATGGAGCGGAAGGAGTCGGCCCTCTCGCAGGGGACGAGGTGCACGCACGATTCACCACCCCTTCCGGTGTGCCTCTCTTCTTTGATTCGAAAAAGGATCAGGGAAGCAAGGGAGCAGGATTCGGCATCCAACTCATCTGCAGCGATGCCATCGTGGACCTCCGAACCGATGCGGAGCCCATGGTCCATGTTCGTCGCGGAAACCCGTTCTCGCCTTCCCAAACTCCACGCGGCTTCGAGGTCCTCTCGAGCGCGGGCCTCGGTCTTCCAGAACCACTCAGCGACATCAAATCCCTCATCGCAGGCCACCAACTTCCAGCTCGGAACCTGATCGAGTGCATGACCACCGGTTCAGACCCCCTCTGCGGTTTGAAAGAGGCTGCGGCCACGGTCGAGATGATCTGTGCCATCTTCGAATCCCATCGCCTCAGCGGTGCGAACGTTGCACTCCCGATCCCTCGTCGAGACAATCCGCTTGCGAACCTCTGATCCGCACCCCGCCGAAAACGCGGTCAGCAGCCATGCACGATGCGCATAGCCATCTTCACCTTTTCAATCACGCACCCGAATGGCTTGCCCAATCCCCCACTGCACCACAAGTCAGCCTAGTTTCCGCCCTACATCCCTTTGATTGGGAGCGTCTTTCCACTCTCCACTCCCTCCATCCACACAGGATCCGCCCCGCCTTCGGGATCCATCCATGGCACGCACAGTTGCTCCCTCCCGCCTGGCAAGACCTTCTCAGATCCAGACTTCAATCCATCCCAGAAGCCGCAATCGGCGAATGCGGTCTGGATCGGCGCAACTCCCCTGCATCCCTCGAGGAACAGTCACGATTGCTCGACGCGCAACTCCACATCGCCCGCGAGTTCGGTCGAGGGGTCGTGCTCCATGTCGTGAATGCATGGGACATCGCCATCCCCATGCTCGAACGGGTTCCGCCACACATCCCGCTCCTGCTCCATGCATTCGCTCCAAAAGGGGTTTCCGGTGCCCCTTGGAAACGCTGGAACGCTTGGTTCTCCTTCCGAACGCAATCACTCGTTCGCAAAAATCCCGCACTGGCCGCACTCATCCAAACGCTGCCCGCCAACCGGCTCCTCATCGAGTCCGATGCGTGCCCCCCGCTCCCTGACACCTGCGGCAACCTCGAAGAGGCAGTATGCCAACCGCTCAAACTTGGCGTTTCGGCGCTGGCCGAAATGCTGGGAAGCAGTCCTCAGGAAATTGAGACCAGCACGGACCACAACTTTGCGCTATGGTGCTCGGCTTGCCGCGAACCTTGATCCGAATGCGAATGAGCCACTCCGAACGTTTACCCTTCCGCGTCGAAGCTTCCTGCCCGGTCACCGCGGCGAGAGCAGGCTCTCTCACCACCCTGCACGGAACCGTGCAAACACCTGTTTTCATGCCGGTTGGAACCCAAGCGACCGTCAAAGCGCAAACCGCCGAAACGCTCGAAGCTGCGGGATCCTCCATCCTCCTCGCAAATACCTATCACCTCTTGCTGCGACCCGGTCCTGAAGTGTTCCAGGCCGTAGGTGGCATCCACAACTTCACCACTTGGCCCGGATCCTTCCTCACCGATTCAGGCGGGTTCCAGATCTTCTCCTTACCCGGCGCACGCACCATCCGCGAGGAGGGCGCCGCATTCCGCAGCTATCTGGACGGTCGAACCATCCTGCTAAGTCCCGAAGTGAGCATCGCAACCCAGAAAGCCATCGGAAGCGACATCATGATGGTCCTCGATCAGTGCATCGAATCCACCGCCGCCGAACGCGCCGTCAGGGATGCCATGGGGATCACACACCGATGGGCCGCGCGAAGCCTCGCCGCACGAGGCGACTCTCCCCAAGCCCTCTTCGCGATCGTGCAAGGCGCTCTCTCAACGGCTCTACGAGCAGAAAGCGCCTCGGCCTTGGTCGGGATGCCATTCGACGGATTCGCGATCGGTGGCCTCGCCGTCGGCGAAGAACGCGAAGCCCGAGAGGAGATCTGCGCATTCACCGCGCGCCTCCTGCCAGAGAACCGACCCCGCTACCTCATGGGCGTCGGCATGCCAGTCGATATCCTCGAAGCCGTGCGCTGTGGCGTGGACATGTTCGATTGCATCATCCCGACCCAGGTCGCTCAACGCGGAGGCGCCTTCACCTCGCGAGGTTTCCTCCAGATGCGCAGAGGCATCCACAAGTTCTCCCTCGAACCGCTGGATCCCGAGTGCCCTTGTCCCACCTGTCGTCGCTACAACCGCGCCTATCTGCATCACCTCACAAAGACCGGTGAAACCTTCGGATGGCACCTCATCGGACAGCACAACATCTATTTCTACCACAGACTGATGCGCAACATGCGCAACGCCATCATCGATGGTTCATTCGAGGACTTCTACCGCCAGACAAAGCCGGTCCTCGAAGCGGACGACCTCGATAACCCCGCCCTCAAACCCAAGATCTCACGCAAAAAGCGGTATCCAAAAACCCTCGGAAAATACGAGGTACATACCGCAATCGAAGGGTTCTCCAGTATCCGGCACGTCGAATCCGGTGAGATCATGCACTCGCGCATTCCACCCGAAGAGGAAAGTCGCCGCCTTTACATCGATCAAAGTTTTCTGGAAGAACGCCTCCCGAAACACTCCGCCTCCCAACCTCTTGTCATATGGGATGTTGGACTCGGCGCCGCATCCAATGCCATGGCCGCCCTTCGGTGCGCAGAGGCTGCACTCGCTCAAGGCCAAGCCACCGCGTTACACATCGTGAGCTTCGAGAACGATCTCGACCCGCTCGACCTCGCCCTTCGCAACGGCAGCAACTTCCCCTACCTCTTCCACAGCGCGCCACCATCCATCTTGAAAGCAGGTCACTGGAGCTCACCAAATCAATCGATCAAATGGGACCTCGTGCGCGGCGACTTCCCGAACACCCTGTCCGCCAGCCTCCCTCGGCCTGACATCATCTTCTATGACATGTTCTCCGGGAAATCATGCCCCGAGGCATGGACCAGCAAGACCTTCGTCGCCCTCAGGGACGCTTGCGGATCGGGTCCCTCAGAACTCTTCACCTACACCTGCTCAACCGCCTCACGCTCAGCGATGCTCGCCGCCGGATTTCACGTCGCCAAAGGCCGAGCGACCGGCGCAAAAGAGGAGACAACCGTTGCCTTCACCCCCGCAGCCGCAGCCGTGGGGTTCGTGACGCGCCACCCCTTGCTCGGCAATGACTGGCTGGCACGTTGGCACCGATCCCGTGCTCAAACCCCATCCGACATCAACTCGGAGGACGAAGCGCTGTTCCGTGAACGCATCACGAAACATCCGCAATTCATCTCCAACCCCGTGTCCTGAATCCCAACGATTTTCCCGACTCGCTTTGATCGCCTGTCCAACAGCATCATCGCCGAAGACCACTGAGATGTCCGCCCTTGTCGTCCATGCCTCCCCGCTCCGCCCCGCCAGCGCACCTGACAAAGCCGGCATCCTCGGCCTTCTCGAACGCGTCGTTGCCCACCTCGAACAAGCAGGCGTACCCGTCGCCATCCTTCAACCCACCGACGAGTCATCCCCTGAACTCCCCGTTTCCCAAGAGGTAGCCACCTTCGAACTCGAATGCGGAACCGTCACCTCTTGGTGCGACGTATTCGAAGTGGACGCCCAATCCACAAGCCCCGTTTTTGCCCTTCGCCTCGAAGAACCGCCAGACGCTCCCCACTACGGGATCATCCTGTCTCGCGCCGCAGTCGAAGTCGCTCGACGATCCATCCCCGCCGTCTCGCGCCTCATCCTGCTCGGAGAACCCCTCGCCTTCGCCCCCTTCTTGATCCGCACATCCGGTCTGCCAATCAAGACAACCCTTCTTCTCGATTCGCTTTCTCAACCCAAACTCGACATCCCAGAGACGTTTCCTTTCACGGGCCTGCCCACCCGCTTCCTCAAGGATTACGCGCTCTCGTTCTTCGGCGGCATCAACCCCACTCAAGCCGGCTTGCTCGCAGCCGATTCCATCCTCTTCCCTGAACCGCGACTCGATGCCGGCGCATCCCAGTTCCATCCCGCACCCGATCTCGAACTCCAGATCCGCCACCGGCGCGATGCAGTGACCGTCCTCCCGTCCGTTCTCCACGGAGAATCACCCGAAACCGTACCCGCATTCTCCTCGGATCAAAAACGCGCCGCTCGAACCGAACTCCTCGTCCACCACCGGATGCGCGTCCGGCCGTCAGGCCCAGTGCTCGTCCTGGTGGACCAAACCCCTCACGCCCGCGAGATCGCCGCTGCGGCTCCATGGCTCGAATCCGTGAAAATCGCGGATGCGCGACTCCTCATTCTCGCCGCCGCTCCGAGCCGAGCAAAATCCTACCTGGAGCGACACCTGGTGAGTGATGCCTCCTACATCCAACTTTTGGACGCAGCGACAACATCCCTTTCGCCCCTGCTCGAGGGAGCAGACGCGCTCCTCTCCCTCCCAGGTCCTGAGGCGGCAACCCTCCACGCCGCCGCAATCCATGGAGCAGCCTCCATCATCGGGCTGAACGCGCGCGGCGCTGGCCTGCTCGAACCGTTCGTTCCCTCCACCCGCCAGGGCTGCGCATTCACCTTCACGCCGCCAAGCCCCGCTGACACCCCCGAACGAAACCCTCTCATCGGCGCCCTCCGCCGCATCTCTCTCGCAATCTCGACACCCCAACTTCACACCGCACTCCTCGAAAATCTCGCAGAACGATCCGCAACCGGTTCGCTACCCGCCCTCGCGCGAGCGCTCACCACAAACACCCTCTGAGCATGCGTTCGGCACCGCAAAAAACCCTTCTGAGCCTCGCCATCGGGCTGGCCTGCGCAGTCATCGCCGCGCTCGCCATCCGTGATGCCACCTTTCGCTACCTCGACAGCCCCGCATTCCGCGAGCGCCTCGAACGCGCCGGCTCAAAGAAGCTCCAACTCAACACCACCATCTCTCATCCCATCCAACGAGAAGGAACACGCCTCTTCGCATCCAGCATCCTTCTCGAGAACGATGGACACCCTTGGCTGAAATCCGTCCAAGCATCCGGCGTCTCCGTCTCCCTCTCGCTCAGGCAACTCCTCGCAGGCGCTTGGGAGATCAAGGACACGCGTTGCGGGAAAATCGTCATCGATATCGAGAGCCCCGCCTCCGCGGACGCCGCTCCCCACGCTGCACATCCGGACCCAGTCCCTTTCCCCGCATCCCTCCTCCCCAACCGCACTATCTGGGAAAACGCTCGAGCGGACTCCGCGACCATCCGATGGAAAGGCCTCCTCATCGAGCGCTCCGCGCTTTCTCTCAGAAAAGAAGGGGTCAACTGGAACATCGAACTGTCCGGTGGCGAAGCACGATTCGGCTTCCTCCCCCCCCTTCAAATCAGGACCGCGAGCCTCGCCACCGCCCCCGACGGGACGATGTTCATCAAACACGCAGAATTCCACTCCCCAAAAGGCGGAGTGATCCGAGTGTCCGGATCTGCCTCACCCCATTCCACCAAGCTCGATGCCGCCATCCAAACCCTGCCTTTGGAGGAGATCCTCCCTCCGACCTGGCACTCTAGGATCCACGGGAGCTTGACCTCCACCCTCACCGCCGAACTGAACTCCTCCTCGCCTCCCTCCCTGAAAGGCCAGATCTCGCTCGCTAAAGCATCCATCGAAGGCTTCCCCTTCCTCGCCGCACTCGACCAACTCATCGGTTCATCCAAGTTCCGCCTCGTCCCACTCGAAACAGCTCAGGCAAAGCTCGAGTGGACCCCTCAAACATGGTCTCTCTCCGCAATCGAACTCGACTCGCATCGCGTCCTCAAAATCCAAGGCGACGCGCGGGTCGCCCAAGACACCCTTGCCTTCAAGGGGCGATTGGGGGTTGCTGTCCCGACCCTCTCCTTTTTACCAGACCTCAAACTCAAGGTCTTCGGCGCTCCAGCGGACGGCCACTTCTGGATCCCGCTCGACCTCCAAAGCGACACCACCGCGCTCCTCGACTCCTCCGCCAGCGCGATTCCCTCCCCGAATCCGCCCTCGAACGACGCCCCACTCAACGAACCTGTTCAACACTTAAAAAAGAAAGCCGCAGGCCTCTTCGAAATGCTCGGTGAGGGCGTCAAAAAACTCCCCAATCTGATTGCACCACAATCGGATACCCCCAGCAGCCCAAGCAAGAGCCCCTCAGAAAACCGCTGAGCCACGCCGATTTGCGCGAACCGTCGGACATCGCACGTCTTGAACCTCACGAAAAGCATGGTATACAAATCCCATGCACGACTCCTTGGTCATCCGCTTGAACGTCGCGGGAATTCTCCTCGATGACCAAGGGAACATTCTCATCTGTGAACGGTCCAATATGCCGGGCGCTTGGCAGTTCCCTCAAGGCGGAGTCGACACCGGCGAAAGCCTTGAATCCGCCCTCGTGCGGGAAATCTGGGAAGAGATCGGACTCAAGCCGGAACATTTCCGGATCATCGATGGCAAAGGCCCCTACCGGTACCTCTTCCCAGAAGGCCGTCTTGTCCGCGGCCACCATGGCAAGGACCAGCATTACTTTTTGATGGAACTGCTCGGCCCGAAAGATGCCATCAACGTGCACACGGAACACGCCGAGTTCCAACAAGCACGCTGGATCGCGCCGGCGGACTTCCAGATGGAGTGGGTGCCAGAGATGAAGAAGGAAATGTACCTTCAGGTGTTCAAAGACCTCCTCGGGGTCTCACTCGCGACTTAGCCCGCGAACCGCCCCCCACTCTCAGCAAACCCGCTCTCAAG
>CAZAZT010000088.1:0-16952 GCA_964489645.1 uncultured Chthoniobacteraceae bacterium | reverse complement strand
CTCGCCTCCTCGCCTCCTCGCCTCCTCGCCTCCTCGCCTCCTCGCCTCCTCGCCTCTTCGCCTCTTCACCTCTCGACTCATTCCGTGATTTCCGTGTTTTCCGTGGGCACCCCCCCGCGAAGCGCATCACCCTCTTTTCCGATGGAACCCGACCATCAGAGCGTCTAACCAAAAGGCGGGCGGATTGATCACGTCCCCCCGCATCAGCACTCCAAACTCCCCTCGATCTCTCCCATGAAAAGAGCTGCACTTCTCGCGATTTGGCTCTCCTCCCAACTGGCCGCAAACGAGGTCCTTGAAGCGGACCTCCTCATCGTGGGAGGAAACGAGTCCGCATGCGCCGCCGCAGTCCAAGCCGCTCGCCTCGGCATCAACAAAACAATTCTCGTTAACGACATCGACTGGCTCGGCGGACAGTTCAGCGCAGAGGGCGTCGGATGCGCCGACGAATGGACCGTCGTGAACGGTAGGCGCACCCACTTCCCCCGAAGCGGCCTTTTCCTCGAGGTCCTTGGGCGCATGCGCGCATACAACTCCCTCACTTACGGTAAGAGCTCACCCGGAAATGCGTTCTGCGGAACCGAGACCATCGAACCTGCCGCAGCCGCTCAGATCTTCGAAGATTTGCTGGCGCCGGCCATCCAGCAAGGACGGCTACATGTGACTCGCGGATGGCAACCCACACACGTTCAGGTCGATGGTCAGCGGGTTCACTCTGTCTCGTTTGCGCCGACCAAAGGCGGTCCCAGGCGCCTTGAAATTCGTGCCCGACTGACCATCGATGCAAGCGACTGGGGCGATGTGATCCGTTTGAGCGGCGCCAGATACGGGGCAGGCCCAGATCTCAAAAGCCGCTTCGGAGAAGCCAGCGCACCCGAGTCGTACGACGAAGCCGGGCGCCAAGAGATGAACCCCCTCTCATGGTGCATGGTGCTCCGCGAAACCGGCGGCCATGCTGCGACAATCCCCAAGCCCCCGACCTATCATCCGCTCTCGTTCACCGGCCTCGACAAGCTGGCACCATGGGTCGACAGCGACATGAGCGGCGGTATCTATTCGCCGAGCGGCAACAGCCCTTACACGCACAGACGCCTGGTGGACCGTTGGCACAACGCCTTCAAACCCGGCACCGAAGCCACCTTCCTGAACTATCCCACACAAGATTACCCACTCTGCCAACTTCCTCAGCACGTGGTTGATGCATTGGAGCGGATCGAACCAGGCGCCTCGAAGAAAAACATCGTGGAGATGGATCACGCGCAACGTCAGATCATCTATGCCGACGTCAAACAACACGCCCTTGGGATGCTGTACCATCTGCAGACCGCGGTCCATGAGCGTGTCGGGGATTTCCCCCAGTCCTTCCGCTACATGCGACTTACCGAGGAGTTCGGCACTCCAGACCGCCTCCCCCCAAAACCTTACATCCGCGAAGGACTCCGCCTCGAAGCGCTCTACATGCTGCGCGAACAGGACATCCGTGCCGCCACCCGATCTCCCATGTGGGCCAAAGTGCTGCCCACAGACGGTGTCTTCGGCTACCAGTTCAACATCGACTTCCACCCGACCCGCCGCGGTTTCATCGACGGCTCAACCCGCGGCCCTTGGCGGAACATCATGACGCCAACCCGCGGATGGCACACCGACACCGATCGCTCCACCTTCCCCCTGCGAGGCCTCGTACCCGTCGAGATGAAAGGACTCATCGGCGCAGGCAAGAACATCGGTGTCAGCAGCGTCGTGCAGTCCGCCATCCGTTTGCACGGACAGATGATGCACGTCGGACAAGCTGGCGCGACCCTCGCATGGCTCTCCTTGCGCGACCGCATCGAGCCAGCCGAGCTTGTGGGGGACCTCGGGAAGGTCCGCGAACTCCAACTTGTGCTCGTCCGTGGAAAAGGCGGACCCGGAGTTCTGCTCTGGCCATGGCACGATCTCGCCCCCGATGACCTTCACTTCGAGGCTGCGAACATGCTGGCCGTTCGCGGCATCTGGCATTCCGACAAGGACACGCTCTTTTTCAACCCCACCCAAGAAACAACCAGACGCGAGGCCGCGCGAATCTTGGCTCGCCTGTGCCGCACCCTCGCACACGCCAAAGATTGGCCAACTCCCAGCGAACCCGTCTTCGTCGACGTGTCCTCCGACGATCCAGATCGCCCCTTCATCGAGGCCATCGCCTCATGGGGCATCACCATCCCGACGGACAAACGCTTCCTTCCCGACAAACCACTTTCTGCGCGCGACCTCGCAGCGTGGTTGAAACAGCTTGGCCTGCCGACAGACCGCTCCTTGGGCGACTCGAATCTCCCAAACCTCAACCGTGCTGAGCTCGCACAACATCTTTGGCGAGCGCTGAACCTGTCCACCGAATGGGCGCCACCCGCCGGCGCGTGGCTTTCTCCCAACGGAGACCACGACGGAGACGGGCGCCAAAACCTAGACGACCCCCAGCCCTTTGACCGAGACAACGATAACGTGCCAGACCGACTCCAACCTTGGCGTTAAGTTCGCCAGAACTCAGGTCAATCAAGGGGCATGAGCCCGGCCTTGGAACGCTCCAATCCCGAAGCAAGACCGACTCGCGAGAACCTGCGGGGAATCCCTGAATCGGGCCCAAGTCGGGCTAAGCCACCAAAGCGCAAATGACAGGATCTGCTCTCCTACCATGACCATGGACCCCGTTTCACCCGCAAACCACCGCCTCTGGCGGACGGGGCAATCGGTCAAGCCCTATGGCAGCTCACCCGCCTGACCCAACCCTCCTCGAAAAGCGTCATCCCATCGCAACGATGGACATTCATTCGGCGTGCCGTTTTATGGGCCTTGAAACTTTTGTGAATGAGTTCCTCGTCCGATACATCCCTTTCCCGAACCGACTCCGCCTCTGACATCCTCCGCGAAGAAATCCTCGACGGACGCGTCGCTCCTGGCGATCTCCTCGCCGAGTCCGCCGTCGCGAAACGCTTGGGTGTGAGCCGGGTCCCTGTGAGCGAGGCCCGTTTCACCTTGGGACGGGAGGTCCTCGTGGAGTTCAGCCAAACTGGGCGCGCCTACGTCAAGCGCCTGATCCCTCAGGATTTCGATGAGCTGTACATGCTTCGCATCACCCTCGAACCGCTTGCATCAAGGTTGGCCGCCCCTCGGCTCTACAAGGAGTCCGCGGCCCACAAATCGGGCTTCCCCAATGTCACGCACCATTCCAAGTCAACAAACCATTCGCCCGTGAGTCATCGCATGAAAACCGCCCCCACCTATCACGACTATTCTGCAGGACGCGTTCACCGGTCGGTCTCCTCCCGCGTGACGCGCGCCCTCTGCACCCTGATCCTCTTGACCATCTTACTCTCCCCCAGAGCTTTTCTTTTCGGCGCGGACAGATCCTCCCCCCAAATAGCAGTCACCGCAACGGCATCATCGGGTGATTGGACACCCTTTCCGGACGATGCCAAATCCCCAACATTCATCAACGGATCCGTCACGCTCACGAGCGATAAATGGTCCGGCCTTGTCACCTCAGCCCCACTCCCCGATGCCACGATCAGCGCGTCCATCACCATCACTGAGCCTGCCAAAGGAACGCGATTCTTCGGACAGAGTTGGAGCGCTTGGCCAGACGCGACATTCAGCGACGACGGATTCGAGGCGGCGCTGCTGCTGCGGTCTGGTCCGAAGAGTGGGTTCCGCGTTCAGATCTCCCACCGTTATCAATGTGTTGCGCTCGTGAAATGGCCTGAGGGCGGTTACGTGCAGGTCGTCCCCTGTGCTGTGACACTCAACGAGGCGCTTCGAATCTCCGCCCGCGCTCAAGGTTCCCTCATCTCCGCGAGCATCAATGACCAACCGAAGATCGCGTGGCACGACACCTTCCTTCCGCTCACCGCTGGATCGGTCGGACTCGCTGCGAGCGGCGGTGCCAAAGTGCTGTTCACGGAAACTAAAACTGCCCCGATCCCCAAAGTAGCTGACAAAGCGCTCTCGGGACATGTCCCCGACTTTTCGGTGCGCCCCTTCCTTGGGGACCGTCTTTTTGTGTTCGATGGCAATGAGCCGATCCTCCAACTTCACCACGAGAAAGATCCCAGCATCTTCGCCAAGCTACGGCCCGGCTATAAGCCACAAGTCACCTTCGACTCGCACTGGGATCTTGCGAACCAAGGGGCGTTCAAGGAGGCCGCCAGCAAGTGGACCGCGCCCAAGACCAGCGGAGGAGGATCGTCGTTGAATGCCACTTGGTCCGCGCGCCATGTGGGCGACCGATTCACCACCTCGAGCACGCTGACGGTGGGCTACGACGTAGTCCGCGGTTCCTATACCTACGACATCGATAGCGCGCTCGAGATGCTTCCTGGCGAGCCCTTCCATTTCCGTTATGGCTTCGATTTCGAGCACCACACACCCCTCGATCCATTCCGGTGGCAATACCTCGTCGTGAAACGCGCAGGAAACGCCGGAACCTATCATCGACCTGTTTATCCGATTGATCCGGGCCCACAGTACGACATCGAAACGGCAGGCGGTTCCCGCGTCTGGTTCGGTCGACACGGCGAAGAGATGCACATCGCACCAGCCGTGGAATATGCCATCAGCATGGGCACCAGCACCGGACGCAAACTCAACACCGCCGTGTGCGCAGCCTTCTACGACACCGGCGTCAGTTTCCCTGCAGAGACCGCCAAACCCGGCACACGCATCGAGGTGAAATACCGGTACACCGGTGTCCCCGCGAACGAGGCGAAGTCCATGTTCGATGCATCAGAGATCTATAAATCCTCAACCTTGGACCCGAACCACCACTACGTCTTCGCGGACGAATGGCCAAAGCTGACCTTCTCGGACCACGTCCCGATGAGTCAGACGTGGATCTACGGGCGCACCCCGTTCATGACCGGCCATAATCAGCGTCCGACCTATGAACTGGTGAAGGACTGTGGAGCAGGCAGCGGTTTTGCGATGCGGCTTGGACCGGCCTCCTATGGCAAAGCGAGCCTGAGAAAAAGCGCACCACTCCGCAAGGGCCGCTACATCGTTTCTGCGATCGTGAAAGCGGACAACGTCCACGGACCGGGAGGCCGCATCGAACTCGCCACGCTGCAAGCGAAGACGAACAAGAGGCTATCAGAGATCCAGCACTTCATCGGCAACGGCACCTTCGATTGGCGAACACAAGGATTCGCGTTCGACGTTCCGGAGGACGGAGGAATGCTGGAGATCGCTTTCGGCAACGCCGGCACAGGTTCGTTCCTCGTCACCGACGTGGAATTCCGTGAACTGCAGGAGATCGATCAACTCCCCAGCGGGGTCCTCCCGGCACCCCAGACGCAGCCTGCCACACTGCCGACAGCACCCGCAGGTGCCATTGCCGATTTTCGGATGCTTGAAGGGAAAGGTCATCACACCTTGAACCATGCAGGAGGGGATCACCTCGGTCTCGCAAACCTCCAATGGGTGAACGACGAAGGACGTCCCGCCCTCCGCTTCGCCGACAATCTCGCGGGCCGAGCCGACTACAATCCAAATACTTATCTCGGCATGCACATCTTCGGACATGCTCAAGACCAGAACTACCTCAGCACCTACAAAGGTTATGAGGGCAAGCAGACCATCCCTTTCGCCATGGGAAGTGGCGGTGCCATCGTCCTTGGTACGGAACGGTATTACCTTCACTCATCCTACTACCGCGGGTTGATGGGCCGAGTGGTGATTCTTAAGCGGACCCTTAACCCCACCGAGATCGCTGCCCTCGTGCAAGGCGCGCCTCTCAACGATGGGGTCTCGAGTGACATCAAAGGAATGACCCTTGCCGCATGGATCAAACCGGATGCGCACATGGTGCAAGATGACCGAAGCCATTTCGCCGACATCATCGGATACGGCAACCGAGCATACATACTCAGTTTACAAGGCGACCAGAAGCGGGCCGGCCCCTACAAACTCGTCACCCGCCTCAAAGTGAACGACATCCTTGCCACCGCGGAGCCCCTGATCGATCCAGATCGCTGGTATCACGTTGCGATGACCGCTGAACCCAAAGACGGTCAACGCTACATCCGACTCTTCCTCGATGGCCGACCCGTCGCTGACGGTACCACCAAAAAGTGGACAGAATGAGCCTGCGCCCTCCCGCACGCCTCATCCATTCACATCCTCGACATCCCCCAAATGACCTCCACCCCCAGTCCCTAGAAGCCCCACCGCCCCCTTCCGCCCCCTTCCGCGCCCTCAGCGCCTCCGCGTGAGCCGCGCCCTCCGCGTGCCCCTCATCGAATCGATGGACATCCAATCGGTATACCGTTTTCATGACGGGTGAACACCCCACCCCATGAGTTCCTCGTCCGACCCATCCCTTTCCCGTACCGACTCCGCCTCTGACATCCTCCGTGGAGAGATCCTCGACGGACGCGTCGCTCCCGGCGATCTCCTCGCCGAGTCCGCCGTCGCAAAACGCTTGGGTGTGAGCCGGGTCCCTGTGCGCGAGGCCCTGTTCACCTTGGAACGGGATGGCCTCGTGGAGTTCAGCCAAACTGGGCGTGCCTATGTCAAGCGCCTGGCTCCACAAGATTTTGAAGAGCTGTACATGCTGCGGATCACCCTCGAACCGCTCGCATCAAGGTTGGCCGCCCCTCGGCTCTGCACGGAGTTCGCAGCGCTCGAGGAGAACATCGCTGCCACGCGCCGCGCACAGACCGTCCAGCAGGTGACCCGGCTCGATCTTGATTTCCACGGGATCATCCTGACCGCATCCGCGAACTCGCGACTTGGCAAGTTGTGGAGGTCCCTTCGTGCCGAGTTGGAGCTGTGGCTCGGAGGCCTCCAAATGCAACGTCAGATACAGACGAGCAGCACACAGCGAGAGACCGTTGCCGCCCATGAGGAGATCGTGCACGGGTTCCGGACGCTTTCGCCCACGGAATGTGAGCGCCTGATGCGTCGCCACATCCAGAGTTGGCGCGAATGGCTGCCCGTGCTCGAGGAGAACCGATGATCGCCCGAGTGCAAACCCGTTCCAATCAACCCAAGACCATGAAGACCACCGCTAAAATTCTCGGCCTCACCTTGCTGCTGCAAGGTGTCCTCTCCACCGCTTCAGCCAACCCGCAACGCCGCCTCCTCTTCACCGAATACGGGAAAGGCCCGAACCGCTTCGTCGAACTCGACGCAGCAGGCAAAATGGTCTGGGAAAAGGTGCCTCCGAGCACCACGGTCATCTTCCAGGTCCTCCCCAACGGCAACATCCTGTTCGGGTATGGTGGTAAACCCACCGGAGTCCGCGAGATCACTTCCCGCGGAGAGACCGTGTTCGACTACGTCAGCCCATCCCATCAGGTGTTCGGCTGTGAACGGCTCGCGAACGGGAACACGCTCGTCGCCGAGCAAGAACCCTGTCAGGCCGTCGAGGTCGACCCGAAAGGCGCCATCGTCCACGTCACCCCACTCGCGACGAACGTCCAAGGTTTTCACCTTCAAGTCAGGAACATCCACAAACTACCAAACGGCAACATCCTCGCCGCACACGAGGGCGAAGGCGCCGTACGCGAAGTGGATCCCAAAGGCAAGGTGGTCTGGGAATACACCGGGGTCACCAACACCGGCGAAGCGCAGCGACTCCCGAACGGCAACACCCTCATCTGTTGCGGCACACAGAAACGCCTGATCGAGGTGACCCCAGAAAAACAGATCGCATGGGAGTTCAAAGCGGAGGACGCACCCGACCTCAACCTCACATGGGTCTCAAGCGTCCAACAACTCAAGAACGGCAACCTGCTCGTCGGCAACTTCCTCCGTGGCCAAGAAGGGAAAGGTGCCCACGCGTTCGAGATCACGCGCGACAAGAAGGTCGTGTGGCAATGGGCAGATCACACCCTCATCCGATCGCTCACAACCGTACGCGCCCTCGGCGAATAGGACCGACTGCACATCCCTAAAAACGTCCTCCCCCCATGCCAACCGTCGCTGTCACCGATCACACCTTCCCCGACCTCAACATCGAGGCATCCATCCTCCAGCCGAAAGGAATCAACATCACCTCCTTCAAAGAACGACGCCCAACCTCGGAAATCGCCCAACTCGTGCGCGACGCCGACGCAGTCATCGCCCAGTTCGCCCCCATCGACGCGGATGTCATCGCCGCGATGCGCAATGTGAAAGCCATCGTCCGATACGGTATCGGTTTCGACAACGTCGACATCGCCGCGGCAAAAGCACGGAACATCCCCGTCTGTAACATCCCCGATTACTGCATCGATGAAGTTGCCGATCAAACGCTTGCGTTCATCCTCGCAATTTCCCGCCAGGTCGTGCCGAACGCACTGCACGTGCGCAACCGGAAGTGGGGACTCGCCACCCCTCTTGCTGAAATGCGAACCCTCAAACATCTCACCATCGGTATCGTAGGCTTCGGTCGCATCGGTCGTGAGGTGGTCGCGCGACTTATCCCTTTCAAACCCCGAATCCTCGTTCTTGACCCTATCGTCGACGCCGCGCAGATAACCTCCTCAGGGGCCGAGGTTTCCCCATCCATAAAAGATTTGCTGGAGCGAAGCGACATCGTCTCCCCTCACTGCCCTTCGCTCCCTTCCACCAAACGGATGTTCAACTCAGCAGCCTTCGCATCGATGCGCCCCGGCTCAGCATTCATCAATGTCGGACGTGGAGATCTTGTCGACCCAGCTGCATTGACCGACGCCCTCCGGTCGGGCCATCTCGCAGCCGCTGCGCTCGATGTCTTCGATCCTGAACCGATTCCAGCCGACCACCCGATCCTTGACATGCCGAATGTCATCCTCGCCTCGCACATCGCTTCAGCAAGCCCCACCGCTGTCCAAACCCTCCGCGAGACCGCGGCTCAACTCGCGTTGAAGGCCATCATGGGCCAAGCCCTTCCAAATGTGGTCAACGGGGTCGTCTGATCAGGAACTGAGATGTCCTCGCCCGCTCAAACTCCACTTCGAGATCACTCCGATGTCCTTCTCATCGGGAGCGGCATCATGTCCGCGAACCTCGGCGCGATGCTCAAACGCCTCGCCCCCAGCCTCAGCATCCAACTTGTCGAACACACCGACGCCCTCGCGCAAGAATCCTCCAACGGTTGGAACAACGCCGGGACCGGTCACGCCGCCATCTGCGAACTGAGCTACACCCCCGAACGCGACCTCACCGGCAAGGTCCCGATCGGACGTGCCCTGCACATCTTCGAGCAGTTCGAACACTCCAAACAGTTCTGGGCGAACGCGGTGAAAAGCGGGATGACCGCGCCTCCCGAGAGCTTCATCCAAGCGATGCCTCACATCTGCTTCGTCGAAGGTCCCCACGATGTCGATTTCCTCAAGGACCGACACGCTGCGATGGAACAACACCATTTTTTCCGCGGTATCGAACTCACGACCGATCGGAAGAAAATCGAGCAATGGGCTCCTCTCATCATCGAGGGCCGCGCCCCAACGCCCCTCGCAGCTACCCATGGAATAGGGACCGAGGTCAATTTCGGCCAACTCGCCCGGCAGCTTTGCACATGGCTCGGACAGCAAGATAGTTGTGCCGTCACCACAGGTTGGACAGTGACCAGCCTTCAACGCGAACACAATACGTGGCGCGCAACGCTGCGATGCTGCGGCACCGGCGAGACCCGTTCGATCCGCGCTGGATTCGTTTTCGTCGGCGCGGGTGGAGGAAGCCTTCCCCTCCTCCAATCAACACACCTCCCCGAGGTCGCTGGTCTGGGCGCGTTCCCCGTCGGAGGACAATGGCTGGTCTGTGACCATGCATCGCTCGCTTCGCGTCACAACGCGAAAGTGTATGGCGTCCCGGACCCTGCTGCCCCCCATGTGGGGACACCCCATCTCGATCAACGGCGACTCGACGGAAAATGCCAACTGCTCTTCGGACCGTTCGCCGCATGGACCACCCGCTTCCTCAAGAACTCCGGGCACTGGCTCGACCTCCTCCGATCCGTTCGCCCAGACAACATCACCGCAATGCTTCGCGCCGGGATCCGCAACGCCCCGATGCTCCGGTACCTCGTGACGCAAGGACTGCAAACCATGGACAATCGCATGGTGTCCGTCCGCAAATATTACCCGGACGCTCGGGCCGAAGATTGGCGCCTCATCGATGCCGGGATCCGCGTCCAGACCATCAAGCGGTCCGACCGAGGTGCGGTGTATTTCGGGACCGAGGTCTTCACCTCAAACGACCGCTCCCTCGCGGCGCTGCTCGGCGCTTCTCCGGGCGCCTCGGTGTCAGCCAATATCGCCCTCGATGTGATCAAGACCTGTCTGCCACAACTCCTTGCGGACACGCTCGGATGCGAAAGGATGCGGTCCATCATCCCTACCTTCGATCAGGACCTGAAACGACCGTCCAACGCTGGTCTGTTCGAGAAGACGACCCGTGAGGCTGAACACCTCCTCAACCTCACGGCTAACCGCAATGGGTGACCTGCATGCGCAGGACCCAACCCCTGATATCGCCTCGTAACAGACCGAACCCCAACCCCAACACCCCCTAATGCCATGATCACACTCGACGGTAAGACCGCCATCGTCACCGGAGCAGGCTCCGGTATCGGAGCAGCTATCGCCAAAATGTTCGCTGAGGCGGGCGCGCATGTCTTCGCAGCCGACATCGACGAAAAAGCGGCACTCGCCACCTCGGACCGCATCACAACGGAGGGAGGGCGATGCGAACCGCTCACCGTTGATGTGTCCTCGGAGACATCTTGCGAAACCGCCACGAGCACCGTGCTCGAGAGAAGCGGTGGACGGTGCGATGTGCTCGTGAACAACGCGGGGATCGGTCACGTAGGCTCCATCCTCAGCACCACGCCGGCTGATATGGACCGCCTGTGGCGGGTCAACGTGTTGGGCGCATACTTCATGTCACGCGCAATGATTCCCAAGATGATCCACCAAGGGAAAGGCTCCATCATCCACATCGCTTCCATCGCCGGACTGATGGGCATGGAAGCACGGTTCGCATACACCACAACCAAACACGCCATTGTCGGCATGACGCGCGCGATGGCCATGGACCACGGAACAACTGGGGTCCGCATCAACTGCATCTGTCCAGGTCGCGTCATCACACCATTCGTCGACGCCCGATTGCGCGAGTATCCGGATCCCGAAGAGTTTCGGCGCCAGCTAGAAGCACCTCACGTGATGAAACGGATGGCGCAACCCTCCGAGATAGCCAGTGCGGCGCTTTACCTCGCGAGCGATGCGGCATCCTTCGTGACCGGAAGCGCCATGACCGTCGACGGCGGTTACACCACCGGGAAGTAGGTCCTATACAAATCTCTTATTGAAATCATTTTATGCGTATCATCCGCTTTCAGAGCTCCTCCGGCACAACACATCACGGATCACTTCAACCCGACGGGACAGCCCTCCGGATCGAAGGCGACATCTTCGCTGGTTTCAGCGTCACCAACGAGACCGTTCGTCCCGAAAAACTCCTCGCTCCGATTCAACCGACCGCCATTTTTTGTATCGGGCTGAACTACCAAAAACACGCCGCAGAGAGCAACTCACCCATCCCGCAGCAACCGGTGCTCTTCATGAAATCACCGGGAGCAGCCCAGAACCCCCATGACCCTATCGTTTTGCCACGACACCTCCAAAGCGATGAAGTGGACTACGAGTGCGAACTGGCCGTGATCATCGGAGAACGGTGCAAGAACGTCTCCAAGGCCGACGCCCTCAGATACGTCCTCGGTTACACCTGCGCCAATGATGTCAGCGCGAGGGATTGGCAGATCAAACGCGGGGGCGGTCAGTGGTGCCGCGGGAAAACGTTCGACACATTCGCTCCCCTAGGTCCATGCATCACTCTCAAGGACGAGATACCTGACCCGAACACCCTGAACATCCGTACCATTCTCAATGGCGACGTGATGCAGGACTCGAACACGCGCGACATGATCTTCGATGTCCCCACGCTGATCGAGTTCCTGAGTGGCAGCACCACCCTCTTGCCCGGAACCGTCATCCTCACAGGCACCCCTCAGGGCGTGGGCGTAGCCCGGAAGCCGCCTGTCTTCCTCAAACCCGGGAACACCGTCACCATCGACATCGAAAGGATTGGCGCACTCACCAACCCTGTCATCGCTGAGTCCGATTGACGGCGACCGACTCCCTTAAACCTTCGATGACACCCGAAAGCCGACCCATGCTTCCCGCAGAACCCTCTCCAGTCTGCGTACGCACCCTTCGCCGGAAGGTGGCGTGGCGGATCCTGCCCCTCGTCGTCATCCTTTACGTCATCTCATACCTCGACCGAGCGAACGTCGCGTTCGCCAAGTTGCGCATGGGTGCCGCCTTAGGGTTCTCCGACGAGGTGTTCGGCTTCGGGATCGGGGTGTTCTTCATCGGATACCTGTTCCTCGAGATCCCCGGAGCCCTGTTGGTGGAACGATGGAGCGCACGGAAATGGTTCGCGCGCATCCTCGTCACCTGGGGCTTCATCTCCGCGGGCATGGCATTCGTGAGAACTCCGACCCAGTTCTACTGGGCACGGTTTCTCCTCGGGGTCGCTGAAGCCGGTTTCTTCCCCGGGATCATCGTGTACTTCTCCCATTGGTTCGTCCTGGGAGACAGATCCCGTGCATTGTCCGGTCTGCTGGTCGCAGTCCCATTCAGCCTTGCCCTCGGCGCCCCAGTCTCCTCGCTGCTCCTCGACGTGAAATGGAGAGGGCTCGAGGGATGGCAATGGCTTTTCATCGTCGAAGGCCTTCCCGCCGTGCTGCTCGGCGGAATCGTCCTACTATGCTTCACCGACCGGCCCCGAGATGCGAGTTGGCTCTCGAAGGAGGAACGCGACCATCTCGAGAACGAACTCGCAGCTGAGTCCGCCGCCAAATCGCTGCATCAGCAGATGGGTATCTGGGATGCACTCCGCCTCAAAACGGTCTGGCAACTCGTCATCGGCGTCATGATTGGCAACAGCGGCGGTTACGCCCTCACCTTCTGGCTCCCCACAACACTCAAAAGTCTCTCCGGCGGCTCCGACCAGATGACCCTCCTCTACAGCGGACTCTACTACTCCTGCGGGATCATCAGCGTCCTTCTCTCAGGCTGGTCCGCCGACCGCACCGGAGACCGCAAATGGCACGCCGCCGGAGGGATGATCACCACCGGTATCTTCCTCGCTTGCAGCACCATCCCAGGACAAGGATTCGCAGGCCAGATGACCTGGCTCTGCCTCACCGCATTCGGTGCCTTCTTCTGGATCTCCCCGTTCTGGACGCTACCGTCCCTCAGCCTCTCCGCCGCTGCAGCCGCAACCGCCACCGGCCTCATCAACATGGGCGCCAATCTCGCCGGCTACGCCGGAAACCACGTCACCGGTTGGCTCCGCGGGCACGGATACGCGGAAAGCCAATGTCTTCTCTTCCTCGCCGCCTGCTTCGTCATCGGTGGCATCATCCTCAGCTCTGTCCGCCTCAAATGAGCCACCCCATGCCCTCAACCGATCCACGATCCCCCCTCCAACTTTACCGAACGATGCTCGTCATCCGCCTCGTAGAGGAGCGCCTTGCAAAATCCCACCAAAGAGGCCTCATCCACGGCGCCTGCCACACCTACGTCGGCCAAGAAGCCATCGCCACCGCCGTCTGCGCGAACCTCGCCCCACATGATTCCGTCTTCAGCACCCATCGCGGACACGGTCACGCCCTCGCAAAAGGCATGGATCCCCGTGACCTCATCGCAGAACTGTACGGACGCGAAACCGGATGCTCCAAGGGACGCGGCGGTTCCATGCACCTCTTCGCGCCAGAGATCGGCATGATGGGCACGAGCGGTATCGTCGGCCCCTGCATCCTCCAAGCAGCAGGCGCCGGCTACAGTTCGCGCATCACCGCCTCCAAACGGCTCGGCGTCGCCTTCTTCGGTGATGGTGCCGTCAACAACGGCGCTTTCCATGAAGGACTCAACATGGCCTCGATCTGGAAACTCCCCGTGATCTTTGTGTGCGAGAACAACCAGTTCGCCACTGAAGTGCCGTTCTCCAGCGTCGCAGGGAATCCTAGCGTCGCCGCGCGAGGCGCCGCCTACGGACTCCCCTCGATCGAACTCGACGGGAATGACGTGCTCGCCATCGATGCGGCTGCTCGCGAAGCCGTCCAAAGGGCGCGCGACGGACACGGCCCGACCTTGCTCGAGTGCAAGACCTACCGCACCCGCGCCCACGCTGAAGGCATGGGCGATTTCACCTACCGCACTCGCGAAGACGTCGAACAATGGAGAACACGCTGCCCCATCGCCCGTCTCAGACAGCACCTTCTCGCCCAAGGCATCGCTTCCGACACACAACTGACCGGCATCGAAATGGAGGTGGCCGCACTCACCGAAGCCGCGCACGAACACGCCGAAGCCAGCCCCTACCCCCCTCCCGACACCGCCACAACCCACGTCCACGCACCGCCCCGCCCCGAGCCGCTCCGAGACATTCCGCCCCGTAAAGAAGGTACGCGAGAGCTCACCTTCATGAAGGCAACCCTCGAAGCGTTGACCGAGCACATGGCCCTCGATCCATCCATCTTCGTCCTCGGCGAAGGTATCGGGCAACGCGGCGGGAACTTCGCCACCACCTCCGGCCTGTTCGCCATCCACGGCCCCGAACGTCTCCGGGACACACCCATCTGCGAACGCGGGTTTGTGGGCATCGCAGGCGGTGCAGCGATGACCGGTACACGCCCCGTCGTCGATTTCATGTTCGCCGATTTTGTGCTCGATGCCGTCGGTGAAATCGTCAATCAGATCGCCAAGATGCAGTACATGAGCAGCGGCAGACTCAAGATGCCCATCCTGCTCCGAGGCTGTATCGGCATCGGCCATTGCGCAGCCACGCACCATAGCGGCAGCTACTACTCCATGTACGCCCATTTCCCCGGCTTACGAGTCGTCGTGCCCTCCTCCCCAGCTGACGCAAAAGGCCTCCTGAAAACCGCGCTCACCTGCGATGATCCCGTGCTCTTCCTCGAACATCGTGAACTCATGACCGTGAAAGGTCCCGTACCAGAGGAGGAATACTTCATCGACTTCGGTCAGGCCGCCATCGTTCGCGAAGGCCGCGACATCACCGTCGTCGCGATCGCGCTCATGGTCCACAAAGCTCTACAAGCAAGCGCCCTTCTCGCAGCAGAAGGCATCGATGTCGAAGTGATCGATCCCCGCACCATCGCCCCACTGGATACAGAAACCATCCTGCGGTCCGTCGCTAAGACCGGTCGCGCCCTCATCGTCGACGAGGACTTCGCACATTGCGGCGTGAGCGCGGAGATCGCCGCCCAACTCGCAGACCAAGGCTTCGATGAACTCGACGCACCGATCCGGCGCCTGAACGGCAAACCCTCTCCCACCCCCTACAGCCCGACCCTCGAGGCCGCGGTCGTTCCAAATCCCGAGACCATCGCCGCCGCCATCCGCGAACTCTGTGCACAATAACTTCACTCTCCATCATGCCCATCGAGATCCAACTTCCGCGCCTCGGCTGGTCCATGGAGGAAGGCACCTTCATTGAGTGGCTCAAAAATGACGGCGACCAGATCCAGACAGGCGACCCCATCTTTTCCCTCGAGAGCGACAAGGCCGCTCAAGAGGTGGAGTCCAGCGATTCCGGGATCCTTCACATCCCCGCCAACGGACCGAAGCGCGGAGAGGTCATCAAGGTGGGCCGACGTCTAGCATACCTGCTCGCTCAGGGCGAACGTGCCCCAGATCCCATCGATCACACAGCCCGAACCCCAGTTCCCCAGACCATCCCCCAATCCCCACCCACCGCTCATCCCTCTACGGAGCTTTCGACCTGCGATCGACCGACAAATCCTCGGACAAGCCCTCCCGCAAGCCCTCGCGCAAGACGCGCTGCAAAACAGCATAGCATCGATCTCTCCCAACTAGCCCCGACAGGAGCGGGCGGCCGTATCCGCGAACGCGACGTCCTCGCTGCCGCACAGAACGCCTTGACTCGGGAAGGAACCACCTCCCTGCCCATCACACCGAGACGCCGCGCGATTGCCGACCGTCTCCTGCTCAGCCAGAACACGACTGTCCCAGTCACCATCACTGGACGTTGCGACGCCACTGCCCTCCTCGCATTCCGCCAACAACTCAGATCCGCCTCGGATTCGGGATCACCGACTCCCATACCCTCACTCAACGACCTATTTATCAAACTGACCGCCAGCGCCTTGCGCGACCATCCTCTCCTGACCGCGACGTGGGCCGGTGACCATCTGTCGATCCCTGATTCCATCCACATCGGCATCGCGGTCGATACCGCTGCAGGACTCATCGCACCCGTCATCCGTGATGTCGCCACAAGCACGCTCACCCAGATCGCGACACAAACACGTCACCTGATCCCAGCCGCACAAGCGGACCGGCTCGAACCGTCAAACCTGCGCGGCGCATGCTTCACCATCAGCAACCTCGGTCCCTTCGGTGTGGACGCCTTCACCCCGGTCATCAATCCGCCGGAATCCGCCATCCTAGGCATCGGGACCATCGCGCGCGAAGCCGTCCCGCAGGACCATGGGGGGTTCATCGCTAGGGATCGTCTCACGATGAGCCTCACCTTCGATCACCGCGTCATCGATGGGGCTGATGCCGCTCGGTTCCTTCAGACACTCCGGAAACTCATCGAACATCCCCTCCCAAGTTTCCTATAACTGCAACAGCACCCATGAACGTACAGCTCCAGGATCAAATCGCCCTCGTCACCGGCGCAGCAGGCGCCATCGGCGAATCCATCTGCGCCGCCCTCGCATCGAATGGAGCAAAAGTCGTCTACTCCGACATCGATTCCAAAAAAGCCAGCGACCTTGCCGCAACGACACCCGGTGCGATGTCGCTTCGGATGGATGTCACCGATGAAGCAGAGATCGAATCCGCGATGGACCGCATCATCGATGTCCATGGACGCATCGATATCCTCGTCAACAACGCAGG
>CAZAZT010000087.1:0-17429 GCA_964489645.1 uncultured Chthoniobacteraceae bacterium | reverse complement strand
AGCGGGGCCGCTCCGACGCTTGGGGTCTTGGATTTGGACGAGGATGCGTCGGTTTACGGTAGTGTTTATAAGTATTCTGTGACCAAGGATGGGGTGCCTGTGGGCACGGGAGATGCGAATTTTCAGAGCGTCACGGACACGTTAGACCTTTCGGATGCGGGTTTTGAAGGGGTCTCCCTGAAAGTATCCGAGACTGGAAAGACGACTTTTTCCGTGTCGGCGGATTCCGCTGCATCACTCGCGAAGGTGAAAGCATTTATCGATGCGTACAACGCGGTACGTCAGGACATCGAAGATAGCACGAAGATCACCAGTACGGATGGTAAGGTGACCACATCGGTGTTGTCTGGGAATCGGGATCTGATGGGGGTGGCGTCCAGTCTTCGCAAGTTCATTTTCACTCCGATGACGGGGCCGACGCTGTCGGTTTCAACGACTTCTGGCTCATTGGATTTGACGGTGACGGGGGCGGGGTTGAGCGCATTGAAGGTTGGGGCGGAGGTGTCTGGCATTGGCATTCCGAGCGGGGCGAAGGTGACCGCCATCGATACAGCGACGAACACGGTGACCATCAGTAGTGCTGCGACCTTGAGTGGGAGCGGTGTTGCGCTGAAAACCTCAAGCACTGCGCGTTACACGCAGATGGACCAGTTAGGGTTGGCGTTTCGAGGGACGAGTGGCGACTTGTACATCAAGGATTCGGCCAAGCTACAGAGTGCGTTGGCATCTTATTCTTCGGACGTCGAAAAGTTTTTTACGAACGCCGGGGTTGCGACCACCTCAACGGGGGCCACGAAGTTCGACGTGGTTTACCCGACGCAGGGTGTTGCCGAGCGTCTCGATTATTATTTGAACACCGTTATTGGTTATAATGGGTTGTTCGAAATCCAGAAAAAGTCGCTTACGAGTCGGAGCAAGACCATCGACAAACAGATTGCGGATATGGAGCGGCTTTTGAAACAGAGGCAGTCCGCTTTGGAGCGGAGTTTTATTCAGATGGAGCAGGCGCAGCAGCAGGTGCAGACCCAGCTTTCTGCGCTCACGGGGTCGTTGTCGGGATTTTCTTCGTCTAGCTCCAAGAAGTGAGATGGGGTCGTGGAGGGGTTGGCGTGAAAATGGCTATGGCACGAGGCGCCGCACTCGCGGTATTGAGAGCATGTACACGAAGGAAAAAAACGATTTTGGCGGTGTGTTCAAGGGTGCCACTCGGTGTTTGAAGGTACCTGTTACGGGTGCGGGGGTTGCGGGGTTTTGTGGGATGCGGAACGGCTTTTTTCGTCTCTGCATGCTTTTGGCGTTAGCGCTGTTGTGTGTTGCGTGCGAATCGATGAAGCGGCGTACGGTGAGGATTCCGGTGAGGAATGAGGTGCCCGAGAATTGGTTCCGACCGACGGATGGTCCTGGGCACCTGATGCGCAGAGTGGTGATTTTGCCTGTTTACAACGAGAAGTACACGGGATTGGTGATGAAGGACATCGATGACGCTTTCTTGGCGGAGTTGAGCAAGTTGAGCGCATTTGAGGTTGTGAGTGTATCTCGGGCGGACATGGAGACGATCATGGGGCGGCGGGAGATCTCGTCGGTTGAGCCTGTGAGCGTAGATTTTTTCCGGAAAATGCGGGATGTGTATGGGGCGGAGGGGGTGATGTTTGTTGATTTGACGTCCTATTCGCCGTACCGACCTGTCTCCATGGGGGTGCGGTGCAAGTTGGTTGACGTGGCGGCGGGACGGATCCATTGGGCGAGTGACGCTTTATACGACGCGGGGAACGAGCAGACGGCGATGGCTGCTCGTGCTTTCGGCATGGCCTTGGGAAAGGAGAACTTCCCGGTCAAGGAGGATGGCGGCGCGATTTTGTTGAGTCCGAAGCGTTTTGCGCGTTTTGCGGCCTTTGCATCATTCCGGAGTTTGCGCAAGGATCGAGTGGGTGAGTGATGAGAGGGCTGGGGTCGAGTGGATAGGGCATTTGCCCCATTTTCGCCTAAACTTTCCCGATTCTTTGCCGAGAATACTAGGGTAGCCATGAATATCTCATTTGACCCCAGTTCTCCCAAGATGGCGCCGGTGAAGATGCTGGCGGTTCCTCCGTCTGCGGCTCTGGCAGATTTACAGGTTTCATCGGTGGGGGATGCCCTGAGAGCGAATTTCACGACGAGTCTTTTGCAGAGGCTTGAGGAAGCAAAGACACAACGTTTGCCTGAGGTGAGCGATCAAGCCATTGCTCGTGCGCGCGAGTTGTCCGCCTCCGCAAGCTATCCGTCACCAGCGGTGATGCGTGCTGTGGTGCAGCAGATTCTTGGTTAGTTTTTGGGGACGGTTTTTGGGGGCGGCTGGGAACTGTGTGATTTTTCGAGAGTTGGTATTGGATTGGCTAGCCAGAGGGGAAAACCAATGAACCGATGAAAACCACTGTTGCGAGTCACGCGAAAATTTATAAGACGGCTTCGGTGAGCACGGCTTCCCCTGGCAGGATTGTGCTGATGTTGTTTGACGGTTGTCTGCAACGTTTGGCCCGCGTGGAGTATGGATTCGGCATGGAGTCTGTTGTTCAGCGGAATGAGGAGATCCACAACAACCTTCTCGTTGCGCAGAACATTTTGCGGGAGTTACAGGTTTCCTTAGATATGGAGAGGGGCGGGGATTTTTCTAAGACGATGTACTCGTTGTACGATTTTCTGATCGAGCACTTGATCAAGGCGAACGTGAAGAAGGAGATATCCTATGTCCACGAGGTGGTGAGGCTGGTGAGCGAGGTGAGAGAAGCTTGGGCGCAGATGTTGGATGAGGTGGTCAAGGACTCGCCTCAGTAGCGAGATCCCTTTCAATTTGGAGTTTTATCGGGATGTCCTCTCGTCCACGCAGTTCGGTTCGATCGCCAGCGGAGTTGAAGAGGAGGTTCCTCGAGGCCTTGGCGGAGTTCGAGAAACTGACTCGTGTGGAGGGGGTGGCGATTGTGAAGCGTGATTTCGGTGGCTTGGAGCGATTGGCGAGCGAGAAGGACGCTGTGATACGGAGGGTCCAGGAGTTGGCGCAGTTATCTGGCATGAATCGCACGCTCCCCGAGGTCGATCGTCAGATGCAGCGCATCGAGGCTTTGGCACAAGCGAACGTGGCTAAGGCCGCCGAAATCCTTGGTGATCTGGGTTCTGAGCGCCGGGAGGTTGGGTCCATCCAGAATCGGTTGAAGGACGTGCGGAACGCATATTCTCCGAAGGAGCCCGAGCGAAATCTTTTGGGAGAGAGTTGACGCATGGATTAGCGTCTCTGGACCACCCTGGTGAACGAAAGGTCACCATTATGAGTTCAGAAAGTTATCGGTCGGTTCCGGTCCTTGTTGTTGACGATGATCCGGATCTCTTGACCGCCATCGCGGCCACGTTGGAGCCGGAGGGGTTTGTTGTGACGGTTTGTTCGAGTCCGGTTCAGGCGTTGGCGCTGATGGATTCTGGAGGCTACGGGTTGGTCATCGCGGACAACTATATGCCTGGGATGACGGGTTTGCAGTTGCTTGCGTGTGTGCGCGAGCGGTGGCCTCATGTGACGCGTGTTTTGATCACTGGCCTGCTTGCGATTGATACCTTGATCACGGCGATCAACTCTGGAGAGATCTACCGCTTCATCGCCAAGCCTTGGAACTCTGCGGAACTGGTTGGAGCGGTCGACAACAGCCTGCAGCGTCATCATCTGTTGGTCTCCAATCTTCGGCTACAGGAGGAGACGATGGAGTGTAACCTCGCGTTGATGGAGGCGAACGCGTGCTTGGCGGCGCGCATCGAGGAGGTTTCGAGGCAAAAGGTTGCGTTGGACTTCGCGCATGAGGGGTTGGAGAGGAACTTTGAGCGGTCGTTGGATCTGGTCTACCGACTGACCTCGACGTTTTATGGGCTGCTTGGGACACAGATCCAACAGGTGGTCCGGATCTGTGATGCGATGGCGAAGGATGAGCGTTTCACCCCGGAGGAGAGCCGGGTTCTCCGAGCGAGCTCTTGGTTGTACGACATCGGGTTCCTTGCTTTTGAGCGCACTTTCATCCATCGAGCTCTCAATCACGCGGATCGGTTGTCGTTGGAAGAGAAACGGTTGCTGAAGCAGCATCCGATCGTTGGACAGACCTTGGCAGGGTTTGCGGATGATCTGGATGGCGTGGGGGTGACCATTCGGGGGCATCATGAGCGATGCGATGGGACGGGATTTCCGGACGGACTGAGGAAGGAGCAGATTCCGTGGACCGCGAGATGTTTGGCGGTGGTTGTGACGTTTGTCACGAGTGGACTGTCTGGGGAGAGGGCGTTGGAGTTGGTCCTGCGCGAGTCGGGAACGGGGCTTGATCCTGATGCTGTGGCGGTATTTCGCCGGAACACGCGAACCGACAGTTTGCCGAGGAATGTCCGGGAAGTGTTGGTGAGCGAGTTGGGACCTGGGATGGAGTTAGCGGATGGTGTCAGGGCGCAGTCGGGTATACTGTTGGTCCAGGAAGGGACGCGTCTCACGCAAAGCCATATCGATAAGATTCGAACGCACAGTGAGATGCATCTCATCGGCGACCTTCTGCTGGTTTACACGAAGTGACTATGTCTGACTCAGGAAAATGTTGTGGAGGTGGTTGTGGGAGTGGCGGGGATCAGCCTTCGGTTGGCGTGATGAATCCATGGGTGATTGACGCGATCGAGGGGGTGGGGGAACGGGTGGTGTTGAAGATGTTCGAGGCTCGCCCTTGGAGTGTTGAGTTCGATCGGATGTTCGAACTTCAGGAGAAGTTCAATGCTTACATGGCCTTCATTTTGGATGGTGAGATGCGGACGGAGTTCCCTGAGTTGATGGGTCGTCCTGTGTGCGTGATTTTGGAGTGTCGTGATTATCCGCCGGAAGCTGTGGTGGATTTTTTGCAGAAGGTCCGTGAGCAAATGTTGTTGATGGACATTGGTTTGGAGGTGGAGGTGCTGGGGGACAGGTCGGGTTTGGGGGCGGGAGCTGTGTCGTCTGCGACACCTGCTGAGGGTGGCGGATCGACGGGATGTGGGTGCGGGCCGGGCGGGTGTGGTGAACCAGCGGGGGAATGAGATGGAGAACCCGATCTTGAGTCTTGTCGGGTTCGATGGTTTTGGGTCGGTGGTATTGCGGGAGGGGGGCGTGGTGGAACCGGGGCCTGGAGAGGCGCTTTTGGAAACGTTGGTATCGCCGGTGAATCCGGCTGATCTGAATGTCTTGGAAGGCAAATACGGTCAGTTACCGGAGTTACCGAGTGTGCCGGGCACCGAGGGAGTGGCCCGAGTTCTGGCGTTGGGTACGGGGTGTGGGCAGAGCGGGATCCGCGTGGGGGAACGTGTGGTGTTGCCGGCGGGATACGGAGCATGGAAACGGTATGGGGTTGCGGCAGAGGCGAATCTGGTGCGCGTTCCCGAGGGGGTTGATGATGCGCAGGCGGCGATGGTGCGGATCAATCCGGCAACGGCCTGGTGTTTGTTACGGGAAGTGGCTGCGGAATCGCGGGGGTGGGTTTTGCAGAACGCGGGCAACTCGGGTGTAGGGCATGCGGTCCGTTCGTTGGGAAGGCAGCTGGGCATTCGGGTGGTGAGTTTTGTGAGAGATGCGGGCGTGGCGGAGCGGATGAGGCATTCTGGCGAGCTGGCTTTTGTGGATGACGATGCATCGGCGGGCGCGGTGCGCGGTGCGGATTGGTTCGAGGGAGGAGCGCACTTGGCGTTGAATGGGGTCGGCGGGGAAAGTGCGTTGCGGCAGGCGAATCTGATGCGGGATGGTGCGACGCAGGTGACGTATGGTGCGATGGGGCGGCAGCCGTTGAGAGTTCCGAATGGAATGCTGATTTTCAGGGATTTGAGTTTCCGAGGGTTCTGGGTCTCGCGTTGGTATGAGCGGGTGGGGCGGGATCGAGGGAAGCAACTGGTGGCGGATCTTTTGCAAAGGATGCTGTCTCCGGATTGGCTGCCTTTGCCTGTGCATGGCGAGTTTGCTGTGACGGATTTTGCCGATGCGTTACGGGTTGCTGCGTCGGGGGTGCGCGGGAAGGTTTTGATCCGTTTTGCCCGATGAATGGGTGGGCGAACATGCGGCGTGGGTTATCGATCTTCTTGATCGGCGTTGGCGTGGTTTTTCTCGGATGGCTATGGGAGTGGTTGCGCGTTGGGGTGAGAGATTCGAGGGGTGGGCTCTATTTCGTTGGCGAACGGGTGGTGGACGTGACGCATTTTTGTCAGGCGGACGGACGCTGGTCTGGGGATGCCTTGGGTGGGACGCCGGCGTCCTTGGGTGCGGAGGGATGCGCGGTCACGTGTGCGGCGATGGTGTTGAAGGCGCATGGGTACGAGACGGATCCTGGACTTCTGAATCGCTGGCTTTCCGCGAATCAGGGATACACGGAGCAGGGATGGATCCATTGGGAAAAGGCGGCGGAGTTGACGGACGGTCTCCTCGAGCATGCGTACGAGGCGGCGCCGTCGTACCGCTGGATGGACGTTGAGTTGATGCGGGGAAATCCGGTGATTGTGCGTGTGCGTGCGCCTGGGGCAACGAACACCCACTTCGTTGTTGTGATGGGGAAATCGGGGCGCCGGTACCTAGTTGCTGATCCTGCGGAGCGGACGTTCTCGCGTCGTTATCTTGATGAGATTGCGCCGCGGGTGGAGGCGTTGCGATTTTATCGACGGCTGCGCTGAAGGGCGGATGGGTTTGGGAGAGCGGAGAGTTCTCCGTGATTTCGGGAGCTTTTCCGCGAAGTGTTCTGGGGTGTAGGTTTGAGGGATGAACATTTTGGTGATTGGTGGCGGTGGGCGGGAGCACGCGCTCGTGTGGAAGCTGAAGCAGTCCCCTTTGGCTGGACGGATCTTTTGCGCGCGGGGAAATCCTGGGATTGCGCAGATTGCGGAGTGTGTGGACGTTGCGCCGTTGGATCACGAAGGGTTGATGGCGTTTGCGCGTGCGAATGAGGTGGGGTTGACGGTGGTGGGACCGGATGACGTGATCGCCTCGGGGATTGTGGATGCGTTTGAGGCGGCGGGATTGAGGGTGTTCGGTCCGCGTCAGGCGGCGGCTCAGTTGGAGAGTTCGAAGGTGTTTGCCAAGTCATTCATGGAGCGGCACGGGATCCCTACGGCGCGGAGCGGGAGCTTTGACCGTTTTGAGGCGGCGATGGCGTTTTTACCGACGGTGGGGTTGCCGGCGGTGATCAAGGCGGATGGGTTGGCGTTAGGAAAAGGGGTGATGATTGCGGCGACGCGAGAGGAGGCGGAAGCGGCGTTGGCGACCATCATGGTGGAGCGTCGATTTGGAGGGGCGGGGGATCGGGTGGTGATTGAGGAGTTTCTGGAGGGGTTCGAGTGCTCGGTTCACGCGTTGGTTGATGGGCGCACGTACTTGATGTTCCCGTTCGCTCAGGATCACAAACGGATTGGGGATGGGGATACGGGACCGAACACGGGGGGGATGGGCACGTATAGTCCGCTGCCGCAGATCACGGCCGAGATGGAGGAGCAGATCCGGACGTTGGTGATGGACCGTTTTTTGGAGGGGTTGCGGAAGGATGGGGTGGACTATCGAGGGATGTTGTTCCCGGGTTTGATGATGACGGCGGATGGGCCGCGGGTTTTGGAGTTCAACTGCCGGTTTGGCGATCCGGAGACGCAAGTGTTGTTGGCGCGCTTGGATAGTGATCTTGTGGAGCTGCTTTGTGCGGTTGCTGAGGGCCGTTTGGAGGGCGTTGATGCGCGATGGAAGCCGGAGTCTGCGGTGTGTGTGATCATGGCTTCGGCGGGGTATCCGGATGCGGTCCGTGCGGGATTCCCGATCTCGGGAATTGTTGAGGCGGAGGCAGGGGGCGCAGTGGTTTTCCATGCGGGCACGCGGCAAGATCTGGGGGTTGGTCTGGTGAACTCTGGTGGGCGGGTTTTGGGGGTGACAGCGAGGGGGGCCGGGTTGGCGGCTGCGGTGGGGTCGGCATACGAAGCGGTGGGGCGGATCCAGTTCGAGGGGGCTCAGTATCGGAAAGATATCGCGTCTCGGGGGTTGGGGATCTAGGACATCTGTATGTCTGTTCTCTCTCAACGGATTGCTGAGCGGTTGGGTTGGACGGTTCGGGCTGCGAGGTTTGCGTGTGTTGTTGTTGTGCTGTGGATGGGGGTGGGGGCAGTGTTTGGCGATGGTTTGACACAGTCTGTGGTCGCACCGGTCGAGCAGTTGGGTGAGGACGAGTTGGACGAGGCGTTGGAGGCGATTTGGGCGATGACGGGGAGGGAGGGTGCAGGGTCCCCGTTGAACACGAAGCGGGCGGCGTTGGAGGGGTTGTTGGGACGGGTTGGTCCGGGGACGAGTTTGGTTTCCAAGGCGGTGGAGCAGTTGGCTTTGGATCGTCCGGTATCGCTGCGTGCGGAGGCGGCGGGTGGTGCGGTGCGTTGGATTGTGATGGGGACGTTGACTCCGGTGAACGTGAAGGCATTGGCTGAGGAGTTACGCGGGTGTTCGAAGGTTCCTGGGGTTGTGTTGGATCTTCGTTACACGCCTGCTGCGGGCAGCATGTCGCTCGTGGCGGATGTGGTTTCGTGCTTTGCGCCGAAGGGTGCAGTTCTGTTCGAGAAGGTGGAGCGTGAGAGTGGCAAGGTGGAGAAGGTTTCGGTTGCTCGGGAACCGGTGTATGGGGGGCGGGTTGCGGTGATGGTTTCCGGTTCGTTGGCTGGGCCGGTGGAGGTTTTGGCAGGCGCGATGCAGAGTGTTGCTGGCGCGGTGGTTTTCGGACAGAAGACGCGAGGGGTTGCGGGGGAGTTCGAGGATCGGCCTTTGGGGAACGGCAAGTTCTTGAGGGTGCGGAAATGGACGGTGTCGGTGCCGGAGTTGGGTGATCTGGCGCAGGGTGTTCGGCCGGATTTACAGACCTCACCGGCCACGGTGCCAGACGTTGGGCTAGGGATTTCCGAGCGCATTCTGGCGCCAGCGGAGCGGGCGCGAGTGATCCCAGAGGAAGGCGTGGCGCGTGCCACTCCCGAGTTGGATCGGCTGATCGAGGATCGTGTTGGTCGGCGGGTGTTACCGAATCCGGTTCCGCGCGACCCGTCGCTGCAGCGGGCGGTCGATGTTCTGACCGCGTTGAATCAGGTCCGAGCGCCGAAGCGTTGAGTGTGCTGGCGGGGCTGGGCGGGGTGTTGCATCATTTCTCGGATGGAGACGAACCGTCAGATCATCCCGTTGATTTTGTGTGGTGGGTCTGGGACGCGGCTGTGGCCCCTCTCGACACCGGCGCATCCGAAGCAGTTCGTGCCGTTGATTGGCGGGCGGACGTTGTTCGAAATGGCGTTGGAACGTGCGGAGCGCATCGCGGAGGGGGGGACGATCCTTTGTGTGGCTGCGGAATCGCATCGGGGATTTGTCCGGAGTTCGGCGGGATCATGCGGTTCGGTGGTTCGAGGCATCTTCGAGCCAGCGGCCCGCAATACGGCAGCGGCGATTGCGTTGGGATTGATGGGGTTAGATGACGATGCGATCCTGTTGGTCTGTCCTGCGGACCATCATATCCCTGATGTGGAGGGATTCTGTGCGATGGTGAACCGTGGGGTCGCTGCGGCGAGGAAGGGAGCGATCGTGACGTTCGGGGTTCGGCCTGATCATCCCAGTTCGGCATATGGGTATATCCGGCATCGTGGATCGCTCGAGGGGACATCGGCGTGGTTGGTTGAGCGATTTTTGGAGAAGCCTTCTCGGGAGGTGGCTATTGCTCTGTTGGCGGAGGGAGATGTCCTTTGGAACGCCGGCATTTTTTTAGCGACGGCAGGAACGCTGCGCGCGGCGTTCCGTGAGCACGCGCCGGATATCTTGGCTGCGTGTGAGGCGGCGATGGCGGGTGCGTCGCGGGAGGGGGATGACGTGTTCCCTGGTCGCGAGGCGTTCACGGCATGTCGCTCTCAGAGCATGGATTATGCGGTACTTGAGAAGCACGGTCTGGTTGCGACTTTGCCGTTTGACGGGGTTTGGAGCGACCTTGGCGGGTGGCGTTCGGTGGTTGAGTTGACTCCGACGGATGAGGCCGGGAACCGGGGTGAGGGGGAGGTGTTGGTGCTGGAGGGGAGTGCGAATTACGTGCGAAGCGTGTCGGGCAAGAAGGTGGTCCTGATTGGGGTCGAGGGGTTAACGGTGGTGGAAACCGAGGACGCGCTTTTGGTGATGAGCGATGCGAGCGACGCATCGTTGCGCGAGGCGGCGCGATGGGCGGACCGCGCGTGAGGTGTTCCCTGTTGGGTGGAGCTGCCCGGGTGTGCTGGGTATGCGAAGCGGGGGTGTGCGCGTTCTATGTGACGGTGGTTTCGCGAGTGATGGAGAACTGTTCGATGCGTTTACGGAGTGTGGCGCGGGTGATGCCGAGGAGTTTTGCGGCGCGGACCTGATTGCCGTTGGTCACGCGCATTGCGTGGAGGGTGAACTCCCGTTCCAGCCAGGGCAGCAGCTGTGTCTCTGGGCTTTGTTCAGCGAATCGCAGCAACGCTTTCACGGCTTGTTCGCGGGTGATCTCCCCAGAATGGTTCAGGGGGTTGGACGGGTCTGAGACGGTCGTGACCTGGCCTAGCGGAATATCTTTTGGGAGAAGGACATCGGAGGTCGCAAGAACGCAGGAGCGTTGGATGGTGTTCTCGAGTTCACGAACGTTCCCAGGCCAGGGATGGTTCTCGAGCAGGCGCATGGCATCTTCGGAGAGGGAGAGCTTGGGAAGACGCAGGCGTGTGGAGATTTTCTGGATGAAGTATTCGGCGAGGAGACGGATATCTTCGGTGCGTTGTCGGAGCGGAGGGAGTTGGATGCGAACGACATTGAGGCGGTAGAAGAGGTCCTCTCTGAAGCGGCGGTCGGACACCTCTTGTTCGAGATTTTTGTTCGTTGCGGCGATGATACGGACATCGGACTTGATCACTTGGTTACCGCCGACGCGGGTGAATTCCCCGTCTTGGAGCACGCGCAAAATTTTGGATTGGAGTTGGATGGGCATGTCGCCGATCTCGTCGAGGAAGAGGGAGCCGCCGTCGCATTGTTCGAAGCGGCCTGCGCGCTGAGATACGGCACCGGTGAAAGCGCCTTTTTCGTGACCGAACAGTTCGCTTTCGAGGAGTTGCTCGGGGATGGCGGCACAGTTGATGGCGACGTAGGACCTGTTGTTCCGTTGGGAGTATTGGTGAACTGCGCGGGCGACGAGTTCCTTCCCTGAGCCGCTTTCGCCGGTGATCATGACGGGGGCATCCGACATGGAGACGCGACCGACCATCTTGAAGACCTGCTGCATGGCTGCGGATTTTCCGACGAGCGAATCCTGATGTTCTTCGACGGTGAGTGCGGGCTTTGCGGAGGTGGCGGCCTTCATGTCTGACTGGGCTTTGAGGGCCGAGTCGATGACCACTTTGAGGGTGAAGGGGAGCTGTTGTTTCCGGATGAAATCGAATGCACCGAGGCGCATGGCTTCGATGACGGCTTGGGTGGTGCCGAACGCGCTCATGAGGATGACGATGGCGTTCGAATCCCGGTGACGGATCTTCGCGAGGAGGTCCATCCCGCCGAGGGGTTTGATGTGTGTTTCGGCGATGACGACATCCGGCTTGTTCTTGATGAACAGTTGGTAGGCTTTTTCGGAGTCTGAAGCGGTAAGGACCTTGACTCCTTGGGCGGTGAGCTGGGTCTCGACCCATTCGAGAAAATCGGTGTCGGGGTCAACGACAAGTACGGTTTGGACCTGCGGCATTGGGTGGGTTGGGTTGGGGGTGAGAGGTCAGAGGCCGCCGTATCGCCTTCGTCGGGACCGGAACTCGGCGATGGCGGCGTGAAGATCAGCTTCGCCGAAGTCCGGCCAGAGTTTTGGGGTGACGTAGAGTTCGGTGTAGCTGAGTTGCCAGAGCAGGAAGTTGGAGAGGCGCATCTCGCCTGACGTCCGGATGAGGAGGTCTGGATCGGGCCATTCGGCGGTGTAGAGGTGGCGTTGGAGATCCGCTTGGGTGAACTCTTCTGGATCGAGTTGACCGTCGCGCACTTCGCGACACACGTTCCGGATGGCGTCCTCAAGTTCGGTGCGTCCGCTGTAGTTGATGGCGAGGACGAGAGTCATCGCGGAGTTCGATGCGGTTTGGCGGATGGCGTCTTCGAGTGCGAGGCGTGCGGTGGAGGGGAGGTCTTGGAGGCGGCCGATTGCGCGCAGTTGGATGTTGTTCTTGTGGAGGACGGGCAGTTCGAGGGCGAGGAAGTGTTCGAGGAGGTGGAACAGTGCGTCGACCTCTTCGCGCGGGCGTTTCCAGTTCTCGGTGGAGAATGCGAAGAGCGTGAGGCATTCGACGCCGAGTTCTGCGCAAGCGGTGGTGACGGCTCGCACGGCGCTTGCGCCACGGCGGTGGCCTTCCATCCGAGGTAGGCGGCGTTCGGCAGCCCAGCGGCCATTGCCGTCCATGATGACGGCGATATGGCGCGGCACGGTGGCCTCGGGGAGGGGCGGAGCGGAGAGGAGAGCGCTGGTGGACGTGGTGTTCAAGGCGATGGCTTGGTCGTCAAACTACCGAAAGGACAGGCCCTTCTTCCACGTTGAATTGATGGTTCAGTCAAGAACCATGGTTTGTTCCCGATTGGGGCCGACGCTGACGATCCGGAGTTGTGCTCCGCATACCTCAGCGATCTTGAGGAGGTAGTTGCGAGCGTTCTCGGGGAGGTCTTTCCAGTTGCGGATGGCATCGGTGGGAGTTTTCCACCCTGGCATCTCGATGCAGATGGGTTCGCAAGCGGCGAGTTCGGCGTGGTCGAGCGGCGGGATTTCCAAGCTTTTGCCGTGCAGTGAGTAACCGGTGCAGATCTTGATTGAATCGAGCGAATCGAGGCCATCGAGGTTGGTGACCGCGAGGTCATCGATCCCGTTGATCATGCCGGCGTAGCGGACTGCGACGGCGTCGAACCAACCGCAGCGTCTGGCGCGGCCGGTGGTTGCGCCGAATTCGCGGCCCATGCCGTGGAGCATGTCGCTGATCTCTTGGTTCTCGGTCGGGAACGGTCCTTCACCGACGCGGGTGGTGTAGGCTTTGACCACGCCGAGCACTCGGTCGATGTGGTGTGGGGGAACGCCAGAGCCGGTGCATGCGCCGCCGGCGGTGGTGTTTGAACTGGTGACGTAGGGATAGGTGCCGTGGTCGATGTCCAAGAACGTGCCTTGAGCGCCTTCGAAAAGGATTTCGCGCCGTTGTTTGACGGCGTTGTGGAGGTACACCACGGTGTTGCCGATGAGCGGGCGCAGAAGTTCAGCGGCTTCGTTGCAGGCGGCGAGGGTGCTTTCGAAGTCCACGGGTTCAATCCCGTAGGTGGCGAGGATCGCGTTGTTCTCGCGGACACGTTGGGCGAGTTTTTGGGCGAAAACTTCCGGAAGGAGAAGGTCGGCAACGCGGAGTCCGGTACGAGCGATCTTGTCCCCGTAGGCTGGACCGATTCCCCGTTTGGTGGTGCCGATTTTTGCGTCGCCGCGAGCGATCTCTTTGGCTTCGTCGAGTTTTCGGTGGTAGGGCAGGACCAAGTGTGCGGCGTCGCTGATCAATAGGTTGGACGACGTCACGGCGATCCCTCTCTCGCGAAGGCCCTTGATTTCGCCTGCGACGGCGACGGGATCGAGCACGACTCCATTTCCGATGACGCACATTTTGTCGGGACGGAGGATTCCGGAGGGGATGAGGTGGAGGACGTATTTGGTTCCGCCGACGATGACGGTGTGGCCGGCGTTGTTTCCGCCTTGGGAACGCACGACGATGTCGGCGTTTTCTGTGAGGAAATCGATGATTTTGCCTTTGCCTTCATCGCCCCATTGGGCGCCGACAAGAATGGTGTTTGCCATAGAACGGGATGGATGTCTCGACCGGGTCCGACGGACGGACCAAAGGGGTCGATGTTAGACCGCGGCGGGTTCAGCGCAAATGAAACCCGTTCGGGAGTGGGTCTGACGGGGTGCGTGATTGTCTCTTCGCGGCTTCGGCGTGCGTTCGATTGAGAGGAAACATGTTCTGAGGCTGGAAGTTGTGGTAGGGGTTTCTCATGCGATCGCTTTCCACTCGGCGGCAGGGTCTGATCCGGCTTTGTGCTTTCGGGTCGGCGGTGTGTTGTGGGATTGGGGTGTTTGCGGGGGAGGCGTGTTCGGTGTGTCGTGGATCTGGGAATGGGGCGTTGGTGTGTTCTCTCTGCAAGGGGACGGGGTTGAAGGGAGGGTTCAAATGTTCTGCGTGCGATGGGAGGCGATTCAGTCGCTGTTCGAGGTGTGGTGGGAGCGGCAAAAAGCCTGGAGGGGACGGGGAGGGCAAGGGTGGTTCGGCGTCGAAGGGGGCGGGATCGAGCAAGGTGGAAGGCTCTTCCTCGGGGACGTCGTCTCTTCCGTGCTCGTTGTGTCGGGGTTCTGGGCGGCGCGGTGCGTTCAAATGTTCTGCGTGCAACGGATTGGGATTCTCCTCTTCGGGGGGCGGGTCGAGCGGTGCTGGGGCGGTTTGCGCGTCTTGTCGCGGTTCGGGCAATGGTTCGCTGACCTGTTCGCTGTGTCAGGGGTCGGGGATGCGCGGTGCGTTCAAATGCACGGCGTGCGATGGACGGCGATTTTCGCGATGCGGTTCATGTAATGGCACGGGTCGGAAAGATGTGGGGCGTTAGGCGCTCCGTGCGACGGGTTGGTGGGGGTCGTGGGTGGATTGATTTTTCGGCGGAGGATGACGGGGATTGAAAGCGCGGGAGTCGTGAGATTGAGTGAGCGATATGCGTCACGATGGCCGACTGGTGGATCAACTCCGCGAACTTTCATTTACCCCTGGAATTGCTCCGAATGCGACGGGCTCGGTGCTGGTTGCCACGGGCAACACGCGGGTCATCTGCAGTGCGATGATTGAGGAGTCTGTTCCTCGGTGGATGAAGGAGCAGGGGGTCACGGGGGGATGGTTAACGGCGGAGTACTCGATGTTGCCGTATTCGACGCACGACCGGAAACAGCGCGACAGTACGCGGGGCAAGTTGGATGGGCGGAGTGTGGAGATCCAGCGGTTGATCGGGCGTTCGTTGCGTGCGGTGATCGATCTGGAGAAGCTTGGTTCGCGGACTTTGTGGGTCGACTGTGATGTGTTGCAAGCGGACGGGGGCACGCGGACGGCATCGATCACGGGGGGGTGTGTTGCGGCGTTGTTGGCCTGTCGTGCGTTGTTGGAGTCCGGAAAGCTGAAGACATTGCCGCTGAAGGAGATGGTGGCGGCTGTGAGTGTGGGGGTGGTGAAGGGGGAGGTGTTGCTGGATCTGGACTATGTGGAGGACAAGGACGCGGAGGTGGACCTGAACCTTGTGATGACGGAGTCTGGGCGGTTCGTGGAGGTGCAGGGTTCTGGGGAAGAGTCGACGTTCACGCGGGCTCAGTTGGACGCGATGTTGGAGGTTGGTGGAGCGGGAATCCGTCAGATGATTGCGGCGCAGAGGAAGGTGGTTTGGGGTTAGGGTTTTTGGGTCATGGAAGGGAAACCCGAGCTCGGTGAGGGAGGAGCCAGTGGAATGGGGCGGGGGCGCGGTCCTTTGTGGGTTCTTCTGGGTGCTTTTGTGGTTGGGGTTGGGGTTTTGGCAAAGCTGATCTTGGGGTGGCACGATCGGACGGTGGAGCTGGTTGGCCGGGTGGTTTGGGAGAAGACGGGTGTGCGGCCGGTGGTGATCCGACGTGGTGTGGAATCCATGGTTCCGGAGCGACTTGCGCCGGCTCGGGAGGGGGGGCTTGGCGGTCCTGAGCGGGTTGTGGTGAATCGAGCAAGGATCTTCCTTTCGGATCACCGCGTGGTGGTGAAGTTGGCGGCGGATGGGGCTCCGTCGCAGGTGGAGGCGTTGCTGAGTGCGGTGCGTGTTGGGGCGGGTGCTGCGCGGATCGTGGAGGTATCGCGGGAGTGATTCAGGCGCTTGCGGCGATTTTCCGTGGGCTGGATCTCCTTGGGGCTTCTGGTCGGGGGGGTGGATGGGTTAGGGTTGGAGGATGTCATTGAAACTCTTCACATCGGCGCGAGTGGCAGTTGTAGCGGGATGGTTCTTCGGGGTGTCGGCCTTGATGGCGGCCGAGCCGGTGGTGGTGAAGTTGTGGCCTGCGGGCGCGCCGGAGCCGGAGGGTTACCGGTGTGAGCCCGAGAAAGTGATCCCACCGAAGAGTGAGAAGGACGTGGTGCGCGTCACGAATGTCTCGGATCCGACGATCAGGGGGTACGGTCCTGAGAAGCCGAATGGAGCGGCGGTGTGGGTGTGTCCGGGGGGCGGATACTCGAGTTTGGCGATGGCGCACGAGGGGACGAAGGTGTGTGAATGGTTGAACGGGATGGGGGTGACGGGGATTTTGTTGAAATACCGAGTGCCGGCGCGTCCTTCAGGGCGAGGAATCGAGCCATTGCAGGACGCGCAACGTGCGATGGGGATGATCCGGAAGCGTGCTTCGGAGTGGGGTTTGGATCCGGCGCGGATCGGTGTTTTGGGGTTCTCGGCGGGGGGGCATCTGACGGTCAATCTCGGATTGAATCATGGGGCTCGGACGTATGCTTTTGATGCGGCGTTGGAGGTGGAGAATGCGCGTCCGGATTTCATGGTGCCGGTTTACCCGGCGTATTTGGTGGAGAAGGGGGAGGGCGCTTTGTTGCCGGAGGTGAAGGTGACGACGGCTTCGCCGAGGGCATTCTTCATCCATGCGGGGGATGACAAGGGGCAGACGAGCGCCTTGGCGAGTGCGTATCTTTATGTGGAGTACCGAAAGCTGGGGTTGCCGGCAGAGTTGCATGTCTATTCGAAGGGCGGGCACGGCTTTGGCATGAAGCGGAACGGTTTGCCGGTGAACGATTGGGCTGCGCGCGTTGGCGAGTGGCTCCGTGCGGAGGGGATTGTGCCAGCGGCTCAGGAGTGAGGGTTGGTTGTCGGCAACGAATCTTTGGTGCAGAGGGGTAGGATGAGTGGATTGAGACGTTGTTCGGCCCTTGACGATTTTGCGCCGGCGGATGTTGCGCGCGCGCTGAGTCGGGAAACGGGGTTGGTGTTTTTTGACACCTCTTCTGACGCGCCGGAACGCGGGGCGGTTTCGTTGATCGCTGTGGAACCCCGGCGGGTTTTGCGGGGCGACTTTTTTAGGGAGGCAGGAACTTTGGCAGCGGCGTGGAGGCAGGGGGAGGCGGGGGTTGGGATGCGTGTGGACGACGGGATTCCGCGTGGGATGTTGGCTGGGGTGGTGGGCTATGATGGGCGATTTGGGGTGGGTGAGTACGGCTCGTTGTTGGCGTATCGGCACGATGATGGGTCATGGTGGTCCTACGGGGACGTGACGGCTTGGGTTGAGCGTGTTCTGTCAGGGAGCGGGGCATGTGCGGTCGTGGGGGGGGATGGGGAGGCCGTGGCGTTCCGTTCGCTGGTGGGGCGGGGGCGGTTCGTTGAGATGGTCCGAGAA
>CAZAZT010000086.1:1133-17444 GCA_964489645.1 uncultured Chthoniobacteraceae bacterium | reverse complement strand
CAAAACACAGCACCCCACAAAATCCAAGAACCCACAAAACACGAAAACCCATCCCGACCGACAAACCAACTTCCGTGCCTTAAACGACAAACTGCATCACCGATTCAAGGATTCAATCCACCGCTGATCAGAAAAATCCTTCCAAATATTCCTGCACTGCACGAGTCTTAATCCGCAAACGGTATACCAAAAATCCAGAATCCGCTCCAAAGACATTCCCCTCGCTAGTTCCAAGGATCGCCCCCTCACACCCATGACCCTTAGACACTTATCGCCCCTCTTTGCGCTCGGCATCACGCTCGCGTCATCCGCCATCGCCGATGCGCCGCCGCGCCCCCCCGCCATCGAACCCCTCCTCAAATCCCATTGCCTCGAGTGCCACTCCACCGCCAAACAAAAAGGGGATCTCGACCTCGAATCATCCGTCATCCGCCAACAACCGAAGATCTGGGAAAACGTCCTCGAACAGATCGCCCTCGGCGAGATGCCCCCGAAAAAAGAACGCCAATTCTCCGCCCCAGAAAAAGCCACCTTCGTCCAATCGATCCAACAGGCCCTCGACACCCTCGCTACACAAAATGCAGGGGATCCCGGCCCCGTCATTCTTCGTCGACTCTCCAACCGAGAATACACCTACTCCATCCAAGACCTCACACGCGTCCCATCCCTCGAACCCACCCGAGATTTCCCTGAAGATGGCGCCGCCGGAGAAGGTTTCACCAATGCCGGCGCCGCACTCGTGATGTCCCCAGCACTGCTCACCAAATACCTCGATGCAGCCAAGGACATCGCAAATCATATGGTCCTCACCCCAAATGGGATCCGATTCTCAGGCAGCACGTCCCCTCAGGACTGGACCAACGAGACACTCGCCAAGATCCGAGCCCTTTACGACCGGTACTCCGGTACAGCCAAAGGCTCTGAAACAGTACAACAAGGCATCAAACTCGACCTCGGCGACGGAGCAGGACGCATCCCCCTCCAACAATATCTCGACGCCCTCCAATCCCAAAAACAGGACACGAACCTCAGCCCGAAATACCTCGGCCTCCTCAACACCGCGCTCGCAACCAACGACAACGACCCCCTCTTCTCTCCCCTCCAATCCAAGTTCCGCAAAGGCGAACTCACAGCCGACGACATTGTCCCCTGGCAAAACGTCCTCTGGCGATTCACCCAAGTCGGACACATCGGGAAAGAGAACGGCCCAAAAGCCTGGCAAGAACCCCTCTCACCCATCACCTCCCACTTCGAATCGCGCACCAAACTCGACACTCAAAAGGACACCACGATCTATCTCGTCGCCAGCAACGCCGGAGACGGCTCCGAGAACGATGATGTCATCTGGGAAAAAGCGAGGATCGTCACCCCAGGCCGCCCCGACATCGCGGTCGCAGAGATCGAACCCTCGCTGAAACGCCTCGAATCCCTCCGGACCGACCTCATCCAATCCTGCGTTCAATGTCTCCAGGCCATCGCCTCCGGGACCGACAACGCCCCGCCCGAACATCTCCTCGCGTGGCGCAACTACCTCGGCCACGGCACCACCAAACTCGAGCCCCTGCTCACCGGGAAACTCACCAGCACACCCGACTACAACTTCATCAAAGGCTGGACCGGTTCCGACGCACTGAGCGTCCTCGCAAACTCGTCCGACGCAACGGTCCGGATCCCCGGCACCATGCGCGCACACAGCGTCGCAACCCACCCCTCCCCGAAGCGCGCCTCCGTCATCGCATGGAAATGCCCCAAAAAAGGCAGGTTCACCATCTCCGGGAACGTCAGCCACGCACACCCCGAGTGCGGTAACGGGATCACTTGGAACATCGAACTCCGAAGCGGCGCATCCACAGAGACCCTCGCAAAAGGTCTCTCCGAACGCGCAAAAATCCTCCCGTTCGGCCCCTTTCAAAACACCTCCATCGACGAAGGGAACGTCGTCGCCATCGTCATCGGTCCCCGCGACGGAAACCATTCATGCGACCTCACCGCAGTCAATCTCACCATCACCGACGGAACGACAACCTGGGATCTGGCCAAAGATGTCTCTCCTGACATCCTCAAAGGTAACCCTCACGGGCAATGGCACTTCCTAAGCCAGCCCGCCGACACGCAGAACGGCCCGGATCTCCCCGAGGCGATCGCGCACTGGCGAAGATCCCCCACCCCAGAGAACGCCCTCAAAGTCCGTGAGTTCCTGCAGACCAACTTCCCCCTCACGAGCCCTCTGCTCGCAGGAAAACTCTCCGAAACCCCGACCCCCACGACCGCACCACAACCTCCGATCGAGACCACCGCGCCTTCCGTCATCCCCATAAAAATCCCCGCAACCCTCGCGAAAGGGGCCGAGTTTGTCGTGACCGGCCGTTTGCGCTCCCCCGCCAAAGGCAGCGTCCAACTCCAAGTCCTTTCCGAAAGCCCAACCTCCCCCTCAGGACCGACCGCCCCAACCACCCTCCTCCCCGGCATCGCCCTCTCGGTCCAAAAGAAGGGTCAGTGGAGCGATAACAACCTTCTGTCCTCTCACTCAGCACCCATCATCGTCAACGAAGGCTCCGAGGAACACCAGCGCTTCGAGCGCTCCTTCAAACGGTTCCGCGAACTCTTCCCAGCAGCCCTGTGCTACACGCGCATCGTCCCCGTTGACGAGGTGGTCACCCTGACCCTCTACCACCGCGAAGACGAGCACCTCCGACGTCTCATGCTCGATGGACCGACCACCGAGGAACTTGAACGACTGTGGGACGAGATGCTCTTCGTCAGCGAAGCTCCCTTAAAACAGGTCGCTGCATTCGAACAGCTCTGGCAGTTCGCAACCCAGGACGCCAAACCCTCTGCCTTCGAACCCATGCGAAAACCCATCATGGAAGCCGCCGCTCAGTTCAGGGAAAAGAAGAGGACCTCGCTCGACGCCCAACGCACTGCGCTCCTCCAACTCGCCGCAAACGCATGGCGCCGCCCCCTCTCCTCCGAAGAATCCGAGGCTCTCAGATCTCTCGACCCACGCTTGATGCTCGTCCGCATCTTGGCCTCGCCCGCCTTCCTCTACCGGAGCGAACGCGCACCCGAACAGACCGGCCCCGTCACACCCCACGAACTCGCATCCCGCCTCAGCCACTTCCTGTGGTCATCCGCACCCGATCAGACACTTCTCGATCTCGCCCGATCCGGCGCACTCACCAACCCCGAGACTCTTCGCGCGGAAACCCGTCGAATGATCGCGGACGAACGCATCCGCCGATTGGCCACCGAGTTCGGATGCCAATGGCTGCACATCCGCGACATCGCGACCCTCTCGGAAAAAAGTGAACGCCACTTCCCACAATTCACCCAACTCCGCACCTCCATGCTCGAGGAATCCGTCCGCTTCATCAGTCATTCCATCCAAACCAACGCCCCCGTCCTCTCGCTTCTCAATGCGGATCACACCTTCGTCGACGCTCCTCTCGCAGCCCACTACGGCGTGCCGCTCCATGGCGATGGTTGGCAACGCGTCGACGGACTCCAATCGTTCCATCGCGGCGGTATCCTCGGGCTGGCCGCAACCCTTTCCAAACAATCCGGAGCGTCCCGGACCAGTCCCATCCTGAGGGGGAACTGGGTCAGTGAAGTCCTCCTCGGCGAACGGCTCCCTCGCCCCCCAAAGGACGTGCCCATCCTGCCTGAAGAAGCGCCCGAAGGGCTCACCGAACGCCAACTCATCGAACGCCACTCCTCCGATGAACGGTGCTCCGGATGCCACCGCCGGATCGATCCGATCGGTTTCGCGCTCGAAGGGTTCGACCCCATCGGTCGCTCGCGCAATCGTCCCACCCGCACAACCCTCGCAGACGGCACACCCATTGAAGGGATCGACGGCCTCCGTCGCTATCTCGCGGGAACGCGCCGGAACGATTTCCTCCGGCAGTTCGCCCGCAAACTCCTCGGCTACGCCGTAGGCAGAAGCGTACAACTTTCGGACAAGCCCCTCCTCGAAAAGATCATCGCCCTCGATGAACCTCGCATCGCCGATGTCATCGAAGCGATTGTGCTCAGCCCCCAGTTCCGGAACATCCGTGGCACCGAACACCAAGGTGCGCAATGACTTCATCACGATCTCTAACCTCACCCACCCCCAACAAACCCATGAAATACCCGTCCCTCTCCCGCCGCACCTTCCTTCGAGGCGTCGGCGTCTCGATGTCCCTCCCGTGGCTGGAATCACTCCAACTTAGGGCTGCATCCGCCACAAAACGCAGCGAAACAGAACCGCCCATCCGCCTCGCTGTCACCTTCTCCGGCAATGGCTTCCACTCCAAGGAATGGTGGGCAAAAGGCGAGGGATCCGGGATGGAACTCGGCAAGGTGCTCGAACCGCTCACCCCTTTCCGCGAACGTCTCCTCTTCATCCGTGGCCTCTACCACGAGCAAGCACGCAAAGGGAACATCCACAGCTCCCAAACCGGAAACATGCTCTCCGGCGCACCCATCGCCTCCGGGGGCGATATCCGCTCAGGAACCAGCTTCGACCAAGTCCTCGCACAAACCTACGGACGCCACACCAAGGTCCCGAGCCTCGTGCTCGCCTGCGAACAATCGAACCCGTCCGTCCACAAGAACTATTCCATGCTCTACAGCTCCCACATCTCATGGAGCTCTCCCACCACCCCAACACCCCTCGAACTCTATCCCGCCCTCGCGTTCGACCGCCTCTTCAAAGACGAAAGTTCTCCCGCCGACATCAGCGTGCTCGATGCCGTGCTCGCCGACGCAACATCCATCCGCAAAACACTGGGCAAGAATGATCAACACAAACTTGACGAATACCTCGAAAGCGTCAGGGACGTAGAAAAACGACTCCAGAACGCCGGAAAACGCGGAGAACTCCAAGGCTGGCGCCCAACCCTCGAAAAGCCTGACAGACCGCGCCCTGCCGACGGTATCCCTCAAGACATCGCAGAACACATGCGCCTCATGGTGGATGTCATGGTTCTCGGATTCCAGACCGACACCACGCGCATCGCCACGTTGAAACTCAACAACGACCACAGTGCCCTGCGTTTCCCGAACCTTCCAAGCGTCCAACAATCCGGCCACGGCATCGATTACATGATCCATCACCTTCTCTCGCACAGCGATGGCGCGGATTGGCTCAAGGTGAACCAGTTCTTCATCGAGCAGATCGCCTACCTCGCCCAACGGCTCGACGCCATCAAGGAGGGAAACAAGTCGTTGCTCGACAACACGATGATCATGCATTGCTCCAGCATGATGGCCGGCGCTCGACACGATAACGATCAACTCCCCGTCATCGTGCTCGGCGGTGCAGGCGGTCGGATCAACGGAGGCCGCGTGCTGGATTACAAGGAGAAGCCGAACCGCCAACTCTGCCGCCTCTTCCTTTCGCTCATGGACAAGATGGACGTCCATCCGGCGACCTTCGGCGACGCAACCGCCATGCTGGAAGAGGTCTGACCGTCAGGATGAACCGCCCCACAACTCCTCGAAAAACGGTCAAGGCTTAGACTTGGCGGCCTCAGGCGAATCCGCAGGGCGCTCCGGCGTAGCCACTTTTTGCGCCCGTTTCATCTCGCGGATCTCTTTGGACTCCGCCTTCTCCACTGCGTTCGGCCGAGGAGCGCCCGGCGGCAAGGACTCCACCTTACCAGCCTTCTTCGCCCCAGAACCCACGTGCTTTTGGAAGTTCGGGAACAATCTCTTGGCTGGACGGTCTCCCGTCTCCCGAGCCATCAGGATCTCCTCGTCCACACGCTCCATGTCCACCCAATTCGGGTCCGCATCAAACGCCGCATGATAACTCTCGCGCGCCCCCTCCAACTCTCCCATCTGCATCAAGATATCCCCACGCATCAGCTGGAACATCGGATAGAACGCCGTATACCCGCCCCGCCCTCCTTCACCCGCCAACGCTAAGTCGATGTGGTCCAACGCCTCCTTGAAAGATCCGCGGCTGTAGAGGTCTATCGCATCCTCGTAGTTGTCCTTCCCCGTCTCCCGCAACTGCGCCAGCAAAGATTCCAAACGCACAATCGTCTCCGTTTGCTCCTGGGTCTTCGCTCGCAACTTCTTCTCATCCCCGCGGATTCGCACAAATACCATCACTGCAGATACCTGCGCCAATATCAAAAACGTCGCCACCAGGATCGCCTCGCGACGGTGCCGCTGCAAGAACGCCCCAAGATGCTTCACAAATCCCGCCTGCTCAGCCTTGGTCGGGAACCCGTTCTGGTAATCCTTCACCTCCTGCTGCAACTCCCCCACCGAAGCATACCGATCCTCCCGATCCGCACTCATCGCTTTCACCACCACCGCCGCTAACCCCTCGGGAACGCGCCCCCCAGGACAATGATCCAACTCCACCTCATCCTCCCGCATTTCCCTACGGTTGAACTCTAACGGCGACATGAATCGACCCGTCTGGATCGCAAGCAACACATCCTCCACGCACTCGCCCGAGAACGGCTGACGCAAGGTCAAGATCTCGTACAAGATGATCCCCAACACATAGATGTCCGACCATCCCCCGATCTTCTCAACCGCACCACACGCCTGCTCCGGGGAAAGATACGGCGGTGTCCCCACCACAAATCCATCCAGTGTCTCAAAACTTTTAAGATCTCCCCCCGACCCACGCCGCGTCTGCAACTTCGCGCCCACCACCTCCGCAACCTGCTCCCCCGTCAAAGTCGTGGCTTGCCCCTCCAAAACCGGCTCCGCCGTCCGCTTCGCAAGCCCCCAATCCATCAGCATCACCTCACCGAACTCCCCGATCATCACGTTCCCCGGCTTCAAATCGCGATGGATCACCCCCCGGGAATGCGCGTACGCAACGGCATCGCAAACCTTCTGATAAATCGTCAACAACTCCGCCAACGAAAACCGCGCTCGCATCTTCGCATCCCCACTCCGCAAACCATCCAGCACACTGTGCAACGTCACCCCATCCACAAACTTCATCGCGTAATACGCCTGTCCATCCCCATCCAAACCAAGGTCATACACCGGCACGATGTTCGGATGCTCCAACTCCCCCGTCAGCTGCCCCTCCGCAATGAACCGGATCAGGTTCTCCCCAGAGTACTCCGCCCCCCCCTTCAACATCTTCACCGCCACATTCCGACGCACCCTCTGATCCAACGACTTCAACACAATGCCCATCCCCCCCCGCCCCACCCTCCCGATCACCCGATACCGCTCCCCAGCCAACTCCGACTTCGCCGCCTCCAAACCCAAGGTCGGGTCCGACAAACTCTCCCGGATGAACCGCTGCGCCGCCTCCGTCAACGACAGACACAACCGCGCACCGCCCACATGCATCTCCGTCCCCGGCTGCAACGGCGTCGCCAAATGCACCCGCTCACCCTCGATGAAAACCGTTCCACCCTCATCCAAAGGCTCCACCAACACCCGGTGCCCCTTGAAAATCAACCGCGCGTGCATCGCATGCATCCCCTCCGCCTCCACCCGCAAATGACAACTCGGATCGGATCCGATCAAATACTCGCCCGGCGGCACCGCGTACGTCGTCACATGCACGTGCCCAACAAACACGTGCACCTCCGCATGGATTCCCCCTCCCTGCGCTCGTGATTCCGTCGACATCTCAGATCTCCATCACACAACTCCAGACCCCACCCAAGCCTCAGCCCACAGAGCAACGCCCCCTCACAAACCCGGAATCGGATCCAATCCCGGAATCGCTCCCACCCCGCCGCCTCCCTGTTGCGCAGGCGCCGCCGCCGGGGCGTTCATCAACCCCTCAGCCGCCATCCGAGTCGCATCCGCCTTCGCCTTCTCCGCATCCAACTTCGCTCTCTCCTCAGCCAATCGCTCAGCTTCGATTCTCTCGTAAGGAATGAAATACGACCGCTTGTAAGCGTACATCCCAGAGTAAAAGTCGCACCCCGAGAGACCCATCACCGCAAATAAGATGGCCCCCATCCCAATACCGCAGGGCAAGACCCGTTTGGCCGGACTCCGTGATGTCTGTGCTTCGTTCGTCATGACTCCTGTTAAAACACCTCAAAGGTGCTCAGGTTTCCCCCCCAATTCCAGCCCTTATCCCAACCAAATCCCCGCACCCAAAAAAACCTTCCCCAAAAACCTCACTTCGCCGCAGCCAACAACGCCGCCACCGCCGGCAACAACACCGCCAAACCCACCGCCAAGATCAAGAACTCAACAACAATCAAGGACAGCGCCCCCAAAGCCCGTACCCCCGAAATCCGGTGCGTCTCCGATACCGCCGTCACCAATACAAACATCATCCACATGAACCCGCCCACCCCGATCAGCGCCCCCGCCAAACCCATGCTCCGCCCCAACGCCAACGCCGTCATCGACGTCAACGAAGAGATCACCCCAATGATCGTCACCGACCCGTTCACATAACTCACCAACCGGAACGTCGTCTCAAAGGGACGCCGCGCCGCCCCAGTCATCCGCAAGTTCAAATGCAAGATCCCCGACAAAACCGCCGATTGCACCGGGATCAGCAACAGATTCACCAACACAAAAACTCCCACCAGCAACACCGTGATCGCAGGGGAAGTCATCTTCTCACTGATGAACCGCTGCACCATATCCACCTCCACCTGACGAGGTAACACCTCCTTCAACACCACCTCCAAACCCCGATTCCGGATCCCTAACCAAAGATCCGCCGAAAAAAAGACCAGTCCAATCAACTGCGCAAACAACGCATACGACACCGCCATCCCCAGATTCCCACGCTGACGCAACGTCCGGAAACACCGAGTCGTGTCCATCATCACCTCCGCACACGTCGTCCCCAATCGTGCAAAAACGTTGTGATGCCCCGCATCCCGCTCCCAAGCAGGGCCGTCGCCCTCCGCCTCAACCACCACCTCAACCAACGCCCCCCCCTCCTGCACACCCGATGCCACAACACCCGACGCAACCTCCGGCAAACGAGGCGGAGTGACCACCCGAGGAGCATCCGGAACCGCCCCGTACTCCAACCAGTCGATCATCCCCTTGCGCCAAACCAACGTCTCCTCGCCAATCACCCCCTCGCGAACCCGCTCAAGGAACTCGTCAATACCCACAGGCCCCTTCGGCTGTCCGTCTGTCTCGTAATACCATTCCATACGGTCTCGCCTGTCGTCAGGCAGTCCCCATCCTTCGCCAAATCACCCCACCCTCAAGCCTCATTTCCAACCCGTCTCGCTTGCCCTCCCCGCGCCAAACACCAAAACTCCACCACTCCCCTCATCCCCGCGCAAAACGCACCCGTCAGCGCCAAACCCAAATAACCCTATGCAGCTGAAGCTCACCTCCGTGAGGTCGCTCCCCCCCCTCGCGCTAGCCCTCGCCCTCGGAACCCTCACCTTCGCTCACGCCACTCCGCCCGTCGTCATCAACGAGATCCATTTCCATCCGCCCGAGAAACGGACCTCCGAATTCATCGAACTCCACAACACCACCCCCAACCCCATCGACCTCTCGCTCTGGACCCTCGAAAAGTTCACCTTCCCAGCAGGCCAAACCCTCAGCCCAAACGGCTTCCTCGTCGTCGCCTCAAACCCCGCCAGCTTTCAAAAAGAGTTCGGTTTCCATCCGCTCGGACCGCTCCCAGGAAAACTCAAACACCGAGGCGAAACCCTCCGCCTCAAAGATCCCTCCGGACAAACCATCGACTCTGTCCGATACCTGAACACCTTTCCGTGGCCCATCGCCGCCTCCGGAGACGGCCCCTCCCTCGAACGGGTTCACCCAAACCTCCCCTCCGAAAGCCCCGCATCCTGGCGAAGCGCCGGATTTCCCGTCGACCTCCAATCCACCCCGCCGCTGTTGCCCGCCTCGGCAGCCGGTTGGAGTTGGCGCCACGGTCGCACCGAAGCCTCCTCACCATCAACCGCTTGGAAAGAACGGGACTTCAAAGAGGACGCCACTTGGCAACCCGCAATGCTCTCCATCGGATACGGCGACGACGACGACGCCACCGTCCTGACCGACATGCAAGGGCAGTACACTTGCCTCTTCCTGAGAAAATCGTTCTCAATCGACAACCCCGCCTCCATCCCAGCGCTCGTCGCACGGATCCGTGTGGACGATGGATGCATCCTATGGCTCAACGGACACGAAATCCTCCGGCTCAACCTGCCCCCCGGAAACCTGCCCCACACCGCAACCGCCTCGGATCACGAAGCCGGTCCAGAGCCCGAATCGTACCCCCTCCCAAACGCTCATCAGCAACTCCGCCCAGGCGAGAACCTCCTCGCTGCCCAAGTGTTCAATAACAGCAAGCACAGCAGCGACCTCACCTTCGACATCGAACTCCGCTCCGCCAAAGGTGCTCCCTTGCCAAAAAGCCCCTCACCCGGACGCGCGAACTCCGTCCTATCCCCGCAAGCCGCCCCTGCCTTCCTCGACGTTCAACACACCCCAGCACAACCCCGCTCCGGTGAATCTGTTACCATCACCGCTCGCGCAGAACGAGGACTCAAAGACGTCACCCTCGAGTACCAAATCGTTGAACCTGGGAACTATATCCGCCTCACCGACCCGTCCTTCGCGCAGACATGGACCTCGCTGAAAATGTCTCCGCAACCAACCGTCAACCCCTCGACCGCGCAACCCACCCAGTTCATCGCGACCCTTCCCAAAGAGATCCAGACGCATCGCCGCCTCATCCGTTATCGCATCCGTGGCCAGAGCGATCAGGCGCTCACCGCCTGTTTTCCCCGGGAGGACGACCCCTGCCCGAATCGAGCATGGTTCGTTTATGACGGCCCCCCTCCTTACGTAGGTTCGATTCGCCCAAGCAAATCCGAGCCACTCACCTTCACCAAAGATTTCCTCCAAACCCTGCCCGCATACCATCTCATCGCCCGTGGCGACGATGTCGCGAACAGCCAATGGAACGGCACATTCCACCGGAAACCTTTCCGAGGAACCCTCGTCGTGGATGGCATCGTCCACGACCACATCATCTTCCATAACCGAGGCCAAGGCAGCGCCCATATTTCGGGCAAGAACAAATGGGGCATCAAACTCGGTAAACATCAGCCCCTCGCCGCCAAACGCAACGACGGCACCCCCTACGAAAACGCTTGGGATAGCATCAACCTAAACCCCGGCCTCTCAACCCCCTACCTCCCCATCCATTGCGGCATCGGAGGACTCGACGAAGCCCTCTCCTTCCGCGCGTACCAACTGGCCGGAGTGCCCGCCTCCAACACGCACTGGATCCAATGGCGCATCATCTCCGCTCCCTCGGAGTCCGACCCAAAAGATCAGTTCACCGGAGATCTTCAGGGCCTCTACCTCGCCATCCAAGACCTCGACGGAGATTGGCTCAAGGAACTGCAACTGCCCGATGGAAATGTCTACTCCACGCAAAGCGGCAGGAAACATCTCGCCCGAGGTGCCGCATCCGACCATTCGGACTGGAACACGTTCTTGAACGGGGTGAGACAGGATCACCCCGAAGCATGGTGGCGCGAAAATATCGATCTCCCAGCATTTTACAGTTTCCATGCAATGAACCGTCTCCTGGCAAATGTGGACCTCCGTCCGGACGGCAACCTCGCCTACTACCACCCTCCCGATGGCCGTTGGGCCCCAATCCCTTGGGACCTCGACATGATGTTCGTCCCGCGCCACCACCAACCCGGCATCATCGATGTGAACCGGTGCCTGAACGTCCCCTCCCTCAAGCGCGAGTTCGCAAATCGCGCCCGAGAGATCCTCGACCTCTTTTGCGCCGACCCATCGCCCACCGGCGGGCAGATCGGACAACTCCTCCACGAACTCGCCAGCGTGATCCATCCGAAAAACTCGCCTCGCAACTGGGCTGAACTCGATGCTGTTCATTGGAACTTCCATCCGCGCAAGAACGGACACGACCTCTTCTTCCGCAAACACGCGGTTGCCGACCACTTCGGAGGACGTTGGGAACGCCAACTTGCCAGCGCTGATTTTGCGGGTTTCTGCCGCTACCTCCTCGAGTTCACCACCGATTCCCGTCCGACAAAAAACTATCAACCGAACGATGGAAACCCGCTGGGATACGGATTCGGTTACCTGCGCGTTGAATCCCAGGACAATGAGATCCCTGAACGTCCCACCATCGCCCGCGAAGCGGCGAACCAGCCCATCGTGTCCGCTTTTGAATCCCGCTCGAATCATCCCTTTCGAGCCCTCGAATGGCGCCTCGCCGAAATCGCTCCCCCCTCCTCCGCCTCCTCCCACCCCTCAACTGCTTCCCCATCTTCAATCGACTCAGCCCGCTCGGAACCATCCCGTTACGAACTGACCCCCATTTGGACGTTCCGAGAAGAGAACCCCGCCGCACGAAGTCCGACGCTGCCCCAAGACCTGATCAAAAAAGGGAAAACCTACCGTCTCAGAGCCCGTTTCGAAGATCTCTCAGGCCGAAAAAGCCACTGGTCCCCCCCCCTAGAAATCCCCTAACCCCCGCCCCCAAAGCCTAAGCGGAGGGAACGTTCAGAAGGCAACCGGCTTCCCTCGAAACCGGTGCCACTTGTGCCCGTCAACTCCTCTTGGATCTGATCGCCAACGAAATCGCATCCGTCCAGCCCGATGCCAACCCAGTCAACTGGTTGCTCTGGAACGCAATCGCCTGCATTGACGATAACGTGGCAAAAGCATCAAACCGCAAACCTTTGATTTGGTCCTTTGTCAACGCGCGGATCTGCATCGTCGTCAATGCTCGAAACTGCCCGCTGTTGATTGCCCCTAATGCGTTCACAGACAGAGCTCTCACCGCCGCTGTCTGCAACCCGATCAACCCTCGACTGGTCAATCCGCTCACTTGCTCTCTCCCAAACATCGAGGCATCGACCCCCTGTAGCCCAGCCAACTGAACGGAACTCAGCACAGCAACTTGACTGCGGGTCAATCCGACGACATTCCCTGTTGTCAATGCCGTCACTTGCAGAGAACTCAGCCCTCGGATTCCATCCAAAGACAATCCTCTTACTTGAGCGCCATCTAATGCCTCAATCTGAGATGCCTTGAGAGACGAGACTTGCAGGCTGGACATTGCAGCTAAGTCCCGCGGCTCAATACCTAGGACCGCCTGGGTCGAAAGTGCCGCAACCTGAGTGACCCCAAGTACTCGAACCTGATGCGAACTCAACGCGGCAACCTGATGACTCAATAGAAAACTCATTTGCCGCGAACTAAGCGCCCGCACAGATGCGGTTGACAATGCCTCTACCTGAGATGTCCGCATCGCCCTCAACTGACTTGCAGAAAATACTCCCACCTGCAACGCACTCAATCCCTGCACTTGCGCCACCAACATTCCACCCACTTGAGAGGGGCTCAACACCGTCATCGCAGCGGTACTGAGCCTCGCAATCGCGCCTCCGTCCATCGCCGCAATTTGAGCGACGTCCATCGCGAGGATTTGCCGCGACACCAATCCCGCGACCTGCACCCCACCCCAAGCGGCGATCTGATCTGACTGCAGACCGTCTAGCGCCCCTGTCGAAATGGCTCCAATCTGAGACCCACTCAAAGCACGCCACTGAGAAGCAGTCACACCCGCAACTTGCGAACTGCTCAAAGCAGCAAAATCTCGGGACTCAATCCCCCTGAACGCCGCCTGATCCAAAGCGCCCACCTGTCGCGCGGACAAGACAGATATCTGATCACTCCCGAATGCAGAGAGATGAAACGACATCAAACCGCCAATAGCCCCCAAACCGAGCCCTCGAACTCCCGTCGGCAATAACCCCGCGACAAACTCCGACGTCAAAGACCTCAGCTGCGCAGAGTTGAATCCACTCACCTGCGCGCTTCCGAACGCTGTCGCTTGAGAACCCGTGAAACCAGATACCGCCCGAGCACTCAACCCGCCAATCTGAATCGCGCTAAAAGCTCCGATCTGGTCTTTGGTGAAACGAACGACCTGCTCACTTGTCAAAACTCCGACTTGGGCCGAAGCCAGATTCCTTACGGCAGCAACTGAAATCGCCCCCACTTGGCTTGCTTGCAGTCCGAGCCACTGTTCACCCATGAACGCCCCCACCTGAGCTGGGCTGAACGCCCCAATCTGGGCCGTCTGCAGTAAGCCAACCTGTCGAGCGTCCAAACCGAGAAGGGCAGCACTCCGGATCGCGGGAATCGCACGGACGTCAATTGACTCCAACTGCTCCTCACTCATCACGCAAACTTGTCCGGAAACCATCCCACTCAACTGCGCGCTCCCAAATGCTGCCACTTGTCGAGAAGTGAACCCCGCAAAGGCATCGGGCGCAATCCCTGCAAACTGCCAAGAACGCAAGGACCTCAACTGCTCCGAAACAAACCCAACCACCTGACTGCTTTGAAGAGCCCCAATCTGGGCAGAGCTGATTGCTTGCACCGCATCAACTCTCAATCGGCCAACCTGATCTGCGCGGATTCCCCTAACTTGCAAACTGCCCATCCCCACAACCTGCGCACTACCGAACGCCCCCAACGCCTGGAAACTGATCCCTTGGATGGCCCCGCTCGCAATGCTCGAAACCTGAGCGGATCCCATCGTCAAAAACTGCTCCGCGCTAAATCCAGCGACTTGAGCGCTTTTCAATCCACCGACAAAACCCTGACTCAGAGCTTTTAACGTAGCAGTGCCAATCGCACCAACCTGGCCCGAACTCAACAACTGCGCCTGCATGCTCCCAAATGCCGCGATCTGAACACTCGTCAAAGCAATCACTTGACTCGTACCAAGCCCGACAAAAGCCGCCGTCGAAAGACTCGCCACCTGCCTCGAACCGAGGGCGCTTATCTGGGCAGTTGTCAAACCACCCACCTGATCACTCCTCAGCGCACCAAGCGCCGCCGCAGCCAAGCCTCCAATCGAAGGCAATGCCAGCGCTCCCAGCTGATCTCGGCCTAAAGACAAGATCTGCCGACTGCCGAATATCGATACTTGATCTTTTCTCAACACCGAAACTTGGGCCGGGCTGAACCCTGAAATCGCTGCAGTCCCGAGTGAAAGGAACTGTTGTGGGACAAGGGCACTCAGCTGAGCACTGGAGAAACCCTGCGCCTGCATCCCATTCATCCGAGACAGCTGATCCGCCGTCAATCCTTGGACCGCCGCAGGGGCTAACGCCCGAATCTGACTTGGAACGAAAGCGGAGAGAGCAACTGGATCAAACGAAGACACTTGGAACGAATCCAACGCCATCAACTGCGCGCTCCCAAAACCAATGACCTGAGAGCTCACCAACGACCGAAGAGCCTCCCGCCTAAAACCGGACATGGCCCCCGAACTCAGAGCGGCGAACTGGGAACTCGAGAAACCCCTCAACTCCTGGGTCGAAAGCGAAGCAACCTGATCGGATTTCAAAATGGTCATTCCTGCCCCAACGAACGCATTCGATCCCATCCATCCAAGCTGATCAGCAGAAAGCGCAAGGAACTGGTCCCTGCCCAAACCCATAACCTGCCCGCTACGAAGCTTTGCCAACTGCTGCTGCGTCAGCGAAGCAATCACATCCCCAGATAAAGATGCCATCTGCGCAGACGTTAACGAATCCACCACCTCCTGCTTCAACACTCTAAACTGATCACTCGTGATCAAGTTCAGTCCGACGCCGTCATTTCTCGAAACACCCGCTTCAAGTGGACTCGCCCACAATCCAGCAGCCTGACCGCTGGAGAGAACGGCAAGATCTTCCGTTTCAAAACCTCGCATCCCAAAGTATGTGAGTCCAATGAACTGCGAAGAACCGAGACCCGCAACTTGGGCTGTTGTCAAGGCACCTATCTCCTCGTTCGTGAATGTGGCCAAGCCAGAAGACCCGATTCCACGTAAAGTCTGAGGCGAAAGCATCCCGACCTGCGATGCCGTAAGTGCTGCGGCCTGATCCCAACGTAAGCCTGCTAGGGCTGCCGCACCAAAAGCTCCAATCCGATCAGGACTCATCTCAGAGATGACCGAGGGACGAACAGCACTTAACTGATTCGCAAACAGGACACCCAACTGGACGGTGCTGAGCCCCAAAAACTGTTCCGGACTCAGAGCCGCCATCGATGACGTGCTCAATCCGCGCAATCCCGAAGTTGTGAACGCCCCAACCTGTGACGAACTCAGCCACATGACCTGCTCCGGACGCAATGCAGACACCTGTGCAAAACGCAAGGAAGCGATATCTTCCGTCTCGAATCCCGTCACCGAAGCCGCCTCGCTCCAAACATCACCCGAACTTGCGGGATCTCTCGCGGGAAGAGCTCGAATTTGCAATTCGGTTAAGCTCGCGACCTGAGCACTGGTCAACGAAGCCAATAAACCGGAACCAAAAGCCGCGACCTGTGCGCTCTGAA
>CAZAZT010000086.1:542-1123 GCA_964489645.1 uncultured Chthoniobacteraceae bacterium | reverse complement strand
GCGCCTAACTCAGCATCGTCAACTGTGCAGTTGTCAAGGCACCGACCTGCACGCTGCTCAAAAAGGTTATAGCAGACGAGCTAAGGCCGCCGTATGCGGCACCATATCCCCACCACCAGTAACCATCCCAACTCTCAGCGACCGCGCCAGGAGAGATGCTCGCCAACTGTCTTCCACTCAACGCGCAAATCTGAGCTGATTCAAAAGCACCAACCTGAGACGAACTCATCGATGCAAGCTGCCCTGTGGTCAAACCTGCCAGAGACTTGACCGAAATGGATGAAACTTGCTCCCGCCCGAGAGATGCAAACCCTCCTGGGGTAATCGCAGCCACCTGCATACTACTCAAAACAAGCACCTGATCCGTCCTCAACCCGGTGATCGGACTTTGAATCCCGTCAAGTTGACCGTACGCATCGCGAGAGGCGCCCCGCGACACGACGGCAATTTGATTGGCACTCAAAACAGAGATTTGGGCGGTCGTAAGCGCCTCCATCTGTGAGGACCCGATACCGAGGAGAGCGCGAGACGACACACCTGCCAACGCCAAAGCCTGCAAGGGGTACCAGAGCAAGGGGCGG
>CAZAZT010000086.1:0-532 GCA_964489645.1 uncultured Chthoniobacteraceae bacterium | reverse complement strand
CATGGCGGCAATCTGCTGACTCAACAACCCACCCACCTGTGCTCCATTCAACCCAAGAAAAGCCTCACTCCGGAACCCTCTCGCCGCGCCGAATGGATTCATCGAGTAGTCCGCAAACGACTGCGTGCTCAACTGGCTAATCTGAAAGGTAGAAAGCCCTGAGACTTGAGCAGAGCTCAAGGCTTCCGCATGAGTCCCCGTCAGTCCCCTGAGAATCTCACGATTCAGGCCTTGGATCGACGACTCACGAATCGCACTGACTTGCTCCGTTGACAGTCCCGCAAACTGCTCGCTCCTGAGGGCCGCAAGCTGCCATCCGCTCAAACCAGCGACAGCTACGGTTTGCATTCCAATCAAGTTTCCAATCGACCCGTCCCAGTATCCACTCCACCAAGATGGGGGAGCACCGCCGACAAACCCCTGGATTTGAAAATAATCCATTTCTCCCACCTGCGCTGCAGTGAGCCCAGATACCTGCAACGACGTTAAAGCCTCGATGAGCATGGATGACAACCCTCGGATCCCAGAAGTG
>CAZAZT010000085.1:0-17788 GCA_964489645.1 uncultured Chthoniobacteraceae bacterium | reverse complement strand
GAACTGCCCCTCAAACGGATTTGGATGCTCGTGCAGGAGTGCCCCCAAATGTGATTCGCCCCAAAAACGACAGATCATGGAGGGCCTTCTCGACCGGCAGGTAACTCAGCAACAAAATGTTAGCTGGACGCTCGGGCAGTTGACTTTTTCTTCGAGGTTCAACGGGGAAAACCAGTCAGCGGTGGAGCGAAGGGGTGACCGTGTAAGCCGAGGCAGCGAATGCGAGAGGGACCACATCCCGCTAAAAAACTGCCAGTCTCTATTCGGCCAACCATTGACCTCTGGCCAAAAACGCCTCTGTGAGAGGATCCAGCGTTCCTCCGTAGAACACTTCAATCACCTGATGGAAAACACTTCCAGCCCCTGCAAGGGAGGCGAAGAGGGTCATCGATGACCTCAGTTTCAAATCATCGGGAGAGAACATGATCTCGCGAATTTCCCTCCCCTTGTGAGGCATCAAGGCAGTTGCACATTCACGGAGACGCGGTCCGAGAATGGCGTGTTCCAAGTAAGCAATCCCCTCCTCCCTGGATCCAATGGCGTACGTTTTCGCCATCTCGCTGTGCCCCAATCCGATGACCTGCGGGAATATGTACCAAATCCAATGCGACTCTTTTCTGCCACGCTTCAGTTCAGATAGCGCGGTGATGTAGTTGCTCCGTTGCGCTTCGATAAACCGGCTCAGGTTGAATGGATCCATCACAACTCACCCCAAGGTATCAGCTTTTGTGGTCTCACCAACGAGTTCGAGTTCGCCCTTCCTGCTGGTCCTAAGCCTCTCCATCGAACTGGATTCCCTGCTACTCCCTCGGCGGCTTCCCGTGATACGGGAATCGGTCCCACTCGTCGTTTGTCGGGTCGACCCTAGGGTCGCCCGAACTTTTCATCCACCCATCCACGCGGGCCCGATGTTCAACAAGGGCCGTTGTATAACTGGGGTCCTGAGCGACATTGGACAACTGGTGCGGATCACGTCGCAAATCATACAACTCCTCGGAGGGCCGCTTCCCGAAGATCCGGTCGTTGTAACTCGCGAAGGCAGGATCCTTGAGGTGGGCTAACAAAAAATCCTTCACCCGCGTGGTGTCCACATCGCCGAACGGCCTTCCGTGCACGAAAAGGACATCGGGATCACCGGCCGGCCACCGATCCGGGCGCAGATTCCGGATGTACAAAAACTCCCGGGTTCGTACGGCGCGCATCGGATAACTGAGGCTGTCATGTCGGACATTCGCGTGCCGTTCCCGCTCGATGAAAACTGCGTCGCGCGGCGCCTGATCGGGTTTTCCACACATCAGGCTGGCGATACTCCGCATGCCCATGACATCGGGTTTTTTAATGCCGGCCAGTTCAAGAAAGGTGGGCCCGAGGTCCGCGAAGTTCACGAACTCCTCCAGCCTCTTTCCCGCAGGCACATGCCCCTTCCACCGGACGGCAAGCGGCACGTGCGATCCGGCTTCGTAACAGTTCGCCAGACCCCGCGGCATCTGCCACCCATTGTCACTGGTGTAAATCACGATGGTCCTGTCCAACTCACCGGCCTTCTCCAGGGCATCCATCGCTTCAGAGGCCTCTGCGTCCATCCGGATCACACCGCCATAATAGTTCATCAGGTCGGCCCGCAACTCCTCGCAATCAGGCAGTTCAGGAGGGATGACAAGTTTTGATGCGTCCAGCTTCGCCTTGGCATCTGCAAGGTACGGATGTTTTCCGGCTTTGGTCGCGGTGTCCGTGTTACCGATCCAAAAAAAGAAGGGTGCGTCCGAGTCGCGTTTGGAAAGGAATGCGCCGAAGTTCTCAAACTTCGGACCCACTGGGTTCTCCGTCCACCCCGAGGTCTCGTGGTTTCCCGGAGCCCACGGTTTCCCGCTGTAGCCGATGCGATATCCCGCCTGCCGCAGAAGCTGGGTGACAACTGGATTATCCCGAGGAAAGCCGCTCCACAAACTGGCCCGTTCCCCAAGCTGATGCGCCACCCTGCCTGTCAGCAAGCACGCGCGAGTGGGCGAGCAAGACGGCACCGGATTGAAGGTGTTCATGAACATCGTTCCCTCGCGCGCCACACGATCAAACGCGGGCGTCAGCGCCATCTCATCCCCCAACACCCCCGCGTTGGGAAAGCGCCAGTTGTCGGCCAAGATGAGCAAGATGTTCGGTCGACCCTCGGCTGCGCGCAGGCACAGGCAACTCAGCATCATCAATAACGTCATCAATCTCATTCGGATTGAGAGGCTTCCACGCCGACTACGGACAATCAACATTTGATAAGGTGCACGGATACGGACTCGTGTACGACCACGCATGGGATCCCCCTTTCCGGTAGCCGAACAGTTCACATCCCATCGGGATAGGATGCGCCTGTTGAGTAGGACCGTTCCCTTTGAGCCCCGTCCCCCTAACGCGCTCCGCGACCGAGACCGCAAGGCTCAGCCTCTCTCTCGCACCCATCTCCGCCTCTGGGCATGCGCAAATCCCTCCGGCCCAAACCTCGCCCATATCATGCTTGATGGGGTTCATGGCCACCCCTCCCACTTTTTCCCGCGTTACATCCCTTGATGCGTTGCGGGGATTCGACATGCTCTGGATTCTCGGTCTCGAATCCGGTCTGCGCACCCTCATCCAGCGGTTCCTGCCCGAACTCGCTCCCGCGCAAGCCATCGCGAACCAACTCACCCACGTGCCGTGGGCCGGATTCCATTTCTACGACCTCATCTTCCCCCTGTTCATCTTCATCTCCGGCGCATCGCTCGCCTTCTCGCAGCAACGTCACCTCGCGACTTCCACGCGATCACAACTCACCGTCCGTCTCATCCAACGGGGGGTGATCCTTTTCCTCCTCGGCGTCCTCTTCAACGCAGGACTGCGAGACGGCATCGAGAAGGTCCGTTGGCTCGGGGTGCTCCAGCGCATCGCCATCGCCACTACCTTCGCTGGCATCCTCGCGCTCTATCTCAAGCCGAAAGCCTTGCTCCTCACAGGCATCGGGCTGCTCGTCGGCTACAGCGCCCTTCTCCTTGGGGTGCCTGCTCCAGGCGGCGACACCCCAAGCTTCGAGGAAGGGAAGAACATCGTGAACTGGTTCGACCAATCCTTTCTCCCAGGCCGAAAGCATGACAAGACCCACGATCCCGAAGGCATCTTGAGCAACATCCCTGCAATCGTTTCAGCCATAGCCGGTTATTTGGCTGCGCGCAGCATGCAAGCAGCAGAAAACCGATCCCATCTTCGCAAACACCTCATCATCGGTGTCCTTTGCATCGGCCTCGGATGGGCCATCCATCCGTGGTTGCCGATCATCAAAAAACTGTGGACCCCCTCCTTCGTCCTCGTCACCGTCGGCTGGAGCCTGACACTGCTGACGGCGTTCTCGTTCTGGTTGGACAATCGGCCCAAAACCCCGCTCATCGAACCCCTTCTCTGGGTCGGTTCTAATCCCATAATCCTCTACCTCCTGACCGGACTCGGCCTTTTCCGCACGGTTGCAGAACGAGTCACAGGGAACAAAGAGCAGGCCCTTGGTTGGATGCTCCCGATCACCTCGCTTCTCGTCATGCTCGCCCTGGCTCGCTGGCTCCACCGCCGTGGAATCCTCGTGCGAATCTGACATCCCTTCCCACGCCATGAACGCCGCCAATCCCGAGGTTCTCAGTCGTCGATCCATCCTGAAAAGCACCCTTATTGCCCTGAGCGCAAACAATCTGTCCCTCAAGCCCTTCGCAGCGGATGCACCAACTCCACCCGTCCGTAGGATCGTCGCCGTCGGGGGAGGCCTCTTCTCCTCGATCGATCCCGACCGCAAGATGCTTCGCTACATCCTCTCGCTGTCGGGAAAACCTGTCCCGACCATCTGCAGCCTCCCAACCGCCAGCGGCGACAACACCGAAAGCATCGTCACGTGGTACGAGACGATGCATCAACTGCCCTGTCACCCACGCCACCTGCGTCTCTTCGGACCGACAAACCGACTCAAACCCTTCAAGGAACAACTCGCCGCCGCGGACGTCATCCTTGTTCCCGGCGGGAACACCCTCAACATGCTCGCCGTATGGCGCGACCAATCCATCGTCGACATGCTCCGCGATGCTTGGGCCCGTGGCGTCGTCATCGCCGGTGAAAGCGCGGGCATGATCTGCTGGTTCCAGCACGGCGTCACCGACTCGCGCCCCGGAGCGCTCACCGCGATGCCCTGCCTCGGGTGGCTCGAGGGAAGCGCGTGTCCCCATTACAACAACCCACAACGCCGTCCCGCCTACCACGACCTCATCGCCACCCATCAGGTCAACCCTGGCATGGCATGCGACGACGGATGCGCGCTCCTTTTCGAGGACAAAAAACTGGTCCGCGCGGTCGCCATCAATGAGACCGCAAAAGCCTACAACGTCCGTCTCGTAGAGGGGCGCATCGTCGAATCCGTCATCCAGCCAGAGTTGGTCCCTCACCCGAATCAACGCTGACCGTACCCTTCCCATCCCGACTCGGATCGACGCTCCTCTCTCAACCATGCACAAAAGCCTCTCCTCAAGCATCGCTCTCGGCCTCCTCAGCGCGGCGTTGAGTTGCATGAAACTGCTGGCAGGAACGCCGTTCCGGATCCAACTCGACACCATCCGCGAAGGTTACGACGGAAAGACATGCTTCACCCAAGCGCGTGCTGGAATCGTCCCGCGGAACCCTCTCGCGCCGCTGATCGTTATCACCATGAACCCGCTCGTGATGACCGGTAGCGATGTCTACCTCGCCGTCAACGAGATGCGTTCCGAAGACATGGGTGCCTCGTGGAGCGGACCGATCGTTCACCCTTCACTCGGAAGACGCCCCAGAGCTCCCATCGATGGAAAAGATGCGGAGTCGGGCGTTTGCGATCTTTGGCCAAAATGGCATGCAGGCAGCCAGCGCCTCATCAGCATCGGTCACACCGTTCACTACACTGACGAGCGTCATCCAGCCACCGGTCAACCACGCACGACCGCTTATTCCGCTTATTCGCCGGAGAACCAGTCATGGACCGAGTGGAAAGAACTCCGGAAACCGGACGGATCGGAGCCCTACCCATATGGTGCAGGTTGCAGCCAACGGGTGGATCTCCCGGATGGCCACGTCCTCCTGCCGGTCTACGGAGGCCAACGCACCAAACTGGATCCCTACACGCGAGCGAGGGTCGTCAAGGCTGCGGTGAAGGACGGATCATTGCACATCATCGAAGAGGGCGACGAGCTCGCCATGCCCTCCAAGCGAGGATTCGCCGAACCTTCGCTCGCGACCTTCAAAGGACGATACTACTTGGCATTGCGCCATGATGATGCGGGCTACTGCGCCGTCAGTGACGACGGCCTGCATTTCGACGAACCGCGTCCATGGCTCTGGGATGACGGATCTGATCTGGGGAACTACAACACCCAGACGCACTGGGTCACCCACGACGATGCCCTGTACCTTGTCTACACGCGCAAAGGGGCGAACAACGATCACGTTTTCCGGCACAGGGCCCCCCTGTTCATCGCCGAGTTCGACACCACCACGCGGCGGGTACGGCGCGACACCGAACGCGTTCTCATCCCAGAACGCGGGGCGCGATATGGGAACTTCGGCGTCTGCGACATCAGTCCGGATGAGACCTGGATCGTCGAGACCGAATGGATGCAAACCTGGAAAAAACCGTCCATCGTCATTCCTGTCGACAACCCTTGGAACGCAAAGAACCGCGTTTACGCAGCGCGCATCCTTTGGGACAGACCCAACACCGGTTGGGACAAGCGTTGAACCCGCTTATCGATTGAACACCCGATTTTTACAGATTTACGTCAACTCTTGCGCAGTGTGCCTGGGCCTCATCTCTCTCCTCACGCTGACCGTCCGCGCCGACACCGCTCCTGAGAACTGCGTTGTTGTGATCAACGCTGACTCATGGGCATCCCGCTGCATTGGCCAGGAGTACGCGGCTGCCCGAGAGATCCCGTCCTCCCATATCATCCGTCTCCGCGAACTCCCTGACATTGAACGCATCGACATAGGGACCTTTCGGGAACGGCTGCTCCTCCCCGTCCTTAAGACCATCGAGCAACGTGGACTCGCGCCACAGATCGATATGATCCTCTGGAGTTCGGACATCCCGACCCTGGTGGATGCACAGAGCGATGTGGGTGAACTGAAACTAGCGAAAGTCACGAGCCCGCAAGCATCGGTGAACGGACTGACATTCCTGTACAAACTCGTACTGTCGAAAAGGCCGGACTACCTCGCGCTGAACACCAATTTCTATCACCGGAAGACGCTTGCATTCCCTCCACAACCAACTCTACCCGAAAGCGAAATGGTGACCCTCGCTCGTGCGATGCAGGCGCTCATCCCTCCCCCACCCACAACCCCTCCCTCACCGAATACTCCCACCACCTCAGCGGTGATCAGACGCCCCTCGGATGAATCCGTGAAGTCCGTCATCGCGACCCTCAAAGAACTCAACACGCTTCATCCCAAACATCCAGATCTCCTCCATCATCTTGCAACCACCCAAGCTTTGGCTGACGACATCCCGTCCTCCATCGCCACGCTCAGGAAAGCGGTGGAAGCGGGATTGTGGAACCTATCGCGTTGGAAAATCGAACCCGCCCTGGTGAAAGCGGCTCAGCACCCCGACTTTGCTAGCGTTGAGGATCTTGCGCGAAATACGGATCTCCAGACCACCCCAACGGTGACATTCAGCGGGGCTGCAGCATGGGCGCCCACCGGTCAGATGGTGGAGCGCGAGTGAGGGATGCCCTACCTCCTTTCGACACTCATCGCTTACACCAGTGGTCGAGGCACATCCGTTGCCGAAGCTTTGAGATCGCTCAAGAGATCCATCGCGGCGGACGGATCCCGTCCAATCGGTCCCTTCCACTACATGAAGAATGGTGATGTCCGTTCCACCACCCGCGCTTGGGCCTTCTCCTCCGCGACCCACGCGCTGCAAAAGGCAGGTTTCGATGCTCACATCACCGAAGGCGTGCTTCCCGACAAGGTGGAAAAGATCGCTGGAATCACTGTCGGTTCGGCCGGTTTCGATTGGGCGAAGAGCCGTTGCACCCTCGCTGCAGGTTCTATCGGCGATAACCTCACCAGTTTCGGTGGAGCCATGCACCCGAACAGCGGCCAGACACCGCTCAGCGAATTCATCCGCCACGGTGCAGCGGGCGCAAGTGGCACTGTCGCTGAACCCTATGCGATACAAGCCAAGTTCCCTGACCCCTTCATCCACGTCCATTACACGCGCGGCTGCACCCTTGCGGAAGCATTCTACCAATCTGTCGCTGCGCCGTACCAACTTCTCGTCGTCGGCGATGCGCTCTGCAACCCTTGGCGCAAGAAACTCCAACCCTCCATCGAGGGCGTGACCCATGGACAATCCCTCTCAGGCGTCGTCCACCTCACCTTTTCCTCCGACGCCAGCGACAACCTTCAACCTGCAACCTATCAGGTTCACGTCGATGGTCTTCGTGTCACCAACGCGAATCCCCACCAGTCCACCTCCTTCGATACCAACCGATTCAGCGATGGAACACATTCGATCACTGTCGTTGCAGTGGGCAACGATAGCGTCGCCACCCGCGGCCGTGTCTCGATCCCCGTGGTCATCAATAACGCCCGTAACAAAATCACCGCCTCCCTCGATCGTTCCGTGCTCCAATGGAACTCCACCTTCACCGTCCGCGCCGAGGCCGAACACGCAAAACGGATTTGGGTGCTCCACGATTCGGACGAGATTGCGGCGAGCGATGGCGATCACCTCTCGGCCTCCGTACGCTGCTCCGACCTCGGTCCCGGCCCTATTCGACTTCGCGTTGTAGCGGACATACCCGATCAACCGAGGATCGAATCCGCGCTCCAACTGACCATCACCCCTCCTCCTCCGATCAAGCCGCTCCCTCAAAACGACCTCACCCGCACCGAACCGGGATTCCTTCTCGGAAAGGATGGATCCGCGCTTTCCGTCTTGAACAAACTCGACGCCAGGTCATTGCAAAGCGCTGGCATCGCCAAAGGTGATCCCTTCATCTTGAGAGGCCTCATCCGCGTGGACTCGACCGACCTCCATCAGTTCCAGATCAAAGGAGCGAAGAGCATCACGGCCACCGTCAGCGGTACTCCAATCGATTCGCCGGATGTCGCAGCGTGGTGCCTGATCCCGATGCATCTCGATGCGGGGCTCCACGAGTTCCAGATCACCGGAACCTGCACTACGGGAACGCTTGAGGTTCGGTTCGGAGGCCCCGGCTCACGGCCCATCGACGGAGACCGCGTTCAACACCGATCTGCGGACTGACCCGCTCACGGCCCGTGGATAGGGCGCCCCGTCGGGGGCTCGGGCAGAGGCGACCAGTCACACGACATCGCATAGGCAAACCCCAACTGCGGTGTGTCCAACCAACCACCCCCATCTCGCTTCGACACGAGCAGGGCATCCAAAAGTCCAGTCGTCATGAAAGTGCGATCGACCGGCCACGGACTTTTTCGCGTCCTGAAGAAACCCTCGATCGCACGGGTCAGATGTTCGAAGTGAGCGAAAGGACGCGCTTCCTGCGTCCAGAACACAGCTCCCTCCAGACGCTTATCTTCGTACCGCCAACCGGCTGTCCAATCCGGATAAACCTCCTTCAATGCCAGCACCGAACCCTTCAACCCATCCCGGTACTCCACCAAGAACAGGACAGGCACCTTGACCTGCTCTCGCAGCGGTTTGTTCCGCCGCAACTGGCGCCCTTCTGGACGATTCAACACCTGTTCATACAACTCCGCGTCCACGGTTCCATCCTGCAATGCATCCCAAACCGCATCCCCACTCAACGCTCGGACCCGGCGCACTCCTGACTCTCCACCCGCCCTACGCTCCGCAAGAGTCTGCAGGATCTCGAGCGCATGGAACCCGTAACTGTCTAGACGCCCGTAAGAAAGCACCCCGATCTCGCGTAACCGCGCTCCACGCTCAACATCGGCTGCCGGCAAACGCCAGGTGATCGGCAATGTCGAGCCCGCCATCAAAGGGATGCCGAGCCGCCGCGCCTCACCCCACATCCATGCCGCATCCTCCCAGCGATGGGAGAACATCTTGTCGATGAACACCGGGACGACCACCCCTCGCGCATCCATCCATTTCACCAATCGCTCGAACCATTCCCGTTTCGGGTACATGAACTGACCAGTGTCCGACTCGCCGTAATTCCCGTGCTCGGCAACGAATAGGATCCCGTCCAATCCGCCCTCTGCATACGTCCGCTCCAACGCGTCCTCCACCGACCCGACCAACGGGACATCGCACAACTGCGCCATATCCCTGCCAATATCTTTGGGATGCACCTGCTCGATGTACAGCGCGCCCATCTTCATCCCAGGGTACTCACCTGACCAATCCAGAGCGTACCCTTGCAACAAGCGGCTGAGAATCATGTCCGCATGCGAGTTGTGGTGGTAGACCGTCGTAAGGCCCGCCACCCGCAACGGTCGTCCACCATCAGCGAAACCCCTGCGCCCCATCGCCAACGCCACTCCCAAACCGCTCAATGCCTCGCGCCGTCCGATGACCTGCTGTCCGACTCGTTGGAGAGAATGCACGCCCGTCCGAGTTGCAAGTGCTATGCCCCCAATGATCGCATCCATCTGGAGCTGATCCGCAACGTGATCCAGCGGGAAACAGTCAAGCAACCGCCCTATCGGATCTCGAGGACGCGATAAACCGATACTGACCCGACTCGGATCCAACGGTCACCTGCATCATCCTTCGTATCCGCATGCTCGATCACCTCTGGGGTTCCATCCTCACGCACGTCGGGGGTGAACACACGGGACGACGCCCCAGCAATCGATCCAGCCTTCGGGATACGCACCCAGACGGGTTCGGAAGCGATCGGCAACTCAGCATCCGGATTGGCGCGCTTGACCGACTTAGCCCTCGCGACATCTCGTTCGTAGTTGACCAGATGGAGGACATGGCTGCCGTCCGTCTGGCGGTACAGCGCAACACGGATCGAGTTCGCCTCTTTCAGCGGTATGCGCGCCCCCCCACGCTCCACCCAAAGGTCTAGCGCCCCTTGGGAAAGTGGACGCATCACCGACCAGTCGAACCCCGCATTCTCCAATGCTTCAAGGCCCACACGCACCACTCGTTGCGAGGAGTACTTGCGCGTCCAATCCATCCGTTTCTCCCCGTCAACCGGTTCCGCGATAGCCCACGGACGCCCGCGGCTATCGAGGGTTGCAGCATCCCCGATGATCACCAAACGGTTGTCCTCGCGAAGCGCCATCCAACGTTGTAGCGCGCTGACCTGTTCATCGGACAACGCAACGACCTCCGGTAAGATCACCACGCGGAACGGTTTCAACCCACCCCCGTTGAGAAGATCCTTGCGATGCGCTGACCCCTTGGAGGACTGCTCCGCACCTCCCACCTCCATCCCGACTCCGAGGACCTCATCCGACAGCATCATCAATCGCTGCTGTCGACGGACGAGTTCCGTTCCCACCCGACGGAATGTGTCGAACGATCGACGCTTTCCAGCCCACGCGGCCTGTCTCGGGATCACAAGGCATGTGTCCGCAAGCATCGTCGATGAGTCGTCAGCCACCGACCCTTTTGTCGATGCCCGAACGTGGCGGTCCAACACGTCGTGCTCGTGCGCCTTGGCAAAGCTCGAATAGCGCTTCAGTTGATTGAACGAAGCAGGATCGGTCACCGCGTTGTACAATCCCGTGCCCGCACCACCCAGCGCCATGGATTCGGCCTGCCCGACCCTCAGTCGCACCCCATCATAACGACCGATGACGTACGGCTTTTCCCCCGCTAACGCTCTGAGATACAGACCGTTCAACCAACCGTCATTGTCATCACCCGGTTTCACATCCGCCGAATAATGGTTCCCCGAATACCACAGGTAGTTCTCACCCTTCGCGAACTGGTCGATCGGTAAGAAGCCGCGTTCCTCAGTGACGCCCACGTTCCCGAGGTGATCCCACTGACCCAAGACAAGATCCGGTTTCACGGATCGTCCTTCCCCCAAAAAAACGTCGTCCCATGCCGCCTTGAACGCGATCGCCGACCATTGGAATGATGCCAACCCCAAGGGATTCAGGTCGGTCTCGCCAGGGTAACCGGGTGTCTGTCCCGGAATCTTTTCGAACTGGAACTTCGAGAGAGTCTCGATCCCGAAGTGCCGCCGCAGTTCCTCAGACGTGTAATGACGCTCCAGAAAGCTCTTGAAGGACGTCTGACAATGCTCGCAGGCACACGCGCGCCGGTAGTTGTATGTCGTCATGAACCCGTCCACCCCATTGGTTATCCCTGCACGCACCATCCGTTTCAGGACGGTCCGCGTCGCAGGATTGTTCACGCATAGGGCGTTGTACTGGACGTAATGCTTGTCGATCAGCACGTTCCCCGAAGCATCTTTCGAGACAAGGTCCCTCCAATCGCTGGTTGGACGCTTCCCGAGGAGATCCTCCGGCCAGTCCTGCGTGTACCAATCTGCGAAGAATCCTGGCTGGGTGCCATCGTCCTTCTCGGGACCTCGGATCACATTGGTCACCGTGAAATGCGCGACCGACTTGCCCCCGGCGGCGCGGACCTTCTCATGCAAAGTCCGCCACTCCTCCCAACACTTGGCCAAACCCGACGCCGGCAACTGCATCGGGTAGCCTGTTGATTGTTTCGAGCCGACATATCCGAAGAACATCGGACCGTACCAACCGGCTTGGACCACGTCTGGACGGACTTCCTCCAAATACCGCGCGAACTCGGGTTTCTCGGTTGCCCCCCACGTCACGTAGAACGTACGAAATCTCGGAGCCAGACTATCGTCCGCACCAAAAGCCGCTCGTTCAACCACCTCTCCGCGCTTTTCCCCGGCCTTGACCACGTTCATGGACGTCACAAAGGGAAACAGCACGCTGAACAGAATGGCCCCCATTGAGAGCGTCCGAACCGATGATCCGGACACTTGCTTCATTCGTTCACACCAAAACAACAGTTGATTCATAAGCCTCATCCTCACGGGAATACCCTTAAGCAAACCCGATTCCATCTGAGCCGACTGACGCGCTTCTCACATCCATTTGACGTGCGCATGCGATGCAGGTTCAAACCGTTGAAAGTCGGCATGACAGACGCGCGAATCCATCATCCCAACGACCATCTGTTCAAGGCGATCTTCGCCTGTCCCGACAACGCGTCCGCTTTCCTCCAAAACCATCTTCCGCCTGATCTGACCACCGTCATCCCGTGCAGTTCGGTGATCGTTGAAAGCTCCTCATTCCTCGACCCGTCCCTATCGAACCGTCACTCTGACGTGCTTCTGCGGGTTCCTCACACTCGGACGCGTTCATGATTGTCCTGCTGGAGCACCAGAGCGCTCCAGACCCACGCCTTCCGCTCCGCATTCTCGGATATGTCCTTCGGGTCTTGGAACGCTTTGCAAGAGAGACCCCCTCCTCTTCGTCCCTCCCAGTCGTCATTCCTGTTCTCGTGTCACAATCAGATCGACCATGGACGGGGCCTTTGACGCTTCACCCCCTGCTGAGTGTCCCATCGGCTTACGAGGAGGTCCTCCGTCCATTCCTCATCCCGATCCATATCCACGTGCTCGACCTTTTCACGACGCCCTATGAAGCGCTGCGAGGCACGCCCGACGGGATCCTTGCCCTCCGCGCTCTCAAAGCGAAACCCCTCGGAGAGTTGCTCTCAGACCATGTTTGGGATTCTTCTGTCCTCGAGGGAGTTTCCACAGATGCAATGACATCTTTCCTGCTCTATACTCTGGATGCAGAGGAAGACCCAGACGCCGTCATGCAGCGAACCGAACTGATCCATTCCGAAGCCATGAACACTGCCGCTACGTCCGCCGCCCAAAAACTCATCCAACGAGGTATTTCCCAAGGAATCTCCCAAGGGATCGTCGAAGGGCAACGCCAAGGCCGATACGAAGGGAAACTGGAGGGCAAGTGCGAGGGGATCCGTGCATCCATCCTTCAAACGCTCGAACTCCGGTTCGGCGAGGTTCCCGATTGCATCCTGAGATTGATCGAAGCCACGACATCCCCAGATCGTTTGATGAACTGGCTCGCCTCGAGCGTCCGCTGCCCATCACTGCAATCTTTCCAAGAGCACCTCTCTAAAACAGGCGACCACTGAACATGATTAACGACTGCAGGTGATTCGAAATAAGCCATTTCCCCAGTGCAGGTTCGACCCACCCCAACCCTCACGCTTTCTCCCCGCACCGACGCGAGATCTCCTCAATCCACCCCCAATGAACTATCCCTCCTCCATCAGTCGACGCGCCGCACTCGCGTCCGTCACCTCCGCAGGTGCTGCGCTTTTCTCATCGAGCCGATCCCAGACCCTCGCAGCACCCTCTGCTAGACGAGAGGGCCCTATCCGGATCGGAGTCATCTCGGCGGCCATCCATGGGAAACCGCAGCCTAGGAATGGCCACACTTGGCACTTCGCCCAATACCTGCATCCCGAATTCAACTGGGCAGCGATGAAGAAACATTACGCCCAAGCCCACCCCTCCTTCGAACGCGTCTACCGGAACCCGAACTTCAACTTCTCAGGACAATTACCATTCCCGAACACCCGCATCGCCGCGTACTACGACCCCGATACCGCTGGCGCTCAAGCTTTCGCCGAGGTATTCCCGGGCGTCGAGGTCGCCCGCTCGCTCGACGAACTCGTGAACAGCGTCGACGCCATATGGATGGGCGATGCCTCTGGTTTCGGCGAAGACCACTTCGAACTCGTTGCTCCGGGGCTTCAAAAAGGGTTGCCGACATTCTGCGACAAACCCATCGGCGGCACCGTCGAAGGCACCAAGAAGATTCTCGACCTCGCCCAGAACCGTAAAGCGCCGCTGATGTCGTCCAGCATCTTCCGCTACGAATTCGGCATGGAAGCCGCCCTCCGGATGCGCGACTCCGGCGAGTTCGGCCCCATCGAGTTCATCACCGCGACACTCCACAGTCGCTACAAGCTGGAAAGCTGGATGATCTATGGACAACACCCTGTCTGGTCCGTCATGACGCTCATGGGCGCCGGCGCGGAAGCCGTCTGCATGATCGAACATAAGGACACTTGCCACGCCCTCATCACCTGGCCCGACAGATACCCTGCCCATGTCTGGTACGGTGAACCTTTCGAGAAGTTCGAGTACAACCGCACCTCCATCCACTTCAAGAAGAAGCCCTACAGTTTCACCCCCTCCATCGAGGGCAACTTTGAATACGGTCACCATTACGAGATGTTCCGCATGGCCGCAGCCTTCCGCGAGATGATCATCACGGGACAAGAACCCGTCCCTCACCAAGAAATCCTTGAGGTCACAGCCATCGTGCATGCAGGGGCGCGCTCGCTCTCCGAGGGAAACCGTTTCGTGAAACTGGCTGAAGTCATGCCCTGAACAGGACGGTCAACCCGCCCTCAGGAAGTCGATTCCGGCAAGTAGGCTCACCCTACGCTCTTCCACATCTTACTCGTGGAGAATCGCATCCACCCCAAGCACGGGTCCTGCAACGTTTCCTATCAACCCTCTTCTGCCGACATGAACCAATCCACCCATCTCGCGATCGCAGCCATTCTTCTCACCGCACTCGCTTCGCCTCAAAGCCGTGCCGCAGAGACATCTTCCCGCGCCCTCTCTGCCTCCAAGTTCGGAGCCGACCGGAAGCTTCTCAACGCTCAACCCGACGGTCTTCTCATCTGTGAAGCAGAAGAGTTCCAACCCGACCAACCCACCGGTTGGAGATCGAAGAACTTCGGCGAGAACTATTACGCGGCGACATTCGCGAACTCTTTCCTCAGCCGCAAAGCCTTCCTCGGCGCCCCAGAGAACGGGCCGGAATCGTCCGCATCCCTGTCGGTGAACATACCTGCCGCAGGACGTTACCTCGTCCTTTCGAGATACGAAGCCGCGTACCGATTCGAGACACAGTTCACCATACAGATCGTCCAATCCGGCAAGCCGGTCTTCCGGCGAGTTTACGGGGCCCGAAAAAACCCCAAGATCTGGGCCTTCAAGGAAAAACTCAAACCCGAGGTGGGCTGGAGTTGGGGGGCAACCGAGAACATCGTGTGGGAAGGGCACGACGCCTTCGCCGACCTCCAACCCGGCACCGCCACACTCACCCTCATCGCCAGCCCTCAACCCGAACCCGCCGCTCGACGCAACGTCGACCTGATCATGCTAACAACCGATGCGGCGCAAGTGGCCGACCGCATCGAAAAAGAGAACTACCTGCCCCTGGACGGTATGCTCACACAGTCGGGTGACGTTTGGGTTCGCGTAAAAAACACCGGAGCACAACCGCTCGTCTTCAAGCCGGGAAAAGGCCAAGGCGGCGGCAACTGGCAAGAGCACTCCCCCTACTGGGTGCACCTCCGCAAATGGCCAACCCCCTCCATCACGGTCGCTCCTGGGGCGATCAGTGACTGGACCGAAGTCGGTAGCACCATGGATTCGCTGGCGCACGGACAGTGGGCATGGAACGGAAACGGTCCGTTCACCGCCGAGTTCGGCCTTAAAACAGCCAAAGGAGACATCGAACGCATCGCAGTTTTCGAGGGCAACGGGGATCTGGACCTCGCCGCGGACTGTGACACCCGCTACTCCCGCAGACTCCGCAAACAGGAGGACGTCCTCCCAGAACTCGTGAAAGAACTCGCCCCCCTCGCCTCAATCGGCCGCGCCCCGAAGCGCACCCCCGTGTTCGCGAACACATTCCAACCGATCCCGGGTGCCAATGCCCACAACCAAGCGCTCAAACAGTTCAGCGATCTCCTCGGGATCTCGGAACCTCAAGCGAACAACCCTGACCGGAAAGGTTACATCGATGTCCGGAGCGTCCCGACAAAAGACCTCCACGAATACTGCATGAGCAAGATCGGGACAGCCCCCGCAAACATCTCTGTCGTCAGCCTCGGCGACGAGATCTCCCTGCCCGCTCCCTCCACTCCCGAGGAACTCGCCGGATTTGCCGAATGGCTCAAACAACGCGGTCAGGATCCCAACACCATCGGGCCGTTCGATAAATCGCCTCAAGCGCGCCAATCGAACCCTGCCCGCTTCTACTGGTCATCGCGTTACGCCAACGCTTTCGGGATCAACAAGATCAAGGAACGCACGGCAATCCTGTCCAAAGCGCTCCCGAATGCGGGAATCGGCGCCAACTACTCCCCCCACTATCCCCAAGAACATCTCTACCTTGGCGAGACCCACAAGTGGGCCCAGATATTCCGCGACGGGGGCATGACCATGCCTTGGAGCGAAGATTACATCTGGCAGGTTCCCGTCCTCTCGCCCCAGATCAATCACCTGAACATCGACCTCTTCCGCGCAGGGATCAGGCACCGCCCAGAAGCACGCATCCACTTCTACGTGATGCCGCACATGCCGAACAATACACCATCCATGTGGCGCAGACTCTTCTACGGAGCGCTCGCGCATGGAACAAAGGTGCTCAACCTGTTCGAGTTCCGCACGGTCCACGCCGCTTACACCGAGAACCATGTCGATGAGACCCCCATGTATCAAACCGTCACCCAAGGACTCCGCGAACTCGGCGTGTTCGAAGACATCGTCCAGGAAGGGAACGTCCAACCCGCACGGACCGGACTCTGGTTCGGGGAAACAAGTGACATATGGGGTGACTCGAAAGGATCGTTCGCCGCGGCGAAACGCGCGCTTTATCTCGCCATCCGCCATCATCAGGTCCCCCTCGACATCCTCATCGAAACAGATGCCCTCGACGGAACCCTCGACCAGTACGAAGTCCTCTACCTGAGCGATCGCCATGTCAGCCGCGAATGTTCAGATCGCATCGCGGCGTGGGTGAAAAAGGGCGGGCGCATCTTCGCCACCGCGGGCGCCGGGATGCGCAATGAACTCGACCAACCCAACACCACCCTTCAGGACCTGTTCGGCGTCTCTGAGACAAGCATCGATCAACCGGCCGACAAACAGATCGTCTGGATCAAACAGGACCTCCCGTTCACGACCCCTCTCTCTGAAACAGAGAAGATGCCCGTCCTCTGTGTGAGAAGTCATCTGAAAAACCGGTCCGACACCGAGATTCTCACCCGCTTCGCCGATGGGACTCCCGCCACCATCCAACGCTCGGTGGAAAAAGGTGCCACGACCTACTGCGCCTTCCTCCCCAGCCTTTCCTACTACAAGCCAGCGATCCCGAAACGCCCAGTAGACCGGGGCGCCACCGACGACGCCTTCGTGCATTTCCTCCCCACAGACCTCGATCCCAACGCCTTCCGCCTCATCGGATCCCCGCTCGAGAAAGTCCGCAAACCCGTGGTCTGCGATGCCCCACTCGTTGAGACAACCCTCATCAGGTCAAAATCCTCTGCCTTGGTCCCCGTCATCAACTGGACGAATGCCCCCCGAACAGAGATGTCCGTCACCATCGACACCCCCCTGAACAAGGCCTCCCTTGCGACGGGCAAACCCATCAGAACGCAGCGCAAAGGGGATCAACTCGTCTGCACGTTTTCCCTAGAAACCGCCGATGCGATCATCCTCCGTCCTTGATCGAACAAACTGACACACCGAACCATCAGACCGCTGCTCTTGCATACACATCCAGAAGCAACGACTGCGGACCGGACAGGCCAATGCCCCATCGATTGCCCTTCTCCGCCGCGCGCCGATCAAGGACTTCGCTGCTGGAACGGGCCCATCGGAACATCCCCACGTGGTAAGATCTGAATGGTGCGCCAATCAACCGCCCCTGCGCTTGGCTCGCCCCCTTCACCCTTCTC
>CAZAZT010000084.1:13515-17861 GCA_964489645.1 uncultured Chthoniobacteraceae bacterium | reverse complement strand
GGGAGACTCATATCTTTATATCCTATTATCAGTTCGTTTTCTTTTCCTAATCCCTCAAAATTGGGTCGGAGCAAGCCTCTCTGATCGCAGCAATCATGCTTGGTCCGCGCGTAGACTGTTAGACACCCCTCCGACTGTCAAGGTGCGGAACCTCTGCCCACACTTGCTTCACGCGCGGATGGATAAGTTCCTGACCCGTCACCGCGCCGGAACAATACGCGCTGCCTGCTCCAACATCTGGATCGCCTTCTCCGCATCCACTGCCGTGCCCAATCCCTCGCGGTAACATTTCGCCAACTCCCGATACCCATGCGGGCTCCCCAAGTTGGCCGCCTTCAAGAACCACTCAAATGCCGCCTTCTGATCCATCGGAACCCCAATACCCCCCTGCGTGATTTTTCCCATGTTCAAGATGCCCGTCAGCTCACCCGCCAAAGCGCCCTTCAAGATATAGTCAGCACCCCTCTCCTTATCGATCTTCATCCCCCACCCCCCTTGAAGGTGCGTCCCATACGTCACCATCGACCGAGAACACCCGCGTATCACCCCCTGCTCCAACCAATAGTTCGCCATCTCGATGTCCGTCGGAATCAGCTTCCCCTCCACATGCGACATGGCCACGTCATGCATCAACCGGATGTCACCCGCCTCCGCAGCCTTCTGGATGCAACGAAGCCATAGCCGCGGATTCTTGCTCACCCCCGAACCCGACAGAAACCAGTTACCCAAGTTCAACAGCGCATCCAAACTCCCCGCCTCAATCGCCCGCGCACACCAATAGATCTTCATCCGATCATCGCGTACGCCCGACGGATTCCGATTCCCCGCGTACTGCACCGACAATGAATTCATCGAGTTCGCATCATTCAACTGCGCCAACTCGCCAAACAACTTCCACGCCCGAGCATCATCGCGCTCAACCCCGGACCCCTCAAAATAGATGTTCGCCAACGCGTTCTTCGCAAAACGGTTCCCCTCCTCCGCCAACCGCGTCAACCCTGGCAACGCTTCAGACACCAATCGCAGAAAAGACGCCGGATCCTTCGCCGCACCAAAACCCGTCTTGTGCATCAACGCGCACCCCCACAGCCCCAACGGATCCCCCGTCTCCGCAGCCATCTTCGCATACCGATGCGACGTCGGAGGATCAACGTACACCCCCATCCCCGAACGATACCGAGTCGCCAACTCTCCCATCGCCGCCCCATCCCCACGCTCCGCCCGCGCCTTCAACCCCGCAATCAACTCCGGCTCCTGCCGCACCCAAAACGCCATCACCATCGACACCAACTCGTCATGCGGCACCGCCGTGCCCAACGGCACCCCCGCATACCGCAACCACTCCTTCTGAGGCCCCTGCACCTTCCCTACACCCCCCGCAACCCCTTCCGGACGAACCGCTTTCGGATCCACCCCAAAACACCAGTCCTCACAGCTCTTCAACGTCTTGAACTTGTAAAAAAAGAATTCCGATAGCTGGTTCGCCGTCATTTGCGTGTACCCAGGCACGCGGCTCTCCGCCGACGTGTAAAAGATCTTGTACACCTCCTCATCCCCCACCTTCTCCGGAACAATCGGCTCATCCGTCAACAGATCGAACAACGGCGCCCCCGCCTTCCAGAACACATTCGCACGGTCCTTCGGAACCGCCGACGCGTCGCCATCCGCCGAAACCACCCCCGCCTTCGCAGGCATCTCCCTCGGTACCGCCGCAACCTTCACCTCCGCCGTCACCGGCGCCGACGTCGGCGCATCCTTGACCTCCGGATCCCGCTTCACCGGCTTTTCCGCAACCACCCCAGCCTGCGGCAACACCACCTTCGCTTCCACCGTAGGCGCGTCCTTCTCCACAGTCCCCACCACCGCAGGCGCCGATTCCCGACCCCTCGGCTCCCGCGAAAGGAAAATGCCGACCGAGATCCCCGCAAAAAGCAAACCCGCCCCCGCCAAAGGCATCCACCCCACCCCAACACGCCCCCGCTCCCCACGAACCACCCCTCCCACCAACTCGATCGCCACCGCCATCTCCGAAAGACCGCGGTACCGAACCAACGGATCATCCGAGGTGCCCGTCAGGATCACCCGATGCAAATCCAACCACCGCTGCCGCTCCCCCGCATCCAATCCCGCCTCGCCACAGGGCGGCCACCGGTAGTTCGTGCGCCCAAGTTTGTCAGGCGCATGCCCCGTCAATAACCCGAACAACACGCAGCAAACACCCCACATGTCCGGGTTCCCGCCGCTCTCCACATACCACGAAGGAGCCGCAAATCCCGGAGTCCCCCGAGCCGACAACCGCGTGTCATCCAATGTCACCAACCCCAGATCCGCGAGACACGGCTTCCCACGGAAATACATCACATTCCCCAACTTGATGTCCCGATGCACCAAACCCACAGATTCTAACGCCGACGCCGCACGACAGATCGCCGCCGCAATCCCGATGATTTCCGCTGACGAAAACCAAATCCCTTGCAGCCTTCCCACCACCTCCCCTTCCAGATCCCGCGGACGCCACCCCTCCTCCAAAGCCGACCCCGGCGCACGCCCATCCGCCAAAGGCATCACATAAAACAGATTGTCATCCAACTTGCCAACATGCTGGATCGGACAAAGCGCCACCCCCGCCAGTTCCGCGCTCCGGGTTCGGAACTCCACCACCGCCTTCATCTCGCGCGCCACCGCCACCGGATTGCCAATCCACTTGAAAGCGCACAACTCGCCCGTAGCCACCATCCGCGCCAACCACACCTGCCCATACCCCCCCTGCCCGATCGGACGCAACAACTGGTACCCATCCAACACCACGCCCCCATTGACCTTCAGGGACACTCCTCCATTCCATCCGCTCGGCGTAGGATCGTTGTTCATCTCGGGGGGTAACCAAAGAATGCTACACAAACCACCTCACCGCAACCTAACGCCGCTCCCGCCACCCCCAAAAACCGCCCGTTTGCCATCCGACGTTTCTCCGGTACTGTGCCATCAACATGGAAAAACTCGTCATCATCGGCTCAGGCTGCGCCGGTCTCACCGCCGCAGTATACTCCGCCCGCGCAAACCTCTCCCCCCTCGTCCTCGAAGGCCACGAACCCGGCGGACAACTCTCCACCACCACGCTCGTCGAGAACTTCCCAGGCTTCCCCGAAGGCATCCAAGGACCCGACCTCATCATGAACATCAAAGCCCAAGCCACCCGCTTCGGCGCCCGCTTCGAGTTCGCTACCGTCGAAGCCTTCGAACACACCGGCAACTCCGTCCGCCTCCAAGTCGACGGAAAATGGATCGAAACCCAATCCTTGATCGTTGCCTCCGGCGCCAGTGCCAAATGGCTCGGCCTCCCCAGAGAAAAGGAACTCGTCGGACACGGACTCACCTCCTGCGCCACCTGCGACGGTGCCTTCTACCGAAATGTGCCCGTTTGCGTCGTCGGTGGCGGCGACTCCGCTTGCGAAGAAGCAACGTTCCTCACCCGCTTCGCATCCAAGGTCTATCTCATCCACCGGAGAGATTCCCTCCGCGCCTCAAAAATCATGGCCGATCGCGCTCTCGCTCACCCAAAAATCGAGACCGTCTGGAACTCCGCAATCGAAGAATACCTCACCGACGCCGAAGGCGAGATGTCGGCCATCAAGGTCAAAAACCTCGTCACCGGCGACTCTTCCACCATCGAACTCAAATGCGTCTTCGTCGCAATCGGCCACTCGCCCAACACCAAACCCTTCGTCGGTAAACTCGACATGGATGCCGATGGCTACCTGATCCAAAAAGAAGGAACAAAAACGAACCTTCCCGGCGTGTTCGCCGCAGGAGATGTAGCCGACCGCACCTACCGTCAGGCCATCACCGCCGCCGGCCAAGGCTGCGCCGCAGCCCTCGATGCCGAAAGATTCCTCAGCCACTAAACCCCGCACGACCAACCCTCCAATCCCACCCGCCGTGATCCTCGCCGAACTCAAACAACTCCTCTTCGAGAATCCAGACGCCGCAGTGGCTATCCAACTGCCCGACGGCGGGTTCGTCCCCTCCCACTTCCACGTCACCGAAGTCGGCCTCGTCTCGAAGGATTTCATCGACTGCGGCGGAACCCGTCGGTCCTCCCAACGCTGCCAACTCCAGATCTGGGTCGCCAATGACACAGATCACCGGATCAACGCATCCAAACTCCTCCAAATCATCAGCATCGGTCAAAGCCTCCTCGGATCCGAAGACCTCGAGGTCGACCTCGAATACGGCGAAGACTTCATCAGCCAATTCCCGCTCGTCGCCGCCGATTGCACCGATCAACGCATCCTCCTCTCCGTCGCAGGACGCGCCACCGATTGCCTCGCAAAAGACCGTTGCGG
>CAZAZT010000084.1:6333-13415 GCA_964489645.1 uncultured Chthoniobacteraceae bacterium | reverse complement strand
CTGAGTGCCGTTCCACGAGCGGCAAACGCCAAGCCCTACCCCCACCTTTCCGCTTCAGAAGCAACGCCTCAGCCGCCACACTCGCGGAATGGACCTCTACACCGGCGGATATTTTGAAACCAACGCGTTCCTCCTCCCGGAAGGAATCCTGATCGATGCACCCGAAGGAGCCGCAGCGTGGCTGCGAAAAAAGGGGGTTCACCTCAAAACACTCCTCCTCACCCACGGCCACATCGACCACCTCTGGGATGCCGCCGAAATCGAGCAAGAACACCAGTGCCAAGTCCTCTTCCACCACGAAACACTGCCCATGGCACAAGACGGGGACTTCTTCAAAAAGTTCGGCATGCCCTGGTCGCACCGCGCCCTCGCCGGTGGTGAAGTCATCCCAGGAGACGCTCCCAGCACCATCAACGGGATCGCCTTCCACTGCGCTTACGTTCCCGGACACTGCCCCGGTTCCCTCTGCTTCATCCGACACGACTCCAAAGAGATCTTCGGCGGCGATGTCCTCTTCGCAGGCGGCGTCGGTCGGTGGGATCTTCCCGGCGGCGATCGAGACCTCTTGATCAGCGGAATCCACCAAAAGCTCTACACCCTGCCCGACGATTACAAAGTTCATCCCGGACACGGCCCATCCACCACCATCGGGACAGAACGCCGTTCCAACCCCTACACCTAAACCCGCTCCAAAAAGGCGTTGGCACAGAACGCGTTCCCAAAAATCGGCCCCAGCTATCCAGCCCTCGCCGCTCCCCGTCACCCCACCCCCCTGAACACCATGCCCTCCCCATCCCCACTCCGCCGCATCCAGACCCTCCTCCTCGCTCTCGCAGCAACCATCGCCCCCCACCTCGCATCGGCTGCCCCCGCTGCCCCCACAGCATCCACCCTTCACGCGTGGTACCACGAAGGCACCCTGAAATCCGAGGGCGCCTCCGTCACCGCATGGACAAATGCCGCAACCTCAGGAACCTCACGCGACCTGACCCGTACCGTCGGCAAACCCAAAGCGCACCGAGTCCTCACCGCGACCGGAACAAAAACCGTTCTCCGCCTCGAATCCTCCGCGCTCTGGCAACCCGTCAGCGAATGGGGAACCCTCTCCGGGCCGCGGACCATCCTTCTGCTCGCCCGCACCACCCCCGCCAACGGTGTCCTCCTCGACGGAAGCACCCGATCCGGCAGCGACCCCATCCGGAAATCCGCCGGAAAATGGGAGTCCGCAGCAACGCCCTCCAACCCCTCCCCAAGCAACGGATGGGAAATCCATGATTTCGTCTTCGAAGGCTCACCCAAACCCCTCGGCGGCCTCATCCTCGGAGCCAACGTCGCCACCAAAGAGACGTTGAACTGCGACATCGCAGAAGTGCTCATCTTCCCCAAAAACCTCTCCTCAATCGAGCGTGACCAAGCAAAGGCGTACCTCAAAGAGAAGTGGGGCTCCCCAACCGACCTCCCCCCCGATCAACAACCCCGCTCCGCAGAGATTCCCCAAGACCCCCGTATCTTCCGAAAAACCATCCGAAAACACGGTGAAGACGGCGTGAACACCTACCGCATCCCCGGCCTCGCATCCACCCCCAATGGCACCCTCATCGCCGTGTTCGACGCGCGGAACAAGAACGGAGCCGACCTCCCAGGCGACATCGACGTCGGCATGATGCGCTCCACCGACAACGGCACCACCTGGAGCCCCATGCAACGCATCATCGATTTCAACCCAAACGAACCCGAATCCAACGGCAATGGCGTCGGGGATCCCGCCGTCCTCGTGGACCAACGCACCGGCACCATCTTCGTCGCAGCCCTCTGGTCGCACGGCCCTCGAGCATGGTTCGGAAGCGGCCCTGGCCTTGAACCTAAACAGACCGGACAACTCGTCCTCGTGAAAAGCACCGATGACGGTCTCACATGGTCAGCCCCCCTCAACATCACCCGCCAAATCAAGGATCCCGCCTGGAACCTCTGCTTCAACGGACCCGGCAGCGGCATCCAACTCAAGGACGGCACCCTCGTCTTTCCCGCACAATTCAAAGAGTCCGTCCCCCAACCCGATGGCAAAAAACCCTCCTCCCTCGCGCACTCCTGCTTCATCGCAAGTCAAGACGGTGGCGCAACATGGAAAATCTCCCCCCCGGCCATCCCGAACACCCCCCAAACCAGCGAGAGCGCAATCGTCCAACTCGAGAACGGTTCCCTCCTCCTCAGCATGCGCAACGAGTCCCGGTCCGGCACCCGCGCATGGGCCCGGTGGGACTGGAAAGACACCCTTCTCACCGGCAAATGGAGCGAACCCTGGCTCGACGTCGTCGACCCCACCTGCATGGCAAGCCTCATCGCACACCCCCACGGTGAACTCCTCCTCTCCAACCCCGCCCACCCCCAAAAACGCGTCGCCCTCACCGTCCGCTCAAGCGCCGATTCAGGAAAATCGTGGAGCCAAGGACGCGTCCTCGATCCCGGCCCCTCCATGTACTCCAGCCTGACCACCCTGCGCGACGGCCAGGTCGGAGTGCTCTACGAAGCAGGGGACGCCGGCGGCCTCGTCTTCGCCCGCTTCCCTCTGGAATGGGTCCTCGAAGGCGCAAGCCTTCCAACCGTTCCCGAACCCCGTCCCTCGACCGGAAAGTTCGGCTGGTGGCCCGCCAGACATGCCGCAAAGGTCGAAGAATCGAAACGCAAAGACATCCCCGTGGCCTTCCTCGGCGACTCCATCACCCAAGGTTGGGAAACCACAGGGAAAGACGCCTGGAACAAACACTTCGCCTCAGCCGGTGCCGCCAACTTCGGTTTCGGTGGCGACTCCACACAACACCTCCTCTGGCGAATCCAGAACGGCGAACTCGAAGGCTCAAACCCCAAAGCGATCGTTCTCCTCATCGGCACCAACAACGCCCGACATAGCGACGCATCCGCCGAGCAAATCACCAACGGAATACGCGCAATCCTCGAGCATCTCAAAAAATCCTGTCCCACCGCAAAAGTGCTCCTCCTCGGCATCCTCCCCCGTGGCGCCACCCCCGATGACCCCTACCGACAACGCTGCGAATCCGTGAACCATCTCCTCCCAACCCTTGCCGACGGGAAAGATGTGATCTTCCTCAACGCCGGCAAATCCCTGCTAGAGCCCGACCAAACCCTCTCCAAAGAGATCGCCCCAGACCTTCTGCACCTAAGTCCAAAAGGTTACGCGATCCTCGCCACCGCCATCACGGAAGCGCTCAAGCCGTTCAAGATACTCCCCTGACCCCCTCCCACCAATCCCCCATGAAATCATTCTCCAGAAGACACTTCCTCACGGTCGCCACCCTTTTCGGAATCCTCGGACCCGGCCTGATCCCCCCATCAGCAACTGCCGACACCCCCAAGCCAATCCACTTCCGCCGCATCGCCATCCTTGGAAACAGCATCACCCTCCACAGCCCAAAACCCGACATCGGCTGGACCAACAACTGGGGGATGGCCGCAAGTTCCGAAGCCGCCGACTACGCCCATCAGTTCCAAAAAGCCATCGCAGCAATCCAAGGGACCCAACCCGAGCTCTACGTGAAGAACATCGCTCCGTTCGAGAAATCCCACGCCTCATTCAACATCACCCCCATCCTCGAGGGCGTCGCCGCTTTCAATCCCGACCTCGTCATCCTCGCAATCGGCGAGAACATGGCACCCCCAAAAGACGAAACAGAATCCGAACAGATCACCCTGAGCGTCCTCAAACTGCTCGACGGTCTCAAAAAAGGAAGTGAACGCACCCTCCTCATCCGAGGCAGTTTCTGGCCCGCCCCAGCAAAAGACGCAGCGCTCGCCAAAGCAGGTCAACGCGCCTCCGTCCGCTTCATCGACATCGCCCACCTCGGCAAAGATCCCAAAAACCTCGGTCACGCAGAACGCCAATTCCAGAACATCGGCGTCGGCAATCACCCCGGCGACAAGGGCATGAAAGCCATCGCCGATCATCTCGTGAAAGCCCTGCAATAACCCCACCCCAAACCGAACCCCACCCAACTCATCCAGACAAAAGCGTACACAGGAACCGTCCATTCCCGACATCTCTTCCAACGCGCCAGACGATTCCGCCCTCCAGCCCACTCACCAGCCCACAGCCCGGCCTATGACCACCCCAACGTCTCTCCCCTTTGCCGATGCCATCCGTCAACGCATCGCAACCGTCGTCGTCGGCCAAGATACCGTCGTTGAACGTCTTCTGATCGCCCTCCTCACAGGAGGGCATCTCCTGCTCGTCGGGGTCCCGGGCCTCGCAAAAACCCTGCTCGTGAATGCCCTCGCCAAAGCCATCGACCTGCGCTTCAGCCGCATCCAATTCACCATCGACATGCTGCCCTCCGATATCGTCGGCTCCGAAGTCCTGCTCCCAGGCTCCGGCGAATTCACCACACAGCTCGGCCCCGTCTTCACCAACATCCTGCTCGCCGACGAAATCAACCGCGCCGCCCCAAAGGTGCAGAGCGCCCTCCTCGAGGCCATGCAAGAACGCAAAGTGACCATCGGCAAATCCACGCACAACCTGCCCACTCCCTTCCTCGTCATCGCCACCCAGAACCCCGTCGAACAAGCCGGAACCTTCGAACTCCCTGAAGCTCAACTCGATCGCTTCATGCTCTGTCACCGCCTCTCCTACCCCTCCCCAGACCAAGAAGAAGAAGTGCTCCGCAGACAACTCGCCCTCGGCCTCCGCAAAACCGACTCGGGCGCCGTGCCAAAAAGTGCGTTCGACGCCATCCGCAACGAACCCGTCGCAACCGCAGCGGACCTCCTCCAAGCCATGGAAAAAGTGCAAGCCGTCCACGTCAGCGACGTCTTCATCAAACACTGCGTCGCCGTCGTCGAAGCCTCTCGGAAGCACCCCGACATCGAACTCGCTTGCTCCCCTCGCGCCGCACTCTCACTCGTACAAGCCAGCCGTGCACGCGCCTTTCTGCACGGACGCGACTACGTCGTGCCCGATGACCTGTTCGCCCTCGCCGATGATGTCGTTCTTCACCGGATCCGCCTTCGCTACGAAGCCGTCGCAAACGGCCAATCCCCCGCCGCCGCCCTCAACCAAATCCTCGACCACCTCTCTTGATCCGCCCGCCCACCCAGCACAGCCCGATCAACGCCACCTCCCGAGCCCGTTCCCCCACCCATGGAACCCTCGCACCAATCCCATCTCGATCCCAAATCGTTCAACCTCCGCATCCGCGCCATCGCCGATGCATTGGTCTTCGGTCAGGAATCATCGCGGTTCCGTGGCTCCGGTATCGAATTCGATCAGTCCCGCCCCTACCTCCCCGGTGACCCAGTCCGACACATCGATTGGCGAGTCTCAGCGCGAACCGGACGCCCCTTCCTCAAAGAATACGAAGCGCCTCGCCAGGTCCCGTTGATTCTCCTCATCGACGATTCGCTCTCGATGCGAATCTCCTCCGTTCCCCGAACCTCCAAATTCCAACTCGCCTGCCTCATCGGCGGCGCCCTCGCCCTCGCCTCCCTCGATCGCGTCAATCCCGTCGGCTTCGCAGGATTGGGCTCAAACGGTTTCCATCGCCCCCCATCCACCTCAAGAGCCGAAATCCTCAACACCTTGACCCAAATCCGATCCGCAGAAGCCTCGAAAGCAACCGCCATCCCAGAGCGCATCGCTGCCCTCCTCCCCTCGCTCCCCTCAAAATGCGTGCTCATCGTGCTCTCCGACCTTCACGACCCCGGCGCCGTCCCCGCACTCCGTAACGCCGCTCAACGCCACGACCTTGTCGTCATCCACCTCACCGACCCCACAGAAACCGCCACACCCCAGCGTACCATCCTCCGGATGAGCGAAGCAGAAACCCGCCGATCCTTCACCGTCGGACTCTCCGCTCAACCCCTCAGAACACAATCCCTCACCCCGCTCACCCAAGCGTCCATCGATTCACTCCACCTGCCCATCCACGAACCTTTCCTCCCGAAACTCGTGCGGTTCCTCTCTGACAGGTCGCACCGACGCTTCCACAACGCATAATCCCCCGATGCAAGGCCCACTCCTCACCCACAACCCGCAGCACCCCATGCACGCGCCCCGGCCAAGCCGTACCGCTCTCCGCACAACCCTCGCGCTGCTAGCCTGCCTCACTGCACCCCTCGTCACCACCCCCGCGCAAACCACCCCCGCCCCTGGCGTCGCACCGCTCGCCGCACCCTCCCTCCAGACCAACGACCCGAAAACCATCCTCGCCGTCCGCCAAGAAACCCTCCGCATCGGTGTGGAAAGCGAAACCGATATCGTCCTCGCCAAAGGCAACCTCCAAGCCAAACGCGTCGATCCCCAATCCCCACTCATCCTCCGCATCATCTCCATCCGCCCCCTCTCCGATGGACGATTCATCTACCGCGTCGCATTCACCGCTCTCGAACCCGGTAGCCTCAACCTCTCCGACTTTCTCGTCACCCCAGACGACACCCCCGTTGGAAGCACTCATCCCTACCCCGTCACCATCCTCGCTCGGATGACCGACCCCGATCAGACATCCCTCCAAGACATGCCCTTCCCCGGCCCAAACGCGCCCTCCCACTATGCCGCTTGGATCGCCATTCTCGCGCTCCTCTGGGCCGTCTGCGGAGCCAAACTGTTCCACGTTCCGAAAATCGTCCCACCTCCCCCCGTTGCCGCTCCACCCCCACCCCCCACCCTCGCCGAACTCCTGCGCCCGCTCGTCCTGCTCGCCGCCTCCGGCGATCTCGACATCCCAGGAAAAGCCCGACTCGAACGCATCTTCCTCCAGTACTGGGCGTCGCGCCTCGAGATCACCACGCTCACCCCCATCGAAAAGATGCGGGCCATCCGCAAACATCCCGAAGCCGGTCACCTCTTCCGGACCATGGACGCGTGGATCCATCGCCCCGAACCCGTCATCCCCGAAGAGGAGATCAACGCCGTCCTCGAGCCTTACGCACAAATCGACGCGCCAGACGAATGCCAGACCGAGGCCAAATCATGAGCTTCCATCACCCCGAACTGCTCCTCCTCCTCACCGTGCCCATCCTCTGGGCCGTCTGGCACTTTCGACGCGCCCCGCTCCGGATCGCCCTCCCCATCGATC
>CAZAZT010000084.1:0-6323 GCA_964489645.1 uncultured Chthoniobacteraceae bacterium | reverse complement strand
GCCCCCGCCACGTCCTCGAACGGCTTGAGCTGGTCGCCGTACTCCTTCTCGCCGGCCCAAGAAAGACTACCCCCCCAAATAACCAACGCATCCTCAACAACATCCTCTTCCTCGTCGATGTCTCAGGATCCATGGAATCCCCACTCCCCGGCGCAAAAACCCGGTTCGACGGCGCCATGCAAGCCGTATCCAACTTCTGCGATCACCGAAAAGGCGACGCTTTCGGCCTCTCCATCTTCGGGATCGATCAACTGCACTGGTTCCCCCCCACGCAAGACCTCTCCGCAATGAAAAATGCCCTCGAACTCCTCCGCCCACGCAATCTCCCGGAGGGGTTCGCCGGCACCATGATCGCCGCCGCTCTCGAAGCAAGCGTCAGCCGCTTTCAATCCCTCCCCGAAGGCGACCGTATCCTCATCCTCCTCACCGACGGTCTCTCCGGCGACTTCGACGGAACCCGCGAACGCGAAGCCGCTGAACGCCTTGCCCACGAGAAAATCCGCGTCTTCACCATCCTCATCGGAACAGACGCCCAACCCAGTATGTACGAGATCACCGCACGAACCGGCGGCCAAGTCTTCCGCGCCGACGATCCCTCCGCACTCGCCAGCGTGTTCCAACAGATCGACCGCATGCAGTCCGCAAAATTCAGAAATGTCCTGAACGAATGGGTGGACTGGTACGCGCCCATCGCCCTCGCCGGACTCGCCACCCTCACCCTCTCCGCCCTGTGCCAGCTCGGAATCCGATTCACTCCATGGTGAACGACCCACACCTCACGCAACCGCTTCTCGTCGCCCTGTCGGTCGCCGCCCTCACCGGGTTCGGCGAACTCCTCCACGCACGCCGCACCCGAGCCGTCACCGCGCTCCTCATCGCCAACCATCTCGCACCCGCTTCATGGACGCGGAGCCTGCAATGGATCCGCCCCCTCGCCCTCGCCCTCCTCGCAGCCTCTCTCCACACCCTCTGGCTCACCCAACCAACCGCTGCCCCCGAAAAATCTCCCCCCAGAGAACGCAACCTGATCGTCCTCCTCGACGTCTCACCCAGCATGCTCATCCGTGACGCCGGTGATGCGACCACCGAATCCCGCGCCGAACGCGCCTCAAAACTCCTCACAGATCTCCTCAACCGATGCCCCGGTGATCATGTGAAAATCTCGCTCGCCGCGTTCTACACCCACACAAAACCCCTCGTCCAATCCACCACAGACCGGAATGTCATCCGTCACATGGCCTCCGAACTGCCACTCCACATCCTCTTCCGACCCGGCAAAACCGACCTCCTGAAAAGTTTGAACGAACTGCCAAAACTCTTCCCCAACCTGCCATACCGCTCCACCTCGCTGCTCGTCCTCTCCGATGGCGACGCCGTCGCAAAAACCGGTCTCAACCCATTGCCAAACGCGTTCGACGAAGTCCTCTTCGTCGGCGTCGGACGCACCTCCGGCGGCACCTTCATCGATGACCACAACTCACGCCAAGACAACGCTTCGCTCGCCTCGCTCGCACGCCGACTGCGCGCATCGTACCAAGATGCGAACCAAAAACCCCTCGCCCTGAACGTTCTCCCCCACCTCACCGTTCCATCCCCCTCCAAAGCGCTCTCCCCGAACCAACTCATCCTTCTCGCAAAAATAGGCACCGCCCTCGCCTCCGTGCTCCTCGCCCTCATCCCCCTCGCCCTCTCCCGTTTCGGAGCCCGACGCCAACCAAAACCCTCCCACACACCATGGACACTCCATCCGAACCTCCAATGACTCCGATCGCCAATCCCGATCAAACCAGCCAACCCGCCCGCGTAAAGCATTGGCTCAAAGTGATCTGGTTCACCATCCCTGCCATCCTCGTCATCTTCCACTACACCAAAGGACGGATCCTGCTCGCAGCCGACCGCGCCACCACCCTGCTCCAGAACGGACACTCCGCACTCGCTGAAGAAAAGTGGCAGGAAGCCGCAACCGCTTTCACCGCAGCCCTGTCAACCGCCCCAGAATCCCGTCTGGATCTCCTCGCCCAAGCCGCCTCCGGGAAAGCAAAAACCCTCATCGAAGAAGGAGACCTCTACGAAGCCATCGACCTCCTCACCCCCCTCCTGAACAGTTCCGAAACCGCACGCGCGCTCCCCAAAATGCGGATGGACGAAATCCGCGCCACCGCCGCCCAAGCCCGCTACTACGCCGGCTACGCGCTCAAACTCGAGAATGCTCCCCGCGAACTCTGGATCGACGAACTCGAACTCGCGCGCCAACAACTCAGACTCCTCTCCACCGACGAAGCCAAATCAAACCCAGCCGCATCGTCCTCGCCCTACCTCTTGAACCTCGAGCAAGTCCACCGCGTCGAACGCGAAACCGTCTACGAACTCCAAGGCCGCAAGATTCCCTCCCCCTGCCAAGGAGCCTGCAAAAAATCCGTTCTCAAAAAGAAATGCGACCGCTGCAAAGGGAATAAAACCGGAGAACAGCAGGACCAGAAAAACGGCAGCGGCACCCGCGAAAAGTACAAGCTGGAATCCGGCTCCTGATCGCCTCCATCCACCCATCGTCCCATCCAACCCACGCTCCCGATGCATCCCTCTCCCGTCTCCCGCCACTCCCTCTTCCGCCGCATCGCCCGTCTCGCACTCGCGCTGACCTTGGCTCCGCTCCTCCCCACCCACAGCCTCGCATCCGGCGAACCCATTGAACCAAGCCCGCAACCCCCACCAACCTCAGAGCCCCAAGCCGCAACCGCAGCGCAACCCGCCAAACCCACGGCGCCACCCCCAGGAACCGTCATCCGCCAAAAGAACTTCCTCACCCCAGCCATCGTCCTCCAAGAACTACGCGCAGAAACCGACACCTCGGACGATGCCAACCGCACCCGCTCCATCCTCTCCGCAGCACTCACCGCCAACTGGCCAGAACTTTCGCTGGCACTGAAAAGCATCCCAGACCCCAAACAGGCATCCGACGCATACTCCGCGCTCCTCGAAAAGATCGCCCAATCCAGCAATGTCCCAACATTCAATCCCGCCGCAGTGCCCAACTACTACGGCGAGGCCCCTCCCGAACGCCAAGACCAGAACCGTCCCCACCTCCTCGTCTCCTCCGATTTCTCGCAACTCCTCGCCGCCGCCCCCGCCCCACCCTCCTCCACCGATCTCACCCACCTCGCAACCATCGGCAAGGTCGCACTCAACGCCGCCAATCGCTCCCAACTCGCCGCCCAACTCGAAGCCGGTCTCGGTTCCCTCGGCGGCAAAGACCCCACCGCAAGAGCCCATGCCGCAACCATCCTCTCAACCCTCGGCGAACCCAAACACGCAAAAGCCTTCCTCCCCACAGAAAACGATCCCAACGATCCAAAGGTCTCCGTCCCGCAACTCCTCTCCCTCATCCAGTATCACGCAGAACTCCTCGCATCCGGCGCTCCAGAAGGATCCCACGAAAAGGCCGCTCTCACCTGCACCGCCCTCTCCAAACGCATCGCTGAAACCGATCAACCCACCCGCAATCTCCTCGCAGAACGGCTGCCAGCTCTCCTCAACGCCATGCGCGCTGAACAAGCAACCCTGTTCATCCAAAACGAGATCCTCCCCCAACCCGCCCTCCTCAACGCCTACGCTGCACATCTCCTCCAACGCGGAAATGTCGCCCTCAAAAGCCTCGAAGAGATCACCCGCACCGCATCCATCACCTCCATCTCCCGTTTCCTCAATGCCTTCGAAGGAACGAAAATCTCCCTCCCCCAACAAGCATCCGCCCTCGCCCTCCTCTGGATCGATGAAGCAGAAAGCGCCCTCCGCTACCTCCCAGACCACAAAGAGGACGAAGATGGCAGAAGACGTATCGGACGGATGTACGGATTCGTCGACCCCTCCCTGCAAGGCTCCCGCTTCATCGCCATCCCCCGCGCAACCCTCCACGCGCTAGCTCCAAAAAATGCCGTCCTCCACACCGTCAACTCCGCCCTCGCCCAACGCGTCCAACAAATCCAACTCCTCCTCAAACTCGGTGACCCCGACGCCACCACACTGAATGACCTCAAAGAGTTCCTCCAAACACATCCCGAACTCCGGTCCAGTCTCGCCACCCGCTACCTCGAAGGCTGGATCCGTCAACGCTCACAACCCGAGGAATCCGAGGAAGTCAAACAGATGCGGATGAACGGGTTCTTCATCCCGAAACCCTCCGCTCTCCCCACCACCCGCGCGAGGCAGATCCAAAATCTCAAGGAACTCGCAGAGCTTCTACCCACCCTGAAAACGCTCTCCGAAAACTCCCTGAAACCACAACTCCAAGTCAAAGCGTTCGCCGCACTTCACAGCCCCTCCGAGGTCTTCCTCGCAACCGATATCGAGGCCATCTTCGGAAAAACCGATGCCCTCACCCCAGACATCGTCGCCGAACTCGCAGCCGTCATGCGCAAAAACCTCGCATCCATCTGGGACGATCCCGCCACCCAACAACAACAAGGCACCAAACGCACACGCACCGAGATCAAACAACAAGTCCGCCGCGGTTACGCAATCGCCTCCGAACTCGTCCGCAAATCCCTCGCAAAACATGAGGGCGACTGGAAAAGCCTGCGCACCTGCGCACTCACCCTCTTCGATGCCGCAGAATTCGAGTTCCAAGAGAAAGGCCCCCTCGACACCTACCTCGCCGCCCGAAAAGAAGCCCTCACCCTGTTCCAGCGCTCCGCCGAGGCCTACAACGCCTCCGTCCCCTCCCTCCCCGAAGCCCAGTGGAACATCGACCCCTACCTCCCATGGATCAGCGCAATGCTCGGCGCAACCGATCTCACCCGAATCCGCTGGTCCGAAGGACGCCCTGAACCCGCCTACGAAACGCTGTCCAATACCCTCAACGCGCTCCCTCCCGAAGCAGCCAAAAAACACCAAGGCTTGCTCGTCAAACTCGCAGAATCCTCCCTCCCGAACATCCAACCCGCCATGCGGCAAAAAATCCTCGCAGCCATCGATCAAATCGTCGGTCCAACCTGCCAAGAAGCCGCAAACATCCGCCGTATCCTCGAAACCTATCGCCAACTCACCGCCGAATCCCGGCTCGTCCTCAAAATCGACGGCCAATCCCGGATCCACCCAGAAAGCCCCTTCGGTGTCATGCTGTCCATCGAGTACACCCACGCTTTGGGCCGAGAATCAGGTCACTTCACAAAATATCTTCTCAACCCAGGAACCGCCGCCAACAACAACCCCTTCTTCAACATGATGCCCGGCGGACAAAAGCCCCCGAACTATCGCGACGATCTCCTCAAAAACGTCCGCGCCGCCCTCCAGAACACCTTCGAAATCCTCGCCCACACCTTCCACTCCGAAACCGTTACCCCACAGCGCGGACACGCCGACGGTTGGAGCAGCACGCCGCTCGCCTACCTCGTCCTCAAACCGAAAAATGCCGCAGTGGATGTGATCCCCCCCATCCAGATCGATCTGGAATTCGCGGAAGCCTCGCAACAAGTCATCCTCCCCGTCACCTCCCAAGCGGAACCGCTTCAGATCGACCCCTCCTCCCCCATCCGCCCCACCGAAGACCTCGGTATCACCGTCGTCGTCGATGAACGAGAATGGAACACCAAACGACGCATCCAGATCGAGATCGATGCCCGCGCCAAAGGTCTCCTGCCCGATTTCAACGCGATCTTCCGTCAGAACTTCAAAGGCTTCGAAACGCATCTCACCGATAACGGCAACAACCTCGATGAGTTCAAAACCGACGAGGAACACGCGTGGGCTCAAAGCAGCCGCTCATGGCAAATCGTCCTCACCCCAGAAGCGACCTCCCTCCCACGTCGCATCTACCCCCCTGCCCTGCGTGACGGAATTTCCGGCAAAGTGGAATACCGAAGCTACCGCGATGCAGACCTGATCCCCCACCCCGAAACCGTCACAAAATCTGGGATTCCCCTCACAGGCTCGTCCCCATGGGCCCTCGCCGCCCTCGCCGCATTCGTGGCCGTCGCAACCGCCAGCGCACTCGTCATCCGCCGAAAACTCCGATCCTCACCTCGCCCCAACGCCGAACCAGGGGTACCCAACGAGATCACCGCCATCTCCACCCTCCGATTCCTCAACCGCTGCGTCCGCTCCGGGAATGTTCCCGAAGCCCTGCAAGAAACCCTCGCCGTCGATATCCGCCGATTGGAAACCCAGTGCTTCTCCCCCACCCCCCAATCCTCACCCCCCTCCCCCCACGACCTACAAACGCTCATCCAGCGCTACCGCTCGTTCTCCTCCTTAAACGAACGTCCCCCCCGCGGTCCCCAAAAAATCCGTAGGAGAAGGCCTTTGGCACACAACAAGAAAAAACCCTC
>CAZAZT010000083.1:0-17883 GCA_964489645.1 uncultured Chthoniobacteraceae bacterium | reverse complement strand
CGCGCGGGGGTGGATTGGAGGGCGGGTTGCGTTGGTTTGGTTGGACGGATGTCGGGAGGGTTCGTCGGAACAACGAGGATTCGTATTTGGCGATTCAGTTCGATGCTCGGGAGGTCCAGATGCTTGGACGGTTGGGGGAGGGAGGGCTTTTGGAGGTGGATCGAGCGTTTGCGGTGTGCGACGGGATGGGTGGGGCGAAGGCGGGTGAGTTTGCGAGTCGGGTGGCGGTGGAGCAGATCACGAGACTGTTGCCGCGCAGTTTTGCGCAGCGAGCGGCGGGGTTGGAGGCTGGCAATCCGGACCTGCTGAACGAGCTTTTCACGAAAATCCATAAGGCCCTGGTGTACATGGGGGGGTGTTATGAGGAGTGTGCGGGGATGGAAACGACACTGAGCCTGTGTTGGTTCTCTCCGGGGTGGATGCATTTCGCGCATGTGGGCGACAGTCGCATCTATTATTTGCCGGGGGCTGGGGGCGACATCCGGCAGATCAGTCACGATGACACCTACGTCGGGTGGCTATTCCGCGAGGGAAAGATCAATGAGCGGGAGGCGCGGACGCACCCGCGGAGGAATGTCTTACAGAAGGCTTTGGGCGGCGGGAACCAGTTCGTGGATCCTCAACTTGGTGCGGTTGGGACGGAGTCGGGGGATCGATTCCTGCTCTGGTCGGATGGATTGACCGAAGGCTTGTATGATCACCATGTTGCCGACTTGATGAGGTCGGCTGGGCCGAGCGGGAATCCGGCGCGGGCGTTGGTGGAGGCTTCGGTTGAGTTGGATGGAAAAGACAACACGACGGCCGTGGTGATTGAGGTGATCTGAGGCTCTGGACGGAGTTGGGGGGGCGGCGCGATCGCCTTCTCGGCTGCATCGCGAGGACGTGCGGACCCTCCTTATCGCCCTTTTTCGGGGCGAAAGCGGACCTCGGAGATGGTCACTCGCGCAGGTTTGTCGTTGGTGCTTGGGGTGAATCGCAGGCGACCTTCCACCGCAACGCGACAGATCTTTCCGTTGACGTCGCGGATGCCGCCGACGGCTTCGAGCGTCGCGTTAGTCTTGCCGACGTCCAACTCGACTTCGAAGAGGATGTCGTCCCCTGACCAACGTTGGAATCTGCCGTAGGAGTGCATGCTGCCGATCAGAGCGCTGTCGTCGGGGAGCGGGTCTGGTGGGTTTGTGCCGATGTGCACGGGTTGAGCGGCTTTTTCCGCGTAAGCCAAACCGATCGAGCTGAAGTGGATCTTGGACTCTTCTTGGGTTGGGGGGTTCAATGAGGGGCTGCAATCGGGAGCGGGAACTGGCGTGGCGATTCCTGAGGCGAAATCCCAGACCTGGTAGGCGGTCCAGTGCCGAGCGCTTTCCGACGAGTACATCAACAGGGGGCGTTTTGGATGCCAGACGAACGCTTGGTGGATCGACTCTGGGCGGAGTGCTCCGTAGTAGAGGAAGACGTTTTGGGGAAAGGGGACGGCGGATTTCGTCGCGGCGTCTTCGATCCGGATCCGGAAATACGCGTGATGAGAGCCGACATCGGTTCCTTGGTTTCCTTCGTCTTCGTATCGGTCCAGACGAGTTGCGTAGATCCGGTAGCGATGATCAGCGGAGCGGTTCACCTCGAACTCCTGATGGAAGGGGATGGTGTAGGGGGGCTTGGGGGCGGCTATTGGGGGGGCTGGTTCATGGTTGGCCGCGCCGGTTTGTTTGGGTGGGTCGGAAGGAGCTGGTGCCTCGTGGCGCGCTGCACACGATAGGGTCAACAGGCTGAGGGTGAGGGGAAGCGCGAGCATTCCGGGCGAGGGTACGGGGGAGGCCATCGGCGTGAAGTGGTCGAGATAAGAAGGGGGTGTGCGCTTTCCGCTTAGCAGAGAGGTCCCTTCTTCGGCATCATTTTTGAAGGCATTCTTGCGATGATCAGACTTTCTCAATCTCGGGATCCGGAGGTGTTGATCTCCCAATGGCGTTCTGTGGCTCAACAAGCGGGGTTGGAGATTTTTTCGTTGGGCGAGGCGGGAGGGGAGCGGGTGTACGCGTTGAGCGGGGGCGGTTCTGGGCGGAGCGTGTATCTTTCGGCGGGGGTCCATGGAGATGAGCCGGCTGCGGTGTGGGGATTGTTGGAGTGGGCAAAATCCCATGCATGGCGAAGGGGGGATCATCGGTTCCTGATTTTTCCGTGCCTCAATCCGTGGGGATTTCGGAGGAATGTGCGCTTGGACTTTCGAGGAAGGGATTTGAACCGAAGATTCCATGTGAAGCGGGATCCGTTGATCGGTTCGTGGCGGAGGGCTCTTATTGGTCGGGTTCCGTCGGTCGCCGTGTGTCTGCATGAGGATTACGATGCGGAGGGGTGTTATGTGTATGAGCGAAGCGATGGAGGGCGCGTTTTCGCGCGAGCGGCGCTTCAGAGGGCTGGGGAGATTCTTCCGGTTGACCGGAGGAGATTGATTGAAGGACGTCCGGCGCGGGACGGTCTGATTCGCCGCCGCGAGGACGGATCGGACGTGGTGGGCAGGCCGGAGGCTCTGGCCCTATGGGATCTCGGGTGTCCGTTCGCGTTGACGTTTGAGACTCCCTCGGAGCGCGAGTTTGCGCTTCGGGTGGCGGCCCATGCGGCGTTTGTGGCGGGCGTCTTGCGGACGGCGGATGGGGTGAGCCGCGAATAGCCATTCCAAGGGCGGTGCCTTCTTGGAGGTCGAGGGCATCGAGGTGGAGGGGGCATTGAGCTCTCTGCATCGGGAAAACGGCTTTGACAGGGGGGAGGGGGGAACCCACGGTTTTCGGGTCAGGTTCACAGAGATTCCCCCCTCTTTTCCGTGCCGTCGGATCCTGTCCGATGGGGACTGGTGCATGGGGGGGGCAGACCGTTTCACATCCCAACCCCTATCTGTTTTATGCATGATCATGAGAACATCCGTGAGGACGAGCATCCGGAGATCGTTGCGCACAACACGCGGCTTGGACTGATCCTGTTCGCGATCTATTGCCTTCTTTACGGGGGGTTCATGGGGCTTTCGACGTTCGCTCCTGAGGTGATGCGGTGGCAACCGTTTGGGGGGATCAACTTGGCGATCCTGTACGGGTTCGGTTTGATCGCGGCAGCGATGATTTTGGCTGCCGTGTATTTGGTCCTTGCGCGTCGCGAGGTCTCGGGAGGCAACGGGAAGTAAGCGGCCATGCAATACACTTCTTCATTCATGGCGTTGGTGATCTTCCTCGTGTTTGTGGGGATCGTGGTGGGGATCTCTTTGTACATGGGAGCCAAGGCAAAATCCGCGAAGGGATTCTTTGCAGCGGGAGGGGGGGTGCCGTGGTGGGTGAACGGGATCGCTTTTGCGGGAGACTATCTTTCTGCGGCATCGTTCCTCGGGATTTGCGGCATGATCGCGTTCTACGGGTACGACGGATTCCTGTATTCGATCGGCTACCTTGCGGGGTGGATTGTGGCGTTGTTCGTGATTGCGGAGCCGATGAAGCGATTGGGGCGGTACACCTTTGCGGACGCCTTGGACAACCGTTTCAATTCGCGGGGGATCAAGTTGGCGGCAGCGATCAGCACGCTTGTGGTATCGGTCTTCTACCTCATCCCGCAGATGGTGGGTGCGGGGGCATTGATCAAGCCGCTGCTTGGTTGGGAACATTGGATGGGGGTGACTGCGGTTGGCAGTGTGGTGATCGTGATCGTGGCCACGGCGGGGATGGTGAGCACGACGTGGGTGCAGTTCATCAAAGGGGGATTGTTGGTTGCGCTGTGCACGGTCATGACCGTGATGATCCTGAAACGCGGCTTTGATACGACGCCGGGGAGCGATGCGGTGCACAGGTTTGCGGTGAAACCAGCGGAGGAGGTGCTGCGTGGGGAGGGTGTCACTGTTTTGCCTGAGGAGGGCGCGTGGAAGGACAAGCCTTTTGTCCGGGTTCGCAAATCGGTTGGGGTGGAGCAGGTGTGGCGCAGGGCGGGGAAGGACGCTGCGGGGAACGATCTTCTTTCGGAAACGCAAACTGTGGCGAAAGGGGCGGATGGGAGTGTGCTGAAGAATGGGCGACCGGCGTCTAAAGAGAATGATTTGCACCCGATCGGGACGGTTTCAAAACTGCCGGATGGTCAGGGTGAGACGGGTCCCTTGGGGCCGCTGGAGTTTTTCCGGATCTTTCAGCGGAGCGAGTTGGTGCTTTGGAAGAGTGAGGTGATCGAGGGTGTGACGGTCTATTATCAGGTGCCGACCAAGGGGTCTGACATTCTCACTGCGGGTGGGTCACCGACTTTCAAGGGGTTGCGGGGGGACAGCGTGATGGCGAAGGTTGATTTCTTGTCATTGATGTTGGCGCTGTTCTTGGGAACGGCTTCGTTGCCGCACATCCTGATCCGGTACTACACGGTGAAGGATCAGGTGAGTGCGCGGAAGAGCACCATCATGGGGATTGGTGCGATCGGTTTTTTCTATGTGCTGACCTTGTATCTGGGGTTGGGGGCGATGACGGGGGGGACTTTGGATCCGACGAACAGCAACATGTCGGCGCCGTTGTTGGCGAAGAGTTTCAATGAGTTGTTGTTCGCGGTGATTTCAGCGGTGGCGTTCACGACGGTGTTGGGAACGGTCAGCGGTTTGATCATGGCGGCTTCGGGGGCGGTGGCGCATGACCTTGTGACCAACGTGTTGAAGCTGGACCTTGGGGATGAGCGTCAAGTTCGGGTGGCGAAGCTCTCGGCGGTGGTGGTGGGCGTGATCGCGATCCTTTTGGGGATCGCTTTTGAGAAGATGAACGTGAACTTCCTCGTTGGATGGGCGTTCAATATCGCGGCTTCGGCGAACTTGCCGTCTCTTGCGATGCTGTTGTTCTGGCGAGGGACAACGAAACAGGGGATCACCGCGGCGATCATCACGGGGATGGTCGTTTCCTTGGGATGGATCTTGTTGAGCGCGCAAGCGTACAAAGAGGTGTACGGATGGGATCCCTCGACGGCGATCGTTCCGTTCAGCCAACCGGCGATTGTGAGTGTGCCGATCGGTTTCTTGGTCTTGGTCGTGGTGTCGTTGATGACGCGGGACAGATCGATAGCGAGGCAACCCTGAGATTTTTTAGGCAGCGGAGGTTGGTTGCATTCCGGGAGTTCACGCGATCGAGGGATTGCGTTCACAGGATCGGTCTCCGTCTTGGGAAGGCGCTCCGAAGCCGCATCGCGAGAGGAGGCTCGATGCGGAGGGGGCTCGCATGAGGAAACGGGTGGATGCTTTGCCTGAGAGCTGGAGTGTCACGCCCATGAATGCGCGGAGAAGGGTGGTTGCGTGTCCTTTCTGGCGAAAGGAGGGGAGTGTTCGCAGGGCGATGATCCGCGATTGAGAGGGGGGGTCGCTGACAGCGGAGAGTGCGGAAACCGGACCGGTCTGAGGGAGATTGAGGGTGAAGGTGGAGGCTTGGGTTGGGAGGTGCGGGGGGCGAAGTTCGCTATCGAGAGAGGATACCGAGTGGGGGTGATGGGCTTGGAGGGTTGCGACCGGTTCGAAACGTCGTTTTCCATCGGGGGTAAATCCTTCGAAGGAGGGAGCTGGGCGCACCCAGGTGGAGGCGAGATCGTTGTCGTAGAGGCAGCGGTAGATGACGAGAGGTTCTTTGGTTTCGGAATGCAGGGCGGTTCCGATCTCGAGGTAAAGGTTGCCTTTGAAGTGGCGATGGATGGTCCAGAGCATGGGGTGATTGGAACGCGGAATTTGTTTTCCTGAAGGCTTTCGGGCAAGGTTTTGCGGATGAAGACTTCAGCTTTTCTTCGGGTCACTGCGATGGTTGCGGGCTTGTGTGTTGCTTGGGAGCCGGTGGGAGCGAACTGGCCGCGTTGGCGCGGGGTGAACGATCAGGGGAGTACGGACATCGGGGAGTATCCGGTGCGATGGAGTGGCACGGAGAATCTTCGTTGGAAGGTGGAGTTGCCTGGGAAAGGGTGTTCGACGCCGATCGTGTGGGATCAGCGCATCTATCTGACGACTGCGGCTGGGGATCAAGATGCGGCGATGGCGTTTGATTGGGAGGGGCGCGAGTTATGGCGGCGGGAGTTGGGGGTGCAGACGCCGGGCAAACATCGGAATGGGTCGGGTTCAAATCCGTCGCCGGCAACGGATGGGTCGGCGATTTTTGTGCAGTTCAAAAGCGGCAATCTGGCTGCTCTGGAGTTGGACGGGCGCGTGCGGTGGAAGACCAACTTGGTGGAGCGGTACGGGAAAGACACTTTGTACTGGGACTACGGATGTTCTCCGGTGCTCACGAGGAAGGATGTTGTGGTGGCGATGATGCATCGTGGGGAGTCGTGGCTTGCGGCGTTCGACAAGGTCACGGGCGAGTTGAGTTGGAAGGTTGCGCGGAACTATCAGACCCCTGTGGAGAACGATCATAGCTATGCCACGCCGTTGGTGATCGAGGAGGGTGGCCGTGAGGCGCTCTTGGTCTGGGGCGGCGAACATTTGACGGCGCACGATGCGAAGGACGGCGCCGAGATCTGGAGTGTTGGCGAGTTCAACCCGGAGAAGAAACCGAACTGGGTTGTGGTGGGAACCCCTGTGGTGGTGGGAGATACGGCGGTGGTTCCTTACGGTCGCGGTGCCCGTTTGCATGGCGTGCGTCTTGGCGGGAAAGGGGATGTCACCGCGACGCATCGCGCGTGGGTCAGGACGGATACGGGAACCTTTGTTCCGACGCCGGCGGCATCAGGCGGCAAGGTCTATTTGGGACGCGATCGCGGGGAAGTGGAGTGTGTCGAGCCGCGCACCGGGGAGACCGTGTGGAGCGGCGCGTTCCCGAAATCCAAGTCTGCATACTACTCGTCCCCGACGATTGCAGGGGGGAATCTCTATTTCCCGCGTGAGGACGGCGTGATCTTTGTGGCATCGATCCGCGGCAAGTTTGAGCTGTTGTCCGAGAATGACATGGGCGAGCAGATCATTGCGGCGCCAGTGCCCGTTGGAGGGCGTCTCTTGTTGCGGGGCGAGAAGCACCTCTTCTGTGTCGGGAAATGATTGGCGGTCAACGCGTGAGGTCTGCGACGGGGATGGTCAGGAACAGGAGCGATGGGCCTCCCTCGGTGGCTGTGTCGTAGAAGACGACGCCGATGGTGGTTTTATCAATCTCCACGGTGCGGGGGCAGGCGCGTCCGCCGATGGCACGTCCAGGGTCGTGATAGACGAATCGCCGGCTCCAAGTGAGGCCATCGTCCGCGGAGACGCGGTAGGCTATCTTTTCCCCTCCGAAGCCGGGGCCGGTGATCTCAGATGCGAGAAGGAGGCCGTCTGACAAGCAAACGAGTTCGTGGCGCCAGCCTTGGGATTTGATGTCTGGGAATCCTTCGATGGGTAGCCAAGTGGTGCCAGAGTCGGTGGATCGAAGGCCAGCTCCGCTGATGTGGGTACCTTTCGGGGTTCGGACAATGGGGACGAGACCGTGGTTGCGTCCATCGCCCCAGGGAGCGGCCTTCAGGGAGGTGGCATCGAAGTCGAGGGTTGCGTCATCGAGCGGACACAGCCAGCGGGAGGGGGTGATTTCGACGAGAGGGTGGCGGATGACGCTTCGTCTTTCAGGGCTGTAGGGGAGGCTTTGAGGTGCGGTCCAGGTGACACCTTCGTCTGAGGAAGTTGAGAACAAGACGCGGCGCGGCTCTTTCTCGTCGGAATCGCCTTCCCAGCGGTTCCAGCAGTGGACGATCCTGCCGTCGCTGAGCGCGGTGAGTGAGCCGGGGTAATGGGTGGTGGTGGTGGTGTGCTGGAAGGGTTCCGGATGGGACCAGGTCTTTCCTGCATCGTGGGATCTGAGGATGCGGAGGTCGCGGTGATTGACCCTTCCGAAGGTCACGATGAGGGTTCCTGCCTTTGACATGCAGATGGAAGGATGGATATGCCCACTGAGAGGCTCAGCGATCTTGATGGGTCGATGATCGTTGGCGTGGAGAATGAGACTGATGATCTGGACACACGCGAGGCGGAGGAACCAGCGGAGCAGTGATTGTTTGGAGTCTCGGCAAAGATGGTTCATAGGTCGGATAAGATCCAGTCGTGGATGGATTTGTGGAAATGGGTCAAGGTGAAGGCGAGGAGCACCATGGTGAGAGCGGACGCATCACGCACGGAGAATCGGTCCTCACTTCCTCGGGATCTGACAAAGTTCAGGAGGGCTCCTGTGGGGCAGGCGTACCGGCAGAAGCCCATGGGGACGAGGGCGCTGGAGAGGATGCTGATGACAGCGATGGAGAGGGTTGCGATTCCAGCAGTGCGGATCATGTACGCATCGAAAGGTTCGATATGAGCGATCTCGAAGGGTGCATGGAGGATGACCCATCCTGTGCCGATGGCGATGAGCAGAGGCGCGATGAGGCGCAGCCATCGTGCGGCGCGAGGCGGGAGGTTGATGCGCCACCTGCCTTTGGCGGCGAGGTGAACCCACTCTTGGAGAACGCCATGGGGGCATAGATGCTGACAGTACAGGGGTTTGCCGGAGACGATGGGAAGGGTCAGTGCCGCGGCAACGAGCAGCACGAGACCAGGGCCGGTGGACCAAGGGATCCCGGCATGGATCCATCCGGTGAGCACGGAGAGCGAGATCAGGTGCCCTCCGAGGAATCCCACGTACACGACGACGATGATCTGGAAGCAGCGTCTCAACCACGGCTTCCTGTGGGATCCTTTGATCGAGAGCCAGATGGCAGCGCCGGTCACGACGGCGAGGACAGTGTCCGCAAGGCGCCAGCGCAGCGTGCGTTTTGCGGTTCGGGCTTCGTTGGCTGCGCGCGTGCTCTGGATTCGGCGCAGGATGCCTTCGACGATTGCCTCACTGGTCATCGAAGCTCCACTGACCCCATCGATGCCCGTGTCCTTGGGGTCGAGGCCGAGCAGCTCGTTCCAGCTTCGCCCTTTCCACGATCGCAGGAACGCGCGGTCGTCGCGTATGTCGCCGACATGTTCGCGGGTGTCCTGACTGTCCCGGATTTTCACGGCGACAATCTTCAGGGCGGGGTCGAGCACGATGAGAGTGTCTGTCCATCCTCGATATCCCACGATGCGAGCGGCTTCCGGGAGGGTTCTGATCGCCAGTCCGATCTTCTTGTTTGAGGGGTCGAGGATGTTGAACCCGTTTGTGTCGGACGGATCCGGTTGGAGCGAGGCTGCGTCGGGGAGGACGGCGCGAACCTCTTCCACGGTGATTGGTGCGTCGGCATCACGTTCCACCCTTTCGTGGTGCTGGTGCATGATCCACGCAATGGTGACGAGGACCAAGATCCGGAAGGCCTGCAGCAGCTTCTGGGGGACGCGTGGATGCACGGGAAGTCGCTGGGGCCGCTAGCTCGCGCCAGTGCACCCGAGGGATGCAGAGGCGCGGCGGGAGCGGGGATATCCGCTCATTGAGGGAGGAGTTGGACGGCGTCGGCGTGGATGTTGCCGGAGGCGGGTTTGCCACCGATGACCACGGAGGCGGGCTTGTTCGGGGCGAAGGTGAAGATGCCGAGCGAGTGGAAGTTGTTCGGCAGTGCGGGTTTCGTGCGTTGGTTGACGATGAACTCGGATTTGCCTTCGGAATGATTCACGGTGACGGTGGTGTTCGGGGAGCGGTTCTCGTGGGGGCTGAAACTCATCCGCACCTCGTATTTGCCTTCCTTGGGAACCGTGAAGGTGTAGGTGGCGGTGTGTTTGCCGTCCTTTCCGGGGGCGTATGCGTAGTTGTTGCCGACGAAGGGAAGGAGTTCGTGGGTGGCGCCTTGTCCCCAGGTGCCGGTGAAGGTTGCGCTGGTGTTGTCGAGGACGATGCCGGCGAGGGTTGCGAGTTTGATCCCGTCGGAGCTGTGTGCTTGCTCTTGCATTGGCGGGACGGGTTTCCAACCGGCGGGCAACGAGGGTTCCTCGGAGACGGTGTTGCGTCGGGCGGCTGCAGGCTGTTTGAGAAGGCCAAGCAGATCAGGGAGATAGCGTTCGTAGATGCCGCGTGGAGTGGCTTGGTGTTTGACGCAGAGTGATGCGGCTTTGCCGACGACTTCGCCGATCATGCCGCCGGTTTTCATGACGCGGACGGTTCCGAGCGCCTCGTGTGTGACGCTGACGCATCGACCGGCCATGAACAGGTTATCGATGTTGCGTGAGTAGAAGCAGCGGTAGGGGACGGGGTAGCCGTGTTGACGGTCGACAGAGCGATCGAACACTGCCTTGGAGATGAAAGGATCGGTGGGGAATTTTGCGGCGTACTGCTCTTTGGGGTAGTGAAGGTCGATGTCCCATGTGGTCGGAACGGTGCCGTCTGGGAACGCCTTTTTTTCCACGATATCCTCGCGGTTCAGGATGACATCGCCGAGCAGTTGGCGTGATTCGCGGGTGCCACCGATGTAGGCGATCCATTCGAGTTTCGCGTTCGCGTGCTTCTCTTTCTCGGGGCCGTTCTTGATCGCGTTCCATGCGCCGAAGATGGCGCGGAGATTCCAGTCACGGGTGCTCTCGAGTTCGAGGATGGGGTGCTTGTCAAAGCCGCTTTCCCAGAACCACTCGGCGTGGAATCGGCGCGGGTAGGGGAAATCATCCATGGTGAGGGGAAGCGCCCACGAGACAGCAGGAAATGTCTGGGGTTTATCGGATTCCATCCAGCGCCACATGTTGCTCATCCCGAGATGTTCTTTCTCGCGGATGGTATGGTCTGCTCCGGCCATGAAGCCGATGGCTGCATGCCCGGTGGCGTCGCAGAAAAGGCGGCCGGAGATGCGGACCTCTTCACCGGAGCGGGTGTCGCTGGCGACGACGCTCTTGATCTGGGATGCGCCAGATTTTTCGACGGAGTGAACCGAGTGATTGAGGAGCAAGGTGATCTTCGGTTCGGCACGCACGATCTTCTCTTTGTTATCGTCCCCGAACTCCTCCTTGGTCCCGGGCGAAGATTTTGCGTAGTCGGAGAACTCGTCCACGATGCCGCCCAGCTCTGGGTAGAGACCGCGTCGTGTACCGCCTTTGGCCCATACGCGCACTTCGCTGGAGCCGTTGCCGCCGAGGACGGGTCGGTCTTGGATGAGCGCCACGGTGCATCCCATGCGCGCGGCGGAGATGGCAGCCGCGGTGCCTCCGTAACCGCCGCCGATCACGACGAGATCGAATGGGCCTGCCTCGCGGGTGGCGCTGGAGAGACCTTTGACGGATCGGCGCCAAGCCCGCAGTTCCTCGCCGCCATTTGGCAGGTTGGGTGACGCGTCTGTGGAGAGGAAAACGGCGTCGCAGCGACCGTTGAATCCTGTCAGATCCTGCAGGGCGAGCGTTGGGCTCTTGGTCGTCGTGGCGAATGAACCGGCCTTTTGCCAGTGCCATTCGCTTCCTTCGGTGCCGAGTGTGGTCGCGAGGGGTTTCCCGTCGACGAGCACGTTGAACTTGCCTGGGCTGTCCTGCGTTTGCCAGCGAGCGGTCCAATCTTTGGTCCGCACCCAGACGTGCCATGTGCCGGTTTCGGGCAGGTTCAGGGGCGTCTCAGCGTTCCGGACGGGTTCGCCGAGTCCGTGTGCCATGAGGTAGGGCGAACCCATCTCGTTGATGAATTGGGTGTCCAGAACCCATCCGCCTTTTTGCGCGAAAGATTCTGCTTCGACCAGGATCGAAGCGGCATCTGCGGGAGGGGTGAGAGACAATGCGGTGACGTAGACCGCGACGAGGGAGGACAACGTGTTGAGGGGATGATTCTTCATGAGATTCGAGTGTGGAGAACGGGATGGAGGCAGCGGAACAGCCTTTGTGAACGGCATAGCGTCAGCTACCTTTGGGTGCACGAGTATGTTTACGTTTGCAGCACAGAAAAGCATTTGGTCATCGGTATTGGCACTGGCGTTGAGCGGGATGCTTGGGTCGGCGGAGGCGGCTGAGAGTGGGGCGAAGGCCAAGGACGGAGCGGAATCGACGGGTAAGGGGAAGACGTCTTCGGGGGCCACGACTGCTCCAGCGACAACGGCGCCAACGAAACCTGCGGTGAAGGCGCCGGCGAAGGCCGCGGAGAAGGGTTCTGACAAGTCCGCCCAACGGGCGCTGAGAGGCACTGCGGCTGTGGAAGCGGAGGCCGAGGAGAACAGCCGATTTGAGGCGGCACGCGCGCTGGCTTTTGAGGATGGGGCGGTCAAGAAGTTGCGGGAGAAGGCGGAGAACGTGACCGGCGATGCGGAGGGCACGAAGGCATTGAAAGATTATTTGAAGGCTTTGTACGGGAAGATGCGTTCGTTGGAGCCGACGTTGAAGGAGCGGATCGACCTGACCGAGGCTGCTGCGCTTCGTCAGTTGGAACGGCCAGCGCCGGCGAAATGAGCATGGTGGATCTCTTCGGGTTGCTGGGGATCCAGCGGTCCCCGTCGGTGTCCGAGGAAACGGTGGAGGCGGCCTTCACGCGTGCTGCGTTGACGGCTCATCCAGACCGTGATGGAGGTTCGACGGAGCGGATGGCGGCGCTCAATCTTGCCCGTAAGACACTCCTCTCACCGGCATTGTGTATCGGACATTTCCTTGAACTGGAGGGATATCAGAAGGTGGAGCGGGGAGCGGTGCCTGATGTGGTGGGTGCGCTGTTCGGGGATGTGGTGAGTGTTCTCAATCGTGCCCGAGTGGTTGTGGAGAAGCGGGATGCGGCATCATCGGCCATCACGCGTGCGGTGGTCGCGGGCGAGGTCCGCGAGGTGTTGCGCGCGGTCGAAGTTCTGGATGAGCAGGTTCGGGATCGGGGTGGCAGACTTGAACACGATGTGGCCGATTGGGTGGCGAGCGGAGAGGTCGGGATGGACGCGTTGGATACGCTGCGTCGCGCGTTGGCGTTTACGGCGCGGTGGCAGCAGCAGTTAGCTGAGGCCAGGGCGGTCTTGGGTGGAGCCACCCGAGGGGCTTAGGAGATTCCGGCGGAACGCTTGACCGCGTCGATGATCTTCCGGTCATCCTCTCCGCAGTCGCGAACGAGCGACAGGAAGTCCTGAAGGGTTGTGCGCATCCGTGCCACGAACGGGCGATCGCCACCGCAGCCGTACATGAGGTCGGCCGGCATTTCGCCGCGCAGTTTGAGGCGCGCTTTGACGATGAGGCGCGGCAACCATGGGATCCCGTCAACGGCTTGGGATTTTGGTGGCAACGAATCCATGGAGGCGATGGATGTGGATGGGATGCCGCGCATCTCCTTCGCGAGATAATCTTTACGAATAGCTTGGATTGCGAGGACGGTCTCGAGATCTGGTTCGTTCGCGTAGCAAAGGTCATCGACGAAATCGAACATCTCTTGGGCGGAGCAACCGATGGAGGCAAGGAACTGCTCATCCTCAGGGCTGAACATGTTCGTGGGGCTCCTCTTGCCGGAGTGCCACGCTTCCACTGCGCGCGAGTGGACTTGACGGAACAGGGATTCCCAGGGGGTGTTTGGATGGTTCATCGGATGTGAGGAGGGATCATTTAGCGCGCTCTTTCCCGGAGAGGATGAAGTATTCGCGATCGGTGACGGGGGCGGTGTTGAGCCACTTTCGCGCCTCCTCAGGGTTGCGTTCTGCGAGTTCGCGGGCGACGCGTTCCAGCGCGGCGACCCGAAGAGCGCTTGCGGAGGGATCATTTGCGGAGGGGGTGATTGATAAGGCCCATTCTGCGGCAGCGGCAGGATCTTTTGACGCGGTGGCTTCGACGAAACCGCGAACGGCTGCGGGATAGGTGGAGAGGCTCTTCATCTGTTCGAGGTTTGCCGCGGCTTTTGCAGCGTCTTGCTCGGCGTTCCGTCGGAAGTTGGATGTGAGCGCAGCGTCGAGTGCAGGGCCTTGAGGCAGGGCGGAAATCGCCTTGCTGGCTGATTCTCTGTCTCGGGACCGTTCTTCGAGGTCGCGTCCCAGTCGGGCAGCGTCTTCGGGGGGAAGGGAGGCGATTGCATTGACGATTTCCGGATGTTCGGCGGGGTTCATTCCTGGCATGCGAGCGATATTGGCGAGAGCCGTTGTGCGCATGATGCCTTCGGGCAGGGACTTCGCGAAATCGAGTGCAGAGGTCGAGCCGGGCGTTGTTGCCAGTGCATCGATCGCTTTGCGTGCAGCGGCCGCGGCGCCTGGGCTGTTCGCGATCAGTGGAGCGATGGCTGCGAACTGGTCTGGGCTTCGAGAGGCGATGTCACCGAGCGCGTTTGCGGCGGCGCGTTGAGCGTCTTTTGGCAGGGAGAGGGTCCACGAAGCGAAGGCTTGCGGTTCCTTGCGAGCCCACTCTCCGAGGAGTGATTCGGATTGGAACCGGAGAGAGGGCGTCTTGCTCCAGAGCTCTGCGGCCCGTTCGGGGGCAAGTTCAGCGAGGCGTTTCGCTGCGAACTGGAAATCGAATCGCATGAAGGCTGAGCTGTCGGATTCGGCGGAGAGAAGGTCGGCGAGTTGTTCGGGTTTCATGCGGCCCAGAGTCTCCATGAGCGAGAGGCGCATCTCGTTGGGGGACTTGCCGCTTTTGCGGACGGTCATCTCGATCTCGCGGAAGGATCGTGGGGAGGTCTCGGTGGATTTGTTGTCCGGGAGGGGAGTTCGATCGGGGCTCGAGATGGTGGAACTCGCAGCGGCGGAGGTGGTTCCACTGAGAGGGATCGAGGGAGCGGATTCTGGAACTGCTGGGGGCGGTTGTTCGGATGAACGCGAACCGACGACGAATCCGGCGACGAGCGCCGCGGTGATCGCAAGGACTCGGAGCAGTGGGAGTTTGTCGAAGGCGTTCATCGGATGGGAGCGACGCGTTGGAGGAGTTGCTGTTTTTCGGGTTCCGAGATGGGCAGAGAGGCGATGGTCTCCGAGCGGGAGGAACTTCTGCCGCCGAAGGACGGACGCTCAAGAAGGTAGGTGTAGTACTCCATGCGCGTTGAGGGATTTTGCAGGGATGAGCCCGCCTCGATGGCGGCGGTTTCGCTGCCCCACGTACTGGAGTTCCGCCAGGTATCGATCATGACTCCGGTCAGAACCCCCTTTCGAAAAGGACTTTCGGGAAGGGAATCGATCCATTGGAACGCGGATTCACGGTCACGCTGGGCTAGTGCGGACCATGTGCCGAACGCTGCGAAGCGAGCCGAGTCGGGATCGGCGATCTTCTCCGAGAATTGGATGGCGGATTCGATGCCTTGGGTCTTGAAGCGGCTGACCGCCTCTTCCGCGTGCATCCAACTGGATTTCTGGTTGGGGGCGAGTGCGTCGAAAAGGCGGGAGGCACTGTCGGGGGAGGATTCGCGGAGTTCTGAGAGAGTGGCTTGTAGGAGCTGGGAGGTTGCGGACGCGTCCTGGCCTCCACGGCGATAGCGGCGATTGTTCCCGCTCTCGCCGTCGGGAGAGGCCCGTTCGAGTTCAGGTTCAAGGATTCGCAGTTGTTGGATTGCGGCAACAGGGTCTTGTTGGGCTGACTGGGCGAGCGCGATCCCGAGCATGCGGGAGAGAGAGAGGCCTCCGCGGTCGCGGTTCAGTAGGCTGGGGGATTCTTTGACAGCGGCTGCCATGTCTTGGAACGATCCTCCGGGCGTGACGAACCCGTTGGAGGCGATCCCTTCCCAGATGCGGTAACGGAGTTCCTCTGGGAACGCTGCGACCGTGCGAATCGCCTTGGCCCCGTCTTGTTGTGCCATCGTCTCGATGGCTGCGGAGAGCAGTTGGCGGTCGGAGTTCTTCTTCCCGAGTTCGATGGCGCGTTGAGGGTCTGCTGCGGCGAGGCGTTCGGATAACAGGCGGCGCACAAACTCGTTGCTTTGTTCGGTTTTTGCAGCGGCCAATGATTCGAGGAGCGATGCGGTTTGGTCGGGTGAAAGTTCGGAGGTCATCCGAACGAGCCAGATCTGGAGACTGGGCGGAAAATCATTCTCGCGGCGTGAGGGCCCGAAGCGCCGTTGTTCGGTCCGCTTCTCGAACTGGGCGGAGAGGCGGATCAATCGAGCGGTCTGTTCTTCGAGGCTGAGATCCTTGAATCCGTGAAGGTCGGAGAGGTGGGGGTTTGCGGTGTCGGCGGTGGCCTTTGGGGTGGATGGGGCAGCGGCTGTGGCTGGTTCGGTGTTGGCGAGTTGCGCGGGTGAGGCTGTTTGGTGGGGTGGACTGGTGTGTGACGTCAGCTTTCCGCTGAGGTATCCGGTGAAGGCGGCAGCGCAGAGGATGAGGGATTGCTTGAGGGTGTTTGACATCGCGATTCTGGGGTGGAGTGAACCAGAGAATGGAGTGTGTCTCAATGCGTGGGGTGGATGGGTTTCTGTCGGGGTGGGTTCGGAGCGGCGACCCTTGTGGCACGGTGGATGCGTTAGTGGGAGAGGTTCATTGGATTTTGCGAGCGCCCTATGTTGAGAGAGTCATCTTCACCCCTTTTCTCCCGGATGACGCGGCGTGCGTGGATCCGAGGGGGAGGAGGGCTTGCAGGCGCGATGTTGTGGCCTGGGCTTCTGCAGGCACAGCAGGAGCGGGTTGGATCAGCGCCTGCGAAGCGGGTGATCTTGATCTATTTGCAGGGTGGACTTTCGCATTACGAGAGTTTTGATCCGAAGCCGGATGCGATTTCCGCTTATCGCGGCGATTTTGGGCATATCCCGACGACAATCCCTGGGATCCATTTCTCGGAGCATCTTCCGTTGTTGGCGCGGCGCGCGCACAAGTTCAGCTTGATCCGGAGTGCGTACGTGAACTCGCCGAGTCATCCAGTGGCGATCTATCAGACGCTGACGGGATGGGATTTACCTGGGGCATCGGTGGAGTCGAAGAATCGCAATGTCCTGCATCCGTCGATCGGGTCGGTGATCGCGCGGCAGTTCTGGGACAGGGCGCCGTTGTTGCCTTCGTACGTCACTGTGCCTCACTCGGGGCAGTTGGGGCGGCGTGTGCATTATGGGACGGCGGGGCCGTTGGGAGCGAAGTTTGAGCCATTGGACTCGGGGATACCGCCTGAGGAGGCGCAAGGTGCGTTTAGGGGTCCGCCGGATCTGACTGTGGCTCAGGGGTTACCGATTGCACGGGTGAACGATCGGTTGCGGCTTCTGAACACATTTGAGGATGAGTCGCGGGTGCGCGAAGTGGAGGGGTTGGGCGGGTATTATCGGCAGGCAGCGGAGTTGTTGTCGGGCGGCGCTGCGGGAAGGGCTTTTGATCTGGGGCTTGAGCCGATCCGGCAGAGGGAGCGGTACGGAAACCATCTTTGGGGGCAGCAGACGGTGTTGGCTCGGCGATTGGCAGAGGCAGGGGTGCCGTTCACGTTGGTGAACTACACGTTGAACCAGGATCACGGGCAGGATTGGGACACGCACAAGGACAACTTCAACTTGATGAAGAATGTCCTGTTGCCGCCGATGGATTTGGCGGTGAGCACGTTACTCGATGATCTGGAGGAGCGAGGGTTGCTCGACAGCACGTTGGTGGCGATGTACGGCGAGTTCGGGCGGACGCCGAAGATCAATGCGGATGCTGGGCGCGACCATTGGGACAAAGTGTTCTCGGTGTTCTTGGCGGGCGGCGGGATCCGATCGGGCGTCGTCGTGGGGGAAAGCACTCGGAACGGGGATGTTCCGTTGGAGCGGCCTGTGCCGTTCAACGACGTGTTGGCGACGATTTACCATCAGATGGGCGTTCGCACCGACGAGATGTTCCACGATCAGCAGGGGAGGCCGAGTCCGCTCCTTGCCTCTGGAGTCCCGATTCCGGAGTTGATTTGAGCTTGGCTGGCGTGCTGAGGGGAGGTGAAGGCTCAAAAATGTTGGGGCCAGCCCGCCATCCGGTGGACTGGCCCCGTTTTCCTAGCCTCACCCAACCCAGAACGAGGCATCGGAAAGTTTTGGTCTCCGAGAGACCGTTGGAAGTCACCTACCTCTCAGCTTTCAAGCAAGCCTTTCAGGTATGCAGAGGGACCATAGCGCTCGATCACGACGTGGCATCTGCCATCGCGAAAAAGTCGCGCTT
>CAZAZT010000082.1:0-17942 GCA_964489645.1 uncultured Chthoniobacteraceae bacterium | reverse complement strand
TCGGAACAATCGTCTGTTGTCCGAACTATCCATTCCACACATCATCCCTCGCATGGAATACGATCGAACTCTCGTCACACTCATCGTAGTCGCCGCCGCCATCTTCCTCCTCCGACGATTCCTCGGTCCCAACACCTCAACAGGATGCGGTTGCAAAACCTCCTGTAAAACCGTCACTCCGTCTTCGAAGAAGCCCCAGCCCTAAAAGTGGCCAGCAACATCAAACCCACGGCCACGCAAATACAACTGTCCGCCACATTGAATGCCGGCCACGGATTCGCAGGCGGAAAGTGGAGATCGAAAAACAGGAAATCCACGACGTACCCATGAAGGAGACGATCAGTGACATTCCCCAAGATCCCGGACACCAGAAGCAGGATCCCAGCATGGTTCCAAGGCCCAGGATAAAAGCCTTTGCGACAAGCCCATGCAATCCCCGCCAACGCCACAACAGAAAGTCCGATGAAAAACGAGTTGTTGTCGTGCATGATCCCGAACGCAGCTCCGGTGTTCGGAAAATGAACCCACTCAAACCACCCCGGAATCACCGCCTTCTGCTCCCCCAAAGCGAAATGACGGACCGTCCATAACTTCGTCGCCTGATCCAGCACATACAGCGGCAACGTCACCAGCATCAGGAGGCGAACCGCCCGAGGCCAATCACAACAACGCCCATCTCCCGCTCCCCCCGCCTCGCTCACGCCACAACCTCCTCGCATCGACCACACAACTCGGGATGAGCCACGCTCGCACCAACCGTCGGCCGATACCTCCAGCAACGCTGGCATTTCCGGTCCGGATTCCGATCGACCACAACCGTCGAACTCCCCCCGCGAACCACACGCAACTGACTCAATATCAGGAACTCCTCTGCCTCGTCAGGCCCCTCCGTGAAGGCCGCAACACTCTGGTCATCCTCCGATTCAACTCGCACTGACGCCTCCAGCGCATTGCCGATCAACTTGCTCTGCCGCGCGCTCTCGACCCCCTGCGCAACAATCGCCCTCAATCGCATCCAATGCTCCACCCGCGCCTCCGCCGCCACATCGCGCAGCCGCTCATCCACCTCAGGAAAGACCGCCTCATGGACAGAACCCGCACGCCCAGAATGCTCCCACGCCTCGTCCGCCGTGAACGCGATCACCGGAGCCAATAAACGGCACAACGCATCGAAGACACGATCCATCACCGCCTGAGTAGCGCGCCGCCGAGCAGATCCCGATGCGTCGCAGTACATCCGATCCTTCGTCACATCCACATAGATCGCAGACAGATCCACCGTGCAGAACTGGTTGAGAACCTGGAAAACTTTGCGGAAGTCGAACGCCGCGTAAGCGGACCGACACTCCGCGATGACCGTCTGAAGACGGGACAACATCCAACGATCAACCACCGTCGCACCCTCAAGAGAAGCCCCTCCAGCCGGTGCATCGTGAAGATTCGCCAAAAGAATCCGCAACACGTTACGGAACTGACGGTAAGCATCCGTTAGCACCGCAAAGGATTCCTCAGAGAACGGGACCTCGTGCGTGAACTCAACACTCGCCGCCCACAGTCGCACAACGTCCGCACCATACTTCCCGACAAAATGCGCCGCATCCATCGGCTTCACATAAGTGCCCTGAGCACTCTTGGAGACCTTCTTCCGCGTATCTTTATCAACAACAAAGCCATGCGTGATCACCGTGCGATAAGGCGCCACACCACGCAGCGCAACCGCCGTCATCAACGATGACTGGAACCATCCCCGATGCTGATCCGTCGCCTCGATGTAAACATTCGCCGGAGAATGCAATGCCGCATTCCGACGAAGCACCGCCTCATGCGAAACCCCAGAGTCGATCCACACATCCAACGTGTCTCCGCGACGCGTGAAACCGGACGGCAACCCCAACTCGCTGCACCACCACGCATCATCCTTCTCGAACCACAGGTTCGTCCCACCCTTTTCAACCAGATCCGCAACCCGTCTCGCAATCCCAGCGTCCAATACCGGTCGCTTGTCCTCGTCATAGAACACCGGAAGCGGTACCCCCCAGCAGCGCTGACGCGAAATGCACCAATCCGGTCGCGCCTCAACCGTGCCCCGGATCCGATTACGCCCCCACGCAGGGATCCACTCGGCCCGATCGATCTCGGTCAAAGCCTGCCCCCGGATCGCGTCCACTCGGATGAAAAACTGCTCCACCGCTCGGAAAACCACCGGCGTTTTGGAACGCCAACAGTGAGGGTAAGAGTGCCCGTACGCCGATTCCCCAAGAAGCACCCCGCGTCCCTTCAACAACGCGATCACGTCGGCGTTCGCATCAAAAACATACTTCCCCTCCCAACCCTCCACCCCTACCTCCGCCGTGTACCGCCCCTGCTCATCCACCGGAGACAAAATCGGCAGCCCATGGTTCACCCCCGAAAGATAATCGTCGGCCCCATGCCCAGGGGCCGTATGAACCAAGCCAGTTCCCGAATCCATCGTCACGTACTCCGCAACAATCAATCGAGAGCGACGATCAAGGAAAGGATGCGCTGCCTCCGACCCGTTCAGGTCCGCCCCCTTCCACACACCCGCCCCATCATCACGCACCAACTCGCACCCAAACGCCGTCGCGGCCGCCGCCGCCAACTTGTCCGCCAAAACCAAACGCCTCGGAACCCCCGCAACCACTCCCTCATAGACCGAATAGGTCTCACGAGGATGCAACGCGATCGCCACATTCGCCGGAAGCGTCCACGGAGTCGTCGTCCAGATCACCGCAGACGCCTTCCCCGCCAACGGCCCCGCAACAAGTTCGAAGGCCACAAAAATTGCTGGATCCTCGCGATCCGCATACTCCACCTCCGCCTCCGCCAACGCCGTCTGGGCTCCCGTGCTCCAGTAAACAGGCTTGCGGCTCTGGTAAACTAACCCCTTCTCCACAAAGCCAGCAAACGCCCGCAAAATCTCCGCCTCATAGCCCGGATCCAACGTCAAATACGGCCTCTCCCAATCGCCCAAAACACCCAACCGCTTGAACTGACCACGCTGGATGTCGATGAACCTGCGCGCGTACTCCTCCGAACGACGCCTGATCTCCGCAGGCGCCAACCCCCGACTCTCTTTCACCACCTTGAACTCGATCGGTAAGCCGTGACAGTCCCACCCAGGAACGAACGGCGCCTGAAATCCCGCCATCGAACGCGACTTCACGATCAAATCCTTCAACACCTTGTTCAACGCAGTCCCCATGTGAACATCCCCATTCGCGAACGGCGGCCCATCATGCAAAACAAACGTCGCCGCCCCTTTTCGCGACTCCAAAATCCTCTCGTAAAGCCCGCTCGCCTCCCATTTCGCCAAACGCTCCGGCTCGCGGACCACAAGGTCCGCCTTCATCGGGAAGTTCGTCTTCGGCAACAGCAGGGTGTCCTTGTAGTTCTGGCTCATGGCAGTTCAGCTAAAAACGACGAGCCTAACCCCGCCAGACGCACCGAACAAGCACGCCCAGCCCCGAACACTCGCAGCCTGACCCCAGCAGCAAAACCTCACGCAAGCACGTCTCGGATCACCTTCCCGTGAACATCAGTCAACCGCCGCTCGATCCCATTGTGGTAAAACGACAACTGCTCGTGGTTCAAGCCCAACAGGTGCAGGATGGTGGCGTGGAAATCATGCACCGACGCCACATTCTCCACCGCCTTGTACCCGAACTCGTCCGTCGCGCCATAACTGAAGCCCGCCTTGACCCCCGCACCCGCTAACCACGCGGTGAAACCCGCAGGATTATGGTCACGACCGCTCGCCCCCTTCTGGAAGGTCGGCATCCGCCCGAACTCAGTGCACCACACCACCAAAGTGTCCGCCAACAAACCCCTCTGCTTCAGATCTTTCAGCAACGCCGCCGTCGGTTGATCCATGACCTGACCATGCTTAACATACTGCTGTTCAAGCACCTTATGCCCATCCCAGTTACTCACCCCCTCCCCTCCCGTCTGGTATGCCCCGTTGAACAACTGCACAAACCGCACCCCCTTCTCGATCAAACGCCTCGCCAAGATGCAGTTCCGCGCATACGCCGCCTTCAGGTCCTTCACCGCATCCCCACCCTGATCCGCGCCGTACATCCGCAACACATGCTCAGGCTCGTCCGCCAAACGGCCAACCTCCGGGACCGACAACTGCATCCGCGCCGCCAACTCGTAACTCGATATCCGCGCCGCTAACTCGCTATCCCCCGGGTACCGCTCCAACCGGTGACGGTTCAACCCCGCCACAAAGGAGCGCGTCGCCTCATCCGAGGCCTCACTCACCCCTGCCGGCCTCGCAAGATTCCGCAACGGACTCGTCGCATTGAAATCCGTCCCCTGGAACGCAGCCGGCAAAAAACCAGGGCCCCAAAAGTTCCCGGCCGATTGCGGCGCCCCGCGAGGATCCGGAATCGCCACATACGCCGGTAACGTATCGTTGTCGCTCCCCAACGCGTACGTCGCCCATGCCCCCATGCTCGGAAAACCGTCCAACGTAAAACCCGTCCCCATGAAGTTCTCCCCCGGCCCATGCGTGTTCGTCTTCCCCGTCAGAGAATGGATGAAACACATCTCATCCGACAGCGCACCCAAATGAGGCACAAGGTCCGACACCATCTTGCCGCTCTTCCCGTAAGGCCGGAACTCCCACGGACTCCGGTTCAAGTTCCCCTGTTGCCCTTGGAACGTGATCAACCCCTCCGCACCCGGCATCGCCTCCCCATGCCGCTTGATCAACTCCGGCTTGAAATCAAACGTGTCGATCTGACTCACCGCTCCCGAACAGAAAATCATCAAAACGCGCTTCGCCTTCGCCGGAAAATGCGGGTCCCGCGGCGCGTTCGGATTCGCCGAGGAGATCCGTGGCCTGATCGGCCCCTTCCCCGAAGCCGCATGCCCGCTCCTCGCCAAAAGATCCATCAAGGCAATCCCTCCCAATCCGGTTGCCGTGTGAGCCAAAAACGCGCGCCGATCAAGTAGCGGATGTCCGTGCATAAAATCAGAAAATGAAAAGGAACTCGCTCGTGTTGAACAATGCCCGCGCAAACGCCACCAACCCCTCACGCTCGATCATCGAGACAGACGCCCCCATCTCGTAATCGTCAGGCTCCCGCGCATAAAAACGCGAGAACGCCACCCGCACCTGCGCCCTCACATCACCAGCCACCTTCAACCGCTCCGCCAAGAGCCCCGCTTGCTGCATCACAAACGCGCTGTTGAAAAGGTTCAACGCCTGCAACGGCGTGTTGGAACGACTCCGCCGCGCCATCACCGAACCGCCATCCGGACAATCAAACGCCCCAAAAACACCATCCTGCGCCGCACGCACCCGGAACATGTAAACCATCCTTCGGAACTCCTTCTCCGAAAAGGACTCCTTCGGGAAGTAGTGACGCACATTCTCCATCACCACATCCAGCAAAGGAAAACCCGGCCCTCCCATCGTCAGATCCAACGAACCCGCCGCCGCAAGAATGCTGTCCCGTATCGCCTCCGCCTCAAGCCGACGCGGAGTGAAACGCCACAACAACCGCCCATCCGCATCCTTCGCCAACGCCGACTCCACCGGAGCCGAACCCTGCCGGAATGCCTCCGAGTTCAAGACCAATCGCAACACCTGCTTCACCGACCATCCCGACCGAACAAACTCGTCCGCAAGCCAATCCAGAAGCTCTGGGTGCGACGGACGCCCCCCGTTCGCCCCGAAATCGCTCGGAGTGTCCACGATCCCCGTCCCGAACACATAATGCCAGATGCGATTCACCATCACACGCGATGTCAGAGGATTCTCCGCCGAGGTGATCCATTCAGCGAACCGCTTGCGCCGCAGTGCGTCCGGCTCATCCATTCCCATCACCGGCCCCGCCAGCACAGAAAGCCCCCCCGGCGCAACCTCCTCACGCGGTTGACCCGGCTCCCCGCGATACAAACGATGCGTCCGCTCCGGCGCCGGCGCAAACCGACCCACCCGTGCGCTCCCCTCCAACTCCGCAAGCCGAGCCCCAACCCCCTCGATCTCCTTTTTCAAACGGTTCGCCTCATCCAACTCCTCCCGCGGAAGCCTCGCTAACGCCGCATCTCCCCTCCCCAAAATCACCCCTTTCTCGCCCTCGAACGGCGCACGGCCACGCTCATCCGAAACCCGCTTCCACTGCCCATCCGACCCCAACAACTCGATCGCGTATTCCAACGGAACCCGGTCCCCAAATCCCCCATCCCGAGCCCGACTCCACACCACCCGATCCACCATCTCCCGCTTCGCTAAATCGATACGAACCCAACCTCGAGGCGCATCAGAGATCCAACTCCGCGCGTTCCCGTAAGCCCCATCGTTCACGTGCTCAAGCCGATGGATCGGATAGCCAGCAATCGTTCCCGATGCACTCGCACGCCCCCCAGCCGAAGCCAACGCCACATTGCGCCCATCCACCGTGTAAACCTCCAACTCATCCAAACACGGCGCCCCACCACTCGAACGCTCAATACTGAACCGCACCGCGCCTGTCTCCATCGCCGCAAACCGATCCTCGTTGAACCGCGCCGTGATCGCAGGACGTTCCCCCCCCTTCCCACCAGCGCTCCCCTCCTTCCCGCTCACCGCACTCACCAAACCCTGAGCCTTCGCCCGTAACGCATTCAACCGCGCCGTCTTCACCCCCGATTCGCGTCGAACCACCGCCACCTCCGCCTCCCGCTCCGCCGTCATCAACTCCTTCAACGGACGATCCCCATGCAGCACCCCAGCAAAAACAGCCTGCACCGCGTAGTAATCCTTCTGCGGGATCGGATCGAACTTGTGGTTGTGACACCGCGCACACCCCAACGTCAATCCAAGCACCGCAGTGCCCGTCGTGTTCACCATGTCCGCCAACTCCTCCTGCCGCTGCATCTGAACCAAACTCTTGTCCTGACTCTTCACACTGTCGAAAGGTCCCGCCACCAAGAACCCCGTCGCCGCATCACACCCAAAACTGTCTCCCGCAATCTGTTCCCGAACAAAAACGTCGTACGGCTTGTCCCTGTTGAACGCCTCAACAAGGTAGTCCCGATACGGATACGCCGTCTTCCTCTCCACATTCCGCTCAAACCCATCCGTGTCCGCATACCGCACCACATCCATCCAATGCCGCGCCCACCGCTCCCCAAAACGAGCACTCGCTAACATCCTCTCCACCAACCGCTCATACGCCCCATCAACACCGTCCGCCACGAAGGCCTCCACCTCCTCCACCGCAGGAGGTAACCCATGCAGGACCAGCGATAATCGCCGGATAAACGTCCTCCGATCCGCACGCGGGGACATCTCCAACCCAACACTCGTAAGCTTCTTCCGAATGAACGCATCAATCGCCGCCGACCCACCCACCCCAACATCCATCCGCTTCAACGGCTGAAACGACCAGTGATCCGTTCGCACCCTCTGCTCGCTCGCAATCCGTTCCGCTCCCGGCATCCTCCCGCCAGCCGCAATCCAACGACGCAACACCTCCACCTGATCCGCACTGACCCTCTCTCCTCTCGGAGGCATCTTCTCCTTCGACTCATGCGAAAGGATCCTGCGCAAAAGGTAACTGCCATCCGCATCACCCGCCTTGATCAATGGCTCTCCCGAATCACCCCCCCGAACAATCCCCTCCACCCCATCCAACCTCAACCCGTTCTTCCGCTGATCCGCCCCATGACACTCCACGCAATGCTCCTCAAAGATCGGCGCAACGCGCTCCGCAAAAAACGCCTCAGGAAGCCCCGCCGACCCAGTCGCCACAACGCCCCCAGTACCGACAGCCACAACCTCCGCCCCGAAAACGCCACTCAACATCAACATGCTCCCCACGAAGCCAGCCACCCAACGGGTCCGTTGCGCATCTCGATGGTTCATACGAAAAATCTACTTCATTCACCAACTGCTCACATCCGCTCACGTCACACGCCCCAGCACTTTTGTCTCCGCTCCCTCACTCCCCCGAGGCAACAACGCACAACGACGCATGACATCAACAACAGTCACTCACATCATTGTATACAATCGAACAGGATGACGGCAATGCCGCGCATCGGATAAGCTCTCCACGTGCCCGTCCACCCCCCAAACTCAACACCGGCAGGTAAAACCACCGTCATCCGAGGCGTCATCCACGGCCTCCTGTCAGGCCGCCTCCAAGGTGGACAACGCCTCACCGAGGTCGCCGCAGCCGAGATGTTCCGCGTCAGCCGTACCCCTGTCCGAGAAGCCATGCTCGAGCTTGCCGCCATGGGCATCACCCAACTCAAACGGAACTGCGGCGCAGTCCTCCTACCCTTCGGCCCCGATGAACTGCACGACGTCTACGCCGTGAGATCCCTCCTCGAAGTCGAAGCCACCCGCCTCGCAGCCTCACGGATCCCATTGGAAACCGTGGAACGACTCCTCGTGGATTTCGCCGAACTCGCCTCCCAACGACGCCCCGACCTCGGCTGGGCCAAGGACCGTGAACTCCACTCCACCCTCGCCCTCGCATCTGGTAACCCACGCCTCGCCGGCGACATCAGCCGCTATAACACCCTCGTCCAAACCATCCGAGAAGCCGTCAACACAACCGGCACAAACCTCCAAGCCCAATCCATCCAAGAACACCTGCGCATCCTCCACGCATGCCGCGACCGCGACCCGCTCAAAGCCGCAGAATCCATGCGCCAACATCTCGCCCAAGCCCTTGACTCCGCGCTCAAAATACTGAAATCCCCATCCGCAATGCCCACGAAAAGACGCCGCACTCGCAGCTGAATGCCTAACCGCTCGCTTCCACCCCTCCTCCCGCCCCAAAGCGACCAACACCATTCCAAAAATGTCTGAACCTCCGTTCAAATCACTGACCAAACGTGACTTGAATCCATCCACCATCAATCAGCACCTCTCTCCTCCCTCACGTCCTGTCCCGACCCAGCCTCGGTCCCTCGGACTTTCCTTGTTGATCGCCGCACTCGCAGCGCTCCTTCCCCACACCTCTCTCGCTGCACCTGCACCGAAAAAGAATCCCGCACCGAAAGACCAATCGCCACGCCCTGCCCCAGAAACCCCCAAAGCTCAACTGACCATTTCCCAAACGGCCCTGTTCCATGCCGGTCTCAACGGAGTCAACACGTACCGAGTTCCCGGGATCGTGAGAACCCCGTCCGGCACTCTCTTCGCCTACTGCGAGGCACGCCGCAATGACCCCTCCGACTGGGGAGAGATCGAGATCCACTCGCGCCGATCCACCGATGGAGGCAAAACATGGGAACCCCCGCGCCTCGTCGCCCACAACGGCAACCGCATCGAAGGCAACCCCACAAAACGGAGGGGCGGAGAAACCGAACAAGCCGCCCACAGCCCGACCGCCCTCATCGATCCCGAAGGCAACATCGTCCTCGCCTACTGCATCAACTACTCCCGCTGCTTCATCACCCAAAGCCCAGACGAAGGACTTTCCTTCTCCATCCCAAAAGAGATCACCTCCGCCTTTGACCGCTTCCGCCCAGAAATTCCTTGGGCCGTCATCGCCACCGGACCCGCGCATGGCATCCTCACCCGGAATGGCAGAATGATCCTGCCTGTCTGGCTCGCGTACGGGCACACCGGGGCGCACCGCCCTTCCGCCGTCGCCACCCTCTACAGCGATGACTCGGGCGCAACATGGAAAACAGGCAACGTCGCGCTCACCAACGAAGCGAAAGTCCTGAACCCCTCCGAGGCAGCCATCACCGAACTGCCCGACGGAACCGTCATGCTGAACGCCCGATCCGAATCTCGGGTCGGTCGCAGGGTCGTCACCACCAGCCAAGACGGCGCATCTCGCTGGAGTCCCGCACGTTTCGATCCCGACCTCGCAGAGCCCATCTGCCAAGGAAGCCTTCTCGCCCTCTCCGACGGCACCCTCCTCTTCGCCAACCCCCGCTGGTTGAGGACCACCGTGGCCGGAACCGAAATTCCAGGCGCGCGCGCCGAACGCAAAAACCTCACGCTGCATGTCAGCCAAGACGGCGGCTCCTCCTGGCCGATCAAAAAGTCCATCGAAGAAGAGGAATCCGCATATTCAGACCTCGTCGAGATAGACGCGGACCATCTCGGAATGATTTACGAACGAGGTCGGCAGATCGTTTTCGCTCGGGTCTCCAAGGAATGGTTGAAAAACCCGGATCCGCAACCCCGCCCCCCAACCGAATCGAACGCCTCACCTTCAAAATCCAACTGACCAAACTCCGCGCATGCCTCGCATCCTCCCCTTCCTCTCAGCGCTTCTCCTCCTGCTCCTCGGCGCATGCAGCACGCCCAAACGCTACGAGTACAAATACATCCCCGGAAAGACGGCGACGCTTCAAGGGCTTCATGCCGCCCCACCAAAATCCGCTCCGAAAATCGTCCACCAAGCCATCCAAGCCGGTAATGAGATCGCCGGTAGCCCCTACCGCTACGGCGGCGGTCATGCCATCGACGGCTCACACGGCTACGACTGCTCCGGCAGCGCCTCCCACGTTCTCCGTTCCTGCGGGCTCCTCCACTCGCCCATCACATCCCGCGACTTCCGGCGCTACGGAAAATCCGGTCCCGGGCGCTGGATCAGCATCTGGGCGCGGAACGGGCACGTCTTCATGGTCATCGCGGGCCTTCGCTTCGACACAGGCAACACCGGCCACCCCGAGGGAATCCGATGGACCACCAAAAGCTGTCGCTCCCTCAAAGGGTTCGAAGTCAGACATCCCCCCGGTCTCTGACAACTGCCGCCCCTGTGGCCGGCGACAGGATCGAGCGGACAACGAATTCCCGTCCGCTTGGCACCTCCCTTGCAACCCGCACCCAGCAAGCGGAAACGCCGCTGACTTGCAGTCAGTACAACCTCGCACGCCATGTTGCCCCTCATCCGTCACCCCCTTCTCCGAACGGTCCTCTCCGCGATCACGATCGCACTATCCACCGATATCACTTTCTTTCCAAGACTCTTAGCCAATCAAAAATCCACCCTCCGCGTGGACTCCGCATTCGAAGGCGGTTCCGCAAAAAACGTCTCCATCAACCAAACCACCCGCACCATCGACTTCATGCCAGGCGGCAATCCCTCCCGCGGATGGCCCTGCTGGTGGTTCTTCCGATTGGACGGCGTCTCCCCAGGAGAATCCATCACTCTCAACCTCCGAGCTTCTGACGCCACGGTCAACGAACCGGGTCGCTCCCTCAACAAACCTCTCGCTCCCGCGTGGGCAATGCCCAACCAAGCGACCTATTCGACGGATCAAAAAACGTGGCACCCCACCGAGAAGGGCACCCGTGATGGCGAGAGAATGACCTACACTTTCACCCCCAGCTCACCAACCGTTTGGGTCGCATGGGGGCCTCCCTACACCCCGTCCTTTGCACAGGATTTCATCTCCCAAATCACCAAAGACCGCACCGACGCCAAGGCCGAGGAACTGTGCAAATCACGCGAAGGCCGGTCCGTCCCAATGCTCACCATCCGCCAAGGCTCCAAGCCCGACCAAAAACGCTTCGGCGTATGGGCCCATGCGCGCCAACATGCTTGGGAATCCGGTTCCAGCTGGGTCGCTCAAGGATTCGCCGAATGGATCCTCGCCGACACCCCAGAAGCCATCTGGCTTCGGGAAAACGCAGAGATCTTCATCGTGCCCGTCATGGACGTGGACAACGTCGCAACCGGCAACGGAGGCAAAGACGCTATCCCACATGACCATAACCGCGATTGGTCCACCGAACCGCACTGGAACGAAACACGCGCCGCTCAAGCCAAAGTGCGACACCTCACAGAACAAGGCCGGATGGACCTCTTCCTCGACCTCCACAATCCAAGCCCAAACGACCCCACCTTCTTTTACGCGCTGCACAAAGAAATGCTCCCAGAACCCGCTCAGACGTTAAGAGACCGTTTCATCGAGATCAGTTACTCGCGAATCAGCACCGGTAAACCCTTCATCCCCATGAGCAATCGGCCAAAGTTCACCGGCCCCGAATACCACCCCCTGTGGCGCCAGATCAGCGCAAACTGGGTCTCCGTGAACGCCAACCCGCACACCGTCGCCATCTGCCTGGAAACCATCTGGAACTACCCCAACAGCAACCCCGAAGGCTACCGATCCGTCGGCGCCCGACTCGCTCAATCCGCTCGCGAATACCTCAGCGAACTCCCGCAACGGTCCACCAACTAGATTCACTCCACGCTGCGCACGAATCTCCGCCCCACTAAAGAACGGACGCACCATGAAACCCTCCGTAATCGCCCCGCTCCTCGGCTGCATCGCCCTGCTCGCCAGTGCGACCGCCAGCCCGTCACCCGCCGAGCGACCGCAAGACACTACGTTCTTCGAATCAAAAGTGCTCCCCATCCTCGCGTCCCACTGCTTCGAGTGTCACTCCCACGAAAAGAAGATCAAAGGGGGTCTCGCTCTCGACTCGCGCGCCGGCTGGACCTCCGGCGGCGATAGTGGGCCCGCGATACTCCCAGGCTCACCCGACAAAAGCCTCCTCATCCGAGCCGTGCGCCACACCGAGGCCGACCTCGCGATGCCGCCAAAAAACAGACTCAGCGCCCAAGAAATCGCCACCCTAGAGGAATGGGTGCAATCGGGCGCGACCGACCCGCGAACCACCACCGTCACCAAAGCAAAATCAACCATCGATCTCGCCGAAGGCCGCCGCTTCTGGGCCTTTCAACCGATCAAAAATCACCCAACACCCGCTCCCCAAGATACCCGCTGGCCACTCGATCCCCTCGACAATTTCATCCGCCACGCACAAGAAAAAGCCGCCGTCTCACCCGCTCCCGACGCCCCGCGCGAACGATGGCTCCGCCGCGTGCATCTCGACCTGACCGGTCTTCCACCCTCGGAGCACGATCTAGCCACCTTCGCAAGCGACAACTCCCCGCACGCCCACCAACGCGTCGTCGATCGCCTTCTCGCATCCAAAGCCTACGGAGAGCGCTGGGCCAGACACTGGCTCGATCTCACCGGGTACGCCGACATGATGGGGACCTCCAACGCCGTCTACGCCGAACACGCATGGCGTTACCGCGATTATCTCATCGCGTCTTTCAACGCGGACAAACCCTTCGACGAGTTCATCCGCGAACAGATCGCCGGGGACCTCCTTCCCGCGTATTCGCCCGAAGACCGTGCAGAAAACCTTGTCGCAACGGGCTTTCTGATGGTCGGCGACATCGAGATCGTCAATCCCGACAAAGCCCGCATGGAAGCCGATCACGTTGACACGCAAATCGCAAAGATCGGGCAGACCTTCCTCGGAATGACGCTCGGCTGCGCGCGATGCCACGACCACAAGTTCGACCCCATCGGTCTGGAGGACTACTACGCCATTGCGGGAACCCTCCTCAGCTCTCCCTCCTCGCACAAGATGCCGGACATGGGCGTCTGGAGCACCCTGAACACCACAATCCTCCCCGAAACATCCGCACAACGCGCAGAACGCGAGAAACTCGAACAGGAAGTCGCCAACCAGATCAACGCGCTCAAAGACGAGCAAAAACGGCTCGCTGATGAAAAAGGCCTCCTCATCAAACAACTCGCCCAACAGAACTCGCCCACCGGCGCACCACCCACCGCCCGGACCGATCATGCCGAGCGCACGACAACACAGCCCTCCACGCCGCAAAAATCGCTCCCCGATCCCTCCCCCACCGCACAACCGCCCGACAAAGAAACACTCACCAAACGACGCGACGTGATCGAGGCCCGCTTGAAACAGATCGGCTCAGAGTTGAACCATGCGGAGTTCTTCAAGGACAAAACACCGCGCGCATTCGCGATGAGCGACGGATCCCAGCCCAAGGACACCCCGATCTTCGTCCGCGGAAACCCCTACGCCACGTCAACGATCGTCCCTCGCGGCGCTCTGAGGGTCGCCTCATGGGATCCGTTCCCAAGCATCCCAACCGCCCAAAGCGGGAGACTGCAACTCGCAGAATGGATCTCGGACCGGCGCAACCCTCTTACCGCGCGCGTGACCGTCAACCGTCTCTGGCAGAAACTCTTCGGCTCAGGGATTGTCCCAAGCGTCGACTACTTCGGCGCGCGAGGAGACAAGCCAACCCATCCAGAGCTCCTCGACCATCTCGCAAACCGGTTCATGGAAAATGGTTGGTCCCAAAAGCAACTGCTCCGTGCCCTCGTGCTCAGCCGCACCTACCGCCTCAGCAGCAGCAACGTCGCCCCAGCACACACCGCCGATCCCACCAACAAGACCTACTGGCGCATGAACCGACAACGCCTCGACGCAGAAGCGCTTCGCGACAGCCTCCTCTCCGTGAGCGAAGAACTGGTCCGCGAAAGTGGAGGCCCCGCGCTCGTTCTGGAAAACCCAGAGAACTGCGGATCGCTCTCGCTCAAAGGCGTCAACCCTCCCAACTATCGACACGCAAAACCCCGTCCAAAACAGGAGTTTGAACGCACCATTTACCTCCCCGTGCTCCGGACCGGCCTCACCTCATCCGATAAACTGCGGGCCGTATTCGATTTCATCGACCCCGCTGGAACCGCCGGCCAACGCAACCAGACCATGGTGCCAACGCAATCCCTCTTCCTCATGAACAACGAGCTTGTGCGGAAACGTGCCCAAGCCGTGGCCACCAACCTCCTCGCGAGTCATCCCGACGACACAGCTCGCATCCAAAGCCTCTGGCGCAGGGTGCTCAGCCGATCCATCACGCCCGCCGAACTCCAAGACGCCGCAGAGTTCATCCAACACTCCCAAACCGCAGACCCTCTCTCAAAATGGGTTGAACTCACCCATAGCCTGCTCGCCTCCAACGAGTTCATCTTCCGCCTCTAAAACCGCTCCCACCCATATGCTCCCGCTCCATCCCCGACTTCTGTCCCGCAGACAACTCCTCCAAACCACCGCTTGCGGATTCGGTGGCCTAGCCCTGCAGCATCTCGCAAACGCTGCATCCCTTCCCCTCGCCCCCCGCACACCCCAGCAGCCAGCAAAAGCGAAACGCGTGATCTTCCTCTTCATGGGCGGTGGCCCCTCCCAAATGGATCTGTTCGATCCGAAGGATTACATCGCGAAAATGCACGGACAAACCATCGACTCGCCCCTGCGCAAAGAAGTCACCCAAGTCGGTACCGAACGTTTCCTCGCACTCAAAGCCATGGCTCCCGTCCGCCCACGCGGACAATCCGGCATGATGATCTCCGACCTCATGCCCCACCTCGCCTCCGTCGCCGACGATCTCTGCCTCCTCAAAGGCATGAGCGCCGACAACCCGCAACATGCCGGCGCAACCCTGCAGTTCCACACCGGTACCTTCGCAGAGGTCCGCCCATCCATGGGCTCCTGGGTCAGCTACGGACTCGGCACCGAGAACAACAACCTCCCAAGCTTCGTCAGTATCCAAGGCGGGGGCGTGCGCGAATACGGATCCGCTTTCCTCCCAGCAAGCCACCAAGGCACCCGCATCACCGTGCCGCTCGATGACAAAGCCCTGCCCATCGAGAACCTCCGGAACGTCTCCAAATCAGACGCCATCCAACAGGATCGGATCCGTCTCACCACGGCACTCAACCGACGACTCCTCTCCGACCTCCACGGCGACCCGAACATGGAAGGCATGATCCAGAACATGGAGCTCGCCGCTCGCATGCAACTCACCACACCAGAGATTGTTGACATCTCCCGCGAAAGCCAAGCCACACTCGATCTTTACGGAGTGAACGGCAAGGAAACCAACTCGTTCGCACGCGCCTGCCTTCTCGCCCGGAAGTTCAGCGAATCAGGGGTCCGATTCGTCCAAGTCACCGTCGGAGGCTGGGACCATCACGGCGACATCCAAGGCAACCTTCCCAAACTCTGCGCTCAAACCGATCAGCCCGTCGCAGCACTCATCAAAGACCTCAAAGCCAGAGGCCTCCTCGAAGACACCCTCGTGCTCTGGAGCGGCGAGTTCGGCCGAACCCCCTGGAGCCAAGACCTCAGCGGAAAATCACCCATCAACAAACACGGCAGAGAACACCAACCGGAAAGCTTTTGCGCCTGGATGGCCGGCGGCGGCATAAAGCCGGGATTCACCTTCGGCGAAACCGACCACCTCGGTTACCGCGTCATCTCAGGCCGAATCCACATCCACGATCTCCACGCCACCATGCTCCACCTCCTCGGTATCGAACACACCCAACTCACTTGGCGACACCTCGGACGAGACTACCGCCTCACCGATGTGTACGGCGAAGTGGTGCAAGAGATCCTCTCCTGAACTCCCCACCCTCGGATCCAACGCACAAAACGCGAACGCATCAGACAACGCATCCCCACAAACCATTCCTTTCAAACATTTTCCAATGAAACATCTCTTGCTGCTCGCTTGCGCACTGTCCTTCGCCGCCCACGCCGAAGTCACCATGCAAACCCTCTCGCTACCCATGCGCGATGGAGTGAAACTCGCCACCGACACCTATCGGGATGACTCCGTCAACCAAGCACCCGTGCTGCTGACTCGGACCCCTTACGATCGAACCCGCGCCAAAGCGAATGCCGAGCGCTGGGCGAAAGCAGGATACATCGTCGTCATCCAAGACTGCCGAGGCACGCGAGCCTCCGAAGGCGCCACCGCTCCCTACAACAACGAAGGCCAAGACGGATACGACACCATCGAGTGGATCGCCCAACAGCCTTGGTGCAACGGGCGCATCGGCATGATGGGCGCGTCCTATGTCGGTGCCGTACAATGGCAAGCCGCCGTCGAAAAACCTCCCGGCCTCACCGCCATCGCCCCGCACGCCACGTGGACCAGTTTCTACCGAAACCTCTACCTCGGCGGCTGCGTACGCCTCTCTCTCATCGCAGGCTGGATCGCCGGCAACACTCCGAAGCCCGAAGGAGCAAAAGCCGCAGACATGAACGAAGCCCTGCTTCACCTCCCCCTCAACGAGATCGATACCGCCATCGGATGGCCCATGCCATGGCTCGACGCCTACCTCAACCATCCTGAACCCAACGGATTCTGGACCCGTCTCAACCTCACCTCGCGCCTCACTGAACTCGAACTGCCCGCCCTCCACGTCGTCGGGTACTACGACTACTTCTCACGCGAATCCGTCGACAACTTCTGCGTCATGCAGAAGCAAGCCGTCAACCCCGAGACCCGAAAACAACAACGCCTCATCCTCGGCCCATGGGACCATGGAACCATCGGCAAATCAAAGGTCGCAGATGTCGATTTTGGCCCCGATGCAGCCGTCGACACCTTCGCCCTCCAACAAGACTGGTTCGATCGCTTCCTCAAGCAGGACCCCGCCGCCCTCCAAAAACCGTTCCCCCCCGTCCGCTACTTCTCCATGGGCGATAACACCTGGCACGATGCCCAAACGTGGCCTCCAGAAGGGATCAAACCCACCGCTTTCTACCTCCACTCCAACGGCAAAGCCAATCGCCGCAGCGGAAACGGATCACTCAGCCACGAAAAACCTCAACACCAAGAACCGACCGACTCATTCCAAGCCGACCCAGCCAATCCCGTCCCCGCATCGCCTGTCACCGCAACACGCCCGCTCAAGGCCTCCGTCTGGGGCCCCGTTGACCAATCCGCAACCGAGGACCGCGAGGATGTCCTCGTGTACACAAGCGCCCCACTCTCGGCCCCTCTCGCATTTGCCGGAAACGCTGAGGCAAAACTTTTTGTGTCTGCCAACACGCCAGATGCCGACTGGGCGGTTAAGCTCGTCGACGTTCATCCCGATGGATTCGCGCAGAACATCGCCCGCGGCATCCTTCGGGGCCGTTACCGGACCTCGCTCCTGAAGCCCGAGTTGATGAAGCCCGATGAAGTCTACGAGATCACGGTCGATCTCGGCCCCGTCGCCGCAACCATCGCCTCCGGACACCGCTTGCGAGTGGACATCTGCGGCGCAGATTTCCCGCTCTACGATCGCAACCCCAACACCCAAGAGGGAATACGCAGCGC
>CAZAZT010000081.1:13724-18092 GCA_964489645.1 uncultured Chthoniobacteraceae bacterium | reverse complement strand
GGGGGGGGGGGGGGGGGGGGGGGGGGGGGGGGGGGGGGGGGGGGGGGGGGGTCGCTTTCTGGGAGGGGATCGGATTCGCCTTCGATGAGGTCCATGGGGGCGAGTTGGGGGAGTTTGACGAAGCCGCCGGCTGGGATGGAGCCGAGGGAGTACCAGACGCCGTTGAACTGTTTTTTCCAGAGGGGTTTGCCGAACCAGACGCCGAATTCCTCGATGTGAAGGCCGCGCCAGCGAGCGGCGAGGAAGTGTCCGATTTCGTGGACGATGATGATGAGGTTGAAGAGGAGGATGACGCTGCCTGCGGTGGAGAGGATGTTGAGCAGTTTGGGGAGCATGGGTGCGAGGGGTGAGGGGGGGTGCGTTTTAGGAGTTTAGCATGGCGGCGGCGGACCGGCGCGCTTCGAGATCGGCTTGGATGAGGACGTCGAGGCTGGGTTCGTGGGAGGGGGAATGGGATTGGAGGACGCGGTCGACGGTTTCCCAGATGGCAGGGAAGGAGCAGAGACCGGCGAGGAATCGATCGACGGCGACTTCGTTGGCGGCGTTGAGGACGGCGGGGTAGGTACCGCCGGTTGTGCCGGCGTGGCGCGCGAGGTTCAGGGCGGGGAAGTCGGAGTGACGTGGCGCTTCGAATTCGAGTTTTGCGAGGGAGGGGAAGTCGAGTGGGGGGAGGCGATTGGGGATGCGGTCGGGCCAGGTGACGGCGTATTGGATGGGGAAGCACATATCGGTGGTGGAGAGTTGTGCGAGGACGGAGCCGTCGACGAATTCGACCATGGAGTGGATGATGCTTTGGGGGTGGACGACGACGTCGACGCGGTCCATTTCGACGTGGAAGAGCCAGCGGGCTTCGATCATTTCGAGGCCTTTGTTGAAGAGGGTGGCGGAGTCGACGGTGATTTTCCGGCCCATGGTCCAAGTGGGGTGACGGAGGGCTTGGGCTGGGGAGACGCGGGCGAGTTCTTGGGCTGGGGTATTGCGGAAGGGGCCGCCGCTGGCGGTGAGGATGAGGCGTTGGATGTGAGAGGGGGAGCGGCCTTCGAGGCATTGGAAGATCGCGTTATGTTCGGAGTCGACGGGAAGGACTTGGACGCCTTTGCGGCGAGCGGCATCCATGACGATACCGCCTGCCATGACGAGGATCTCTTTACTGGCTACGGCGATATCTTTTCCTGCTTCGATGGCAGCGAGGGCGGGGTGGAGACCGGCGGTACCGACGATGGCGATGAGGACGAGGTCGACGGAGGGGAGGGTGGCGAGGGTGGTGAGGGCGTCTGGGCCATCGAGCACGGGGGTGGGGTGACTGGCGAGAGCGGAGCGGGCGGTGGCGGCGGCTTGGGGGTCGACGAGGGCGGCGACTTCTGGGGACCAGGTGCGGACTTGCTCGACGAAGGTGTGGGTGTTGCGGAGGGCGGCGATGGCGGTGACGCGCATCCGATCTGGGAGGTCTGCGGCGACTTTGAGTGCGCTTTGGCCGATGGAGCCGGTGCACCCCAGGATGGCGACGTTGCGCTGGCGTGGGGGCGGGTTGGGGGCGTTCATGCGGGGCGGATTGCGTAGACGAGGTAGGCGTAGAGGAGGGGTGCGGTGAAGAGGAGGGAATCGATGAGGTCGAGTGCGCCCCCGATACCGGGGAGCATGGAGCCGGAGTCTTTGATACCGGTGGCGCGTTTGATGAGGGATTCGGCGAGGTCGCCGATGACGGCGACGAAGCCGAAGAAGGTGCCGAGGGTGATGGCGATGCCTGGGGTGAGGAGGGAGAGGCGTTCGGGGAAGAGGGTGATGAGGGCCCAACCGCCGAGGGCGGAGAAGGCGAGGGCTCCGGCGAAGCCTTCCATGGTTTTTTTGGGGGAGACGTGTGGGATCATCGGGGTTTTGCCGATGAGCGATCCGGTGATGTAGGCGCCGCAGTCCGAGAACTTGGTGGTGATGCAGAGGAAGAGGAGGTAGTAGTGGCCTGCGAGGGATCCGTCGGCGTTTTTCGGGACGATGTAGAGGATTTTTCCGAAGAAGGAGAAGAGGAGGGGTGCGTAGAGGATGCCGAAGACGGTGAGTGCGACGGCGTGGAGAGAGTCCTCGATGCGGAACTCGACGGCGAGGCGGCGGAAAAAGACGGCGAGTATGGAGAAGGAGACGAAGACGACGTCGAAGAGGAGGGCGGCGTTCTGGCCGTGTTTTCGGGTGAGGAAGAGGTCGGTGAGGATGAGGATGGTTCCGAGGGCGAGGGCGAGGCGGCCGTTGTGCGGGAGTTTCGCGGCGTCGAGGGCGCGGAAGTATTCGCGGGTTCCGATGAAGGGGAGGATGACGAGGAGGGCCCAGAAGCCGGGTTCGTAGGCGGTGGCCATGATGGAGCCGGCGGTGAGCCAGAGTCCGGCGGTGCTGGTTAGCCGCGAGAGGAAGGTACGGAGCGCCGGGGTCATGGGTAGGGTGGGTGACCCATCACTTTCGCGCTGGAGCGGCCGTTCGTCGAGGAAAAGGGGGCGGGACGGACGGGTTCATCCGAGGGTTTTCGGCGTTGGGTTGGGGCGACGTCGTTCGGTGGGGAACTCGGTAGGGGTTCAGGAGAGGGAGCTGGGTGGTGAGGGGGACCTTTTCCTCGGCGCCGCAACTGTGTTTTTTGGGTGGGCAGAGTTTTGCTGGCACCGTCGACTTACTGGGCGGTCTGACGGCCTGTGAGGTGGGCTTTGACGAGCATCAAGACGCCGAGATCGTCGAGGAGACCGATGGCGATGAGGTGATCAGCGATGAGGTCGAGGGGGTTGAGGAAATAGGCGAGCGCGCCGAGGATGAGCAGGCGGCCGGAGCGGGTGGATTTTTTGAGGAGCGATTTGAGTTCGGAGACCAGTTGGGAGAGGAGGGTGGGGATGATGATGTCGGCTGAGAGGTTGACGATCCGGGTCCAGATGTTGTCGGGGTCGGTCTCTTGACTGCCGCATTGGGAGAGGTGGCGGAGGGCGCGGTCTTTCGTGCCGCCGAGGCCTGAGATGACGAGTGCGACGGGGTTTGGGGTGGGGGAGGTGGGATTTTGGGGGGCGGGGGTGGAGTGAAGGGATTCGAGGTGGGGAAGATATTTTTGGGGGATGGGTTCGTGGTCTGGGAGCTTGAGTAGACGGCGCCATGTCATGTTGGAAACGGCGACATGGCGGCTGAGTCGTTCGCAGGACCAGCCGTGGTTTGCGAGGAAGGCTCGGAGATCGCCGACCGTGGTAATCATCGATTGAGGGCGGTGGAAGGCCTTGGAGGCCTGGGGTTGGCTGGAGGGTGGGCTACGAGGCGGTTAGCGGACGGTGGGTCGGATGAGGGGTTGGACGGGTTTTCCGGAGTTCTCTTTGGAGCTGGGTTTGAGCATGACCTCGACGCGGCGGTTGGGGGCTTGTTCATCGACGGATCGGTCGGCGCTGACGACGAGATCTTCCATGCCTCGGCCGCGTGATTCGACGCGAACGGGGGCGATTTTTGCGTTACGGACGAGCCATTCACGGACGGCTTCGGCGCGGCGTTGGCTGAGGCGGAGGTTGTAGTCGGCGGAGCCTGTGGCGTCGGTGTAGCCGGTGATGACGAGGGTGTAATCGGGGAATTTTTGGGCGAGGAGCGCGATTTGGCGGAGGACGGGGAGGGAGTCTGGGCCGAGGTCGGAGGAATCGTGGTTGAAGAGGGCGCCGCCGGGGATGCCGATGGGACGTTCTTCGGAGGGGGCTGCGGTGCCGGAGAGGGCTTGTTCGAGGGTTTGGCGGCCGGGGATGTTGGACATCTTGCCGGAGCCGGTTTTTGCGGTGGTGGCGGCTTCTGCGGCGGCGGTGGCTTGGGCGAGGGCTTTTTTGAGTCCGAGCGAGGGTTGGTTGACGGAGACGGAGCCGCTTTTGGTGAGGGAGCTGGCGATTTCAGCGAGTTCGGAGTCGACCTTGGATTGCATGGATTTCTGCATTTTTTCCATGGCTTCCCCGATTTCGGCTGGGGCGGCGGGTTTTTCGTTGGGGATACGGTTGCTGAGGTCGATGGGTTTGGGTTCGACTTTCATCTCGCCGGTCTGCGGTTTTTCGGCGGTGAACGCGACGGCGAGGGGCACTTTTGGGGCGAGTTCGGGCATTTTGGCTGGGGCGGAATCGGCGAGGGTTTTCGGGTCGATTTTCGCTTGGCGCATGACGACTTTTGGCGGGGCGAGCTGGAGTTTTTCGCTGGTGGAGAAGCCGTCGAGGACGGTGGTGCGCATCCAGACGATGGCGGATCCGTGGATGAGGAGGGAGACGGCGAGGCCTACCCACATCCAAGTTGCGATCTGGCGTGAGTGGGGTGCATCGAGGTTTTCGGAGAAGGTCGCCATGGGGTGGATGATGGCAGGTTTGATGGAGTTCCACAAGGGAAGGGGGG
>CAZAZT010000081.1:0-13624 GCA_964489645.1 uncultured Chthoniobacteraceae bacterium | reverse complement strand
AACTCCTCAAATCTTGTGTCACATCTGTTACCTGAGAGGCCGTCGGAACCACTGAATTTGCCTGAGGCATCGGGATTTCGGGTGGCTGTTGTTGCTAGCATTTACAATCCGCAGTGGGTGGACGCGCTGGTGCGCCATTTTTTGGAGGAGATCGCGTTGATCGTTCCTGGGGTGGTTCCGGAGGTGTTCCGGGTGCCGGGTTCGTACGAGATCCCGATTGCGGTGCAATCGGTTTTGGAGCGGAGGAAGCCGCATGTGGTGGCGACGTTCGGGGTGATTTTGGCGGGAGAGACGTCGCATGCGGACTTGATCTCGACGGCGGTGACGCGCGCGTTGATGGATCTCTCCTTGGAGCATCGGGTGCCGGTGTTGCACGAGGTGTTATGTGTTGAGAATGAGCGACAAGCGGAGGAGCGGTGTGTGCATCCGGATCTGAACCGTGGTGTTGAGGCGGCACGTGCGGCTTGCCGGGTGGTGTCTGTCATGCGAGAAATTGCGGGCTGAACCGGTTGCGGCCCGTGGAGGGTTGCTTGGAGTTCGGACGATCTTTATGGCATTGCAGAATTCAGCGGATAGCGGGGGTGAGAAGAAGAAGCGGCGTTCTCGACGTGGGGTGCGCGGGTCGCGTCGTTTGGCGCGGGAGGCGGCGGTGCAGTATTTGTATCAGCGGGATTCGGGCAATCCGGCGGAGGAGTTCGCGTTTTTCTGGGAGGATTGGGCGGCGTATCATGCGGTTGGGAAAGAGGCGGTGGAGCGTGGGGACGAGGATTTCGTGGGGCGCGGGGTGGCTGGGGTGGATTTGGAGGGGGCTCGGGAGTATGCGCGGCAGTTGGTGCGGGGGGTGGAGGAGCATTTGGGGTCGATCGATTTGGTGATCGCGCGGTTTTCGGAGAATTTCGATCTGGTGCGGATGATGCGTACGGATCGGAACATCATCCGGTTGGGGCTTTACGAGATCATTTTCGGTGGGGTACCGATCACGGTGGCGATCAACGAAGCGGTGGAGATCGCGAAGATGTACGGGGATTCGAACTCACGACGTTTCGTGAACGGATTGTTGGATCGGGCTGGCAAGTTGGGGAATGACGCGTTGATGGCGGCGGTGATGTCTGGGAAGGCGTTGGATTCTGGGGTTTTCCGGGGTTCGGCTGGGACGATGGTGGTATTGCCACGGGAGGAGGAGCGCGGGGGTGGGGCGAGTGGGAGGCGTGGGGACTGATCGGGAGTCGAGTTTATGGCATTCGGATTTTTGAAACGGCTGGTGGAACGGTTCACGGGGCGTCCGGTGGATTGGGACGATGTGGAGGAGGCGTTGATCCGTTCGGACGTTGGGGTGCAGATGACGGGACGGATCCTTGGGGTATTGCGGGAGTCGGGGAAGGGGTTGACGGAGGAGACGGTGATGACGGTTGCGCGGGAGGAGGTTTTGAAGATCTTGCCGCGGGATCAGACGATGTTGCGTCCGTTCCCGTCGAAGCCGAAGGTGATCATGATGGTGGGGGTGAATGGGACGGGTAAGACGACGACGACGGCGAAGTTGGCTGGGTTATTGAAGCGGAAGGGGCATTCGGTGTTGATTGCGGCGGCGGACACGTTTCGAGCGGCGGCGGTGGAGCAGATTGAGGTGTGGGCGGGGCGGTTGGGGTGTGAGTTGATCAAGGGGCCGTACAATGCGGATCCTGCGGCGGTGTGTCATGATGCGTATCAGGCGGCGGTGGCGCGAGGGGTGGAGTTCTTGATCTGCGACACGGCGGGGCGATTGCACACGAAGGTGAATTTGATGAACGAGTTGGCGAAGGTGAAGCGTTCGTTGGCGAAGGTTGATGCGGAGTCGCCGCATGAGACGTTGTTGGTGGTGGATGCGACGACGGGGGTGAACGCGTTGGTTCAGGCGCGGGAGTTCGCGGCGGCGACGGGGTTGACGGGGGTGGTGGTGACGAAGTTGGACGGGAGTGGGAAGGGGGGGTGTGTGGTGGCGATCCAGCAGGAGTTGGGGATCCCGACGCGGTTTATCGGGACGGGGGAGCGGTTGGAGGATATCGCGTTCTTTGAAGCGCGACCGTTTGTGGAGCAGATGATGTAGGGGAGAGGGCGTGGTGGGGCGGGATTTTTTTCCCAAAGGAAAAAGCGGATTCGGGATTGAAAGGCGGGCGTGAGGGGCGGAAGGTTCTGGGAGGGTGGGTTGTGGTAATCGCGGTGGGCCATGATCTGCCTTGGGTCCGCAGGACTGCTGAGTGAGTTTGGAAGGCCGCGAAGATCCCCCCAAGAGACAAACCGGTGAGCACGAACCAAGATTTCATTCTCGAGATATTGCAGGAGACGAGTTTGGTGACGCCTGATCAGGTGGCGATGGCGCGCGAGAGCGCGACGGACGGGCAGGTGGTGGAGGAGTTGATCCGGATGGGGGTATTGACGGAGGAGGACGAGATGCGGGCGTTGGCTGCGCACGCGCAGATGGAGTTTGTGGATTTGGGGGAGTTGAGTGTGCCGCAGGGGGTTGTGGATGCGGTGACGCGGGAGTTGGTGGAACGGTTCAAGGTGATCCCGGTGGCGTTGGCGGGGAACGGGTTGACGTTGGCGGTGGGGGATCCGATCGATTTTGACACGTTCGATTCGTTGGGTCACATGCTGACGCAGTACGAGTTATCGTTCGTGTGTGCGACGCCTGCGGCGATCCGCGAGGCGCAGAAGCGGTATTATCGGATCGGCATTGAGGGGGAGCAGTCGGCGTTGGATGGGATGCAATCGTTGGCGGACGAGGAGGGTGATGCTCCGATCATCAAGATGGTTTCGAATCTGTTGTTGGAGGCGCACAACCTACGGGCGAGCGACATCCACTTGGAGCCGTTGGAGACGCGGTTCCGGGTACGGTTCCGGGTGGACGGGATCTTGCAGGAGATGCCGAGTCCGCCGAAGAAGTTGGCTTCGGCGATCGTGTCGCGGTTGAAGATCATGTCGGGTTCGATGTCGATTGCGGAGAAGCGGTTACCGCAGGACGGTCGTATCCAGGTGCAGGTGGGGGCGAAGCAGGTGGATTTGCGTGTTTCGACGATCCCGACGACGCATGGGGAGAGTGTGGTGATGCGTATTTTGGACAAGTCCTCGTTGCAGTTGGGGTTACCGCAGTTGGGGTTCTTGTCGGACGACCAGGCGGTGTTCGAGCGGATGTTGGGTTTGCCTGATGGGATCCTTTTGGTGACGGGGCCGACGGGTTCGGGGAAGACGACGACGTTGTACGCGTGTTTGAATTTCATCAACCGCTCAGACCGCAAGTTGATCACGGTGGAGGATCCTGTGGAGTACCAGATGTCTGGGATCAATCAGGTGCAGGTGAACACGGACATCGGGATGACGTTCCCTGCGGCGTTGCGTTCGATTTTGCGGCAGGCGCCGAACATCATCATGATTGGTGAGATCCGGGATCCGGAGACGGCGAACATCGCGATCAATGCGTCGCTGACGGGGCATCTGGTTTTCTCGACGTTGCACACGAATGACGCGCCGAGTGCGGTGGCGCGGTTGGTGGACATCGGGGTGCAGCCGTTTTTGGTTTCTTCGGCGGTGCGCGCGATGATGGCGCAGCGTTTGGTGCGTCGGCTTTGTCCGAAGTGCAAGATGCCTGCGGAGTTGAAGATTTCGGAGATGCGTGCGTTGGGGTTGGATGCGGGGCAGATGGCTGGGGCGTCGGTATCGCAGGGCAAGGGGTGCGACAATTGTCGGTACAACGGGTATCGGGGGCGGGTGGGGTTGTTCGAGATTTTCCAGGTGGATGACGAGGTGCGGCACATGATCAACTCGCGATCGACGACGGTGGTTTTGCGTAAGCGCGCTCGGGAGATGGGGATGCGGACGTTGCGTGAGGACGGGATCCGGAAGGTGTTGGCTGGGATGACGACGGCGGACGAGGTGATCTCGGTGACGATGGGGGACAAGGACTGATTTCACAGATCGATCGATATGAACCATTTCCAAGTTCTGGAGTTGTTGGCGGAGCATCAGGTGATCTCACAGGATGCGGTGGAGGATCTTGTGAACCATGTGACGGCGACGGGGTTACCGATCGGTGCGGCGTTGGAGCAGATCGGGGTGATGTCGAAGGTGGATTTCTACCATGCGTTGGCGCAGATCCTTGGGACGGAGTCCTTGGATCTGACGGGGTTCGAGCCTGCGATCCCGGTGTTGCGGTCGGTTCCGGCGGGATTGGCGCAGTTGCACCGGGTTTTTCCGGTGGGATTGGATGGTCACACGATCCAGTTGGTGGTGGCGGATCCGTTGAACCACCAGATGTTGGAGGATTTACGGTTCGGGCTGGGGCGCGACATCCAGGTGTTTTTGGCGCCGGAGGACGACATCGATCAGTTGGTCCGTCGGTATTACAGTCGGGGGGCGGAGGAGTTGGAGGGGGCGTTGCGGGAGTTGGGGGCGGTGAGTGTGGAGGACGAGGATGAGGCGGGGGCGGCGCCGATCATCAAGTACGTGGATCTTGTTTTGCAGCAGGCGATTGCGGATCGAGCGTCGGACATCCATTTCGAGCCGTTCGAGCATGAGTTCAAGATCCGGTACCGAGTGGATGGGGCGTTGTACGAGATGGCGCCTCCTCCTCGGCATCTGGCGAATCCGGTGGTTTCGCGGGTGAAGGTGATGTCGAACTTGAACATCGCGGAGCGTCGGTTGCCGCAGGACGGGCGGATCCAGAAGCAGATTGCGGGGAAGCAGGTTGACCTTCGTGTGTCCACTTTGCCGACGCAGTTTGGGGAGAGCGTGGTGTTGCGTGTTCTTGACCGGTCGGCGGTGAGTCTGGATCTGGAGACGTTGGGGATGCCGAAGCGGATCTATGATTATCTGTTGCGGGTCATCGAGTTGCCGAACGGGATTTTCATCGTGACGGGGCCGACGGGTTCGGGGAAGACGACGACGCTTTACGCGTGTTTGAACAAGATCAACACGATCGATGCGAAGGTGCTGACGGCGGAGGATCCGGTGGAGTATGACATTGACGGGATCATCCAGGTACCTGTGAGTGAGGGGATTGGGTTGACGTTTGCCCGGGTGTTGCGGGCGTTTTTGCGACAGGACCCGGACCGGATCATGGTGGGGGAGACGCGGGATGTGGAGACGGCCCAGATCGCGATCCAGGCGTCGTTGACGGGGCATCTGGTGTTGACGACGTTGCACACGAATGATGCGCCTGGGGCGGTGACGCGGTTGATTGATATGGGGGTGGAGCCGTTCTTGATCTCTGCGTCGTTGGAAGGGGTGTTGGGGCAACGGTTGATCCGGCGTGTGTGCAAGCAGTGTCGGACTCCGTATGAGCCGACGGAAGCGGTGTTATCGCAGTTGGGATTGTCGCCGCACGAGATCGGGGACAAGAGTTTCTATTACGGGCAGGGGTGTCAGGTGTGCAACAGCACGGGGTACAAGGGGCGGAAAGGGATTTACGAGTTGTTGGACATGTCGGAGCCGATCCGTGAGTTGATCAACCAGCGTGCGCCTGGGGTGGTGATGAAGCAGAAGGCGATCGAGTTGGGGATGACGACGTTGCGTGAGGACGGGTTGCGTTCGATTTTCGATGGGGACACGTCGATCGAGGAGGTGTTGAAGTACACGTGATGGATGAGAAGGCAGGATGTGTGGGCGTGATTTTGGCTTTTGAGGATTGGGAGGATCCGGAGTTGTTGCAGCAGCGTTGAGAGATTTTTAACCCCCAGAAATATGGCGAAGTTCGATTATGTGGCGTTGGATGCGCGCGGTCAGGAGAGCCGTGGGACGATGGATGCGGCCTCGCAGAACGACGTGGTTTTGCAGTTACGGCAGGCGGGACTTTTTCCGACGTCGGTGACGGAGGCGAAGGCGGGAGCGAAGCCGGCGAAGGCGAGTGCGGCGAAGAAGAAATCGTCTGGGGGAAATTTCCAGCGCAAGACGGTGAGTTCGAAGGTTTTGATGATCTTCACGCGCCAGTTGGCGACTTTGATCGATGCGGGGTTGCCGTTGTTGCGGGGGTTGGATGTGTTGGGCAAGCAGGAGAAGGATCCGGTGTTGAAGGCGATCATCATGGGGATTGCGGAGTCGGTGCAGGGTGGGAGCACGTTCTCGGAGTCGATGTCGCAGTACCCGCGGGTGTTCAGTCGGTTGTACGTGAACATGGTGAAGGCTGGTGAGTTGGGAGGGGTGTTGGAGATCGTGTTGAACCGTTTGGCTGAGTTCCAGGAGAAGGCGGAGAAGTTGAGGAACAAGGTGAAGTCGGCGATGACGTATCCGGTGGTGGTGTTGTCGATTGCGGTGTTGATCATGGTGTTCCTTTTGACGTTCATCGTTCCGCGGTTCCAGACGGTATTCAACGACATGTTGAATGGTAAGCCGTTGCCTGCGTTGACGTTGTTCGTGATGAACTTGAGCAAGAACGCGCAGGAGTACTGGTATCTGCTTGGTGGCGGGATTTTTGGGATCGTGATGTTGGTGAAATCGGTGATGGCCTCGACGAAGGGGCGGGCGGCATTTGACAAGGTGGCGTTGCGGTCACCGATTTTCGGGGACATCTTGCGGAAGAGTTCGATTTCGCGGTTCACGCGGACGTTGGGGACATTGGTGACGAGCGGGGTTCCGATCCTTCAGGCGTTGATGATCACGCGGGAGACGGCGGGCAACTCGGTGGTGGCGGATGCGGTGATGAAGGTGCACGACGCGGTGAAGGAGGGGGAGTCGGTGGTGACGCCGTTGGAATCGTGTGGGGTGTTCCCGCCGATGGTGATCTCGATGGTGGACGTTGGTGAAGAGACGGGGCAGTTGCCGGACATGTTGATGAAGATTGCGGAGGTGTATGATGACGAGGTGGATAACTCGGTGGAGGGGCTGACCTCACTTTTGGAGCCGTTGATGATCGTGTTCTTGGCGGTGATCGTGGGGACGATCGTGATCGCGTTGTTCTTGCCGATGATCGACCTGATCAAGGGGATGAGCGATGTGAAGACGTAGGCTGTGAGCGAACCGAGACGATTTATTCCGATGAAGACATTCAGAGAGCGCAGGGCCGGCTTTTCGCTGGTGGAGTTGTTGGTGGTGATCGCGATCTTGGCGGTGCTGACGGGGTTGGTGTCGCAGATCGGGGGATCGGTTTTCGGGAAGGCGTCGCGTTCCAAGGCGCAATCGGAGATGGCGGCGATGCGGGCGGGTTTGGAGAATTATCGGGCGGACAATGCGACTTTTCCACGGGGGCAGATGTCGGATGCGTTGGATCCGCGGGCGAACCAGGATCCGCGGACGGCGGCGTACATCGGGGCTTCGGCGGAGTTGTATGCGGCGTTGTCTGGTCGCTCGTCATCGGGGAGTGCGGCGCAGGACACGAAGGCGTACATGGCGTTCAAGGCGGATCAGACGGGGCGTGCGGGTGGGTTGACGTATTTGCGGGATCCGTGGGGGAGTTCGTATGGGTATTCGACGGCGCGGGCGCAGTGGATGCAGACGGAGGTGAGTGCGGGGCGGAGACCGGTAGCGGGGGATGCGACGCCGGGGTACGGGGCGGATTACGATCTTTGGACGACGGCGAAAGGGACGTCGGGTGCGGATGTGGCGAAATGGGTGAAGACGTGGTGAGAGGGTAAGGCTGTGGTGAGTCGAGGGATGGGGAGAGGCGGGATGTTGGTGTTGGGGTCGGGTTTGTGGAGGTCTTGCATGGCGGTTGCTTTTGGGGAGGGAAGGATTTTATGAAAGGCCGTCTCCTGCTGGTTGTTGCGTCGTGCGTGTTGAGCGTGTTGTTGGGTTTGGCGGTATCGCGAGGTGGCAAGGTGACGGGGGCGGTTGGGGCGGGTAAGGGGCGTGCGCCACGGATTGGATTGTCGTTGGACACGTTGAAGGAGGAGCGGTGGCAGAGGGATCGGGACACCTTTGTGGCGCGGGCGCAGGCGTTGGGGGCGGAGGTGTTGGTGTTGTCTGCGAACAGTGATGATGCGCAACAGATCCGGGATTGTGAGTCGTTGTTGGGGCAGAGCGTTGACGTTTTGGTGATTGCGCCGCACAACGGGGAGGCGATGTCGAAGGCGGTGGAATCGGCTCATGCGGCGAGGGTTCCGGTGTTGGCGTACGACCGGTTGATCCGCGGGTGCGATCTGGACCTTTACGTGACGTTCGACAACGTGAAGGTGGGGCGGGTGCAGGCGGAATATCTGATGAAGCGCTGGTTCGGGGAGGGCTCGGGTGCGGTGGGGAAGCGGCGGATCGCGCGGATCTATGGGGCGCCGACGGACAACAATGCGAAGATGTTCAAGCAGGGTCAGGATGAGGTGTTGAAGCCGTATGTGGATGCGGGTCGGTTGGAGGTGGTGTTCGAGGATTGGGCGGAGGACTGGCGTCCGGCGAATGCGAAACGGATTGTGCAAGCGGCGATTTCGAGGACGGGTGCGGCGAATCCGCCGGAGGGGATCCTTGCGAGCAACGATGGGACGGCGGGAGGGGCGATCCAGGCGCTTTTGGAGGAGGGGTTGGCTGGGAAGGTTGCGGTGACGGGACAGGATGCGGATCTGGATGCGTGCAAGCGGATTTTGGCGGGGAACCAGGTGATGACGGTTTACAAGCCGTTGAAGCGGTTAGCGGGGCGAGCGGCGGAGTTGGCTGTGGATCTGGCGTTGCGTCGTCCGGTGATTGCGCGGGGAGGGGTGGAGAATGGGCATCGGGTGGTTCCGACGGTGGAGGAGGATGTGGTGGCGGTGGATGCGGGAAATTTGCAGGAGACGGTGGTGAAGGACGGGTTCCATGCGGCGGATGCGTTGTCTGGGGTTGTTCGGTGAAGGGTGATGGGGGTGTAAGGATGAAGGACGGGGTTCCAGTTTTGGCGCTTGAGGGGATTGGGAAACGGTTTGGCGGGTTTGCGGCGTTGTCAGGGGTGTCGTTGGAGGTGATGGCGGGCGAGGTGCATGCGTTGTGCGGGGAGAATGGGGCTGGGAAGTCGACGTTGATCAAGGTGGTTGGAGGGATATATCCGGCGGGGAGTTATGAAGGAGTGGTGCGAGTGGGGGGTGTGGAGGTGGCGTTTCGTGGGCCAGGGGATGCGGCGGCGAGCGGGGTGGCGGTGATCCATCAGGAGTTGGCGTTGGTGGAGCAGTTCACGGTGATGGAGAACCTGTTCCTTGGGGTTGAGCTTGGGGGACCGTTTTTGCGGCATGACGAGATGGAGGTTGAGGCGCGTCGTCTATTGGAGGGGTTGGGGTTCGAGTTGCCGTTGCATCGGTTGGCGGGGGAGTTGGGGGGAGGGCAGCGACAGTTGTTGGAGATTGCGCGTGCGCTGGCGCGGCGTGCGCGGGTGTTGGTGTTGGATGAACCGACGGCGGCGCTTGCGGCGTCGGAGGCGGACCGGTTGCGCGGGATCCTTTCGGGGTTACGGGAGCGGGGAGTGGCGATGATCTACATTTCGCATCGGTTGGAGGAGGTATTCGCGTTGGCGGACCGGATTTCGGTGTTGCGGGATGGGGAGATGGTGGGGACAGGACGTGTGGCTGAGTGGGATGGGGCGCGATTGATACGTGCGATGGTTGGGCGCGACATCTCGGAGGTGTATCCTGCTTCAGCGGAACGATTTGGTGAGGTGGTGATGGGGGTGGATGGGATGCGTGTCGAGGATGGACGGGGCATGGAGGTGGTGCGCGGGGTCACGTTTGAGGTGCGGGCGGGTGAGGTTTTTGGGATTGGGGGATTGATGGGCAGTGGGCGGACGGAGGTGCTTTCGCATTTGGCGGGGGCGTGGGGGAGGCGAACGGCGGGTGATGTTTGGTTGGGGGGTGCGCGGTATGAGCCGGGATCGGTGGGCGAGGCGATGGGATTGGGGGTGGGTTTGGTGACGGAGGATCGGAGGCGGTTGGGTTTGGTTTTGGAGGAGAGCATCGGGTTCAACTTCACGTTGTCGTCGTTGGGAAAGTTTTCGCGGGGAGGCTGGATCGATCGAGAGCGTGAGGCGGTTGCGGTGGATGGGGCTCGGGATCGGTATGCGGTGCGGGCGGGTGACGAGCGGGTTGCGGTGGGGCGTCTTTCTGGTGGGAATCAGCAGAAGGTGGTGATTGGGAGGGTGATGGAGTGTGGGCCTCGGGTGTTGTTGTTGGATGAACCGACGCGGGGGATCGATGTGGGGGCGAAGCGCGAGGTGTACGCGCAGATCCGGCGTTTCACGGAGGGCGGGGGTGCGGTGGTGATGGTGTCGAGCGATTTACCGGAGTTGATGGGGTTGTCGGATCGGTTGGCGATGATGCGGGGCGGTGTGATGTGCGAGGTGCACGGGCGTGGGGTGAGTGCGGAGCGGTTGATGGGGGATGCGATTGGCGGCGTATAACGATGGGAGCGAATAGTTTATGGAATCAAAACAGACGATGATGCCTCGTGAGTTGACCTTGTTGGGGGCGCTGTTGGGGGTGACGGGTTGTCTTGCTTGGGCGACATCGGGAGCGTTGTTGGATCCGAGGAATGTCTCTCAGCTGTTGGTGGAGGTGCCTATCAATGCGGTGCTTGCGGTGGGGATGTTGTTGGTGATCCTGACGGGGCACATCGATTTGGCGGCGGGGAGCGGGGTGGGGTTGACGGGGGGCATCATGGCGGTGTTGGCGACTCGTCAGGGGATGGATCCTGCGGTGGCGGCGGGGTGTGCGGTGGCGGCGGCGGTGACGATCTGGTGGGCGATGGGATGGTTGGTGGTGAGGCAGCGGATTCCGGCGTTCATTGTGACGTTGGGGGGGCTTCAGGCGTTGAAAGGGTTGTTCTGGGTGGTGATCGAGAATCGGACGGTGCCGGTGGCGCCGGGCGGGGTGCAGAATGTGGTGTCGGGTTTGACGACGAGTTATCTGGGTGCGGCGGCGGGGTGGGCGGTTTGGGTGGTGGTGGTTTTGGGGAGTGGGGTGGTGTTGTGGCGGCGGCGGGTGCGGCGGCGTGGGATGGGTTTGGAGAACGAGGAGGTGGAGCCGGTGATTTTGCGCTGGTTCATCGGGGTGCAGGCGTCGGCGTTATTGGTGGTGGTTTGCAATGGGTATCGTGGGATCCCGTTGCCGATGGTGATCCTGAGCGGTCTGGCTTGGTTGGTTCACAGCATGTTGAGGCATACGGTGTTAGGGCGTCACTTGATCGCGGTGGGTGGGAATGAGGGGGCGGCGCGATTGAGTGGTGTGCCGGTTGGAGGGGTGACGATGTTCGCGTTTGCGGCGGCGGGAGCGGTGGTGGGTTTGACGGGGCTTTTGCAGACGGCGTACGCGGGATATTCGACGGCGGACATTGGCACGTTGATGGAGTTGGATGCGGTGGCGGCGTGCGTGATGGGAGGGGTCTCGTTGCGGGGTGGGGCGGGGACGGTGGCTGGGGTGTTGTTGGGGGCGACAATCATGGGGGTGCTTGCGAAGGGATTGTCGTTGATGGGGGTGGGGCCGGAGTTGAAGTACATGGTGCGCGGGGGGGTGCTGGTCTTGGCGGTGTGGTTGGATGTGCGGGGTGGGCGCGAGGGGCGGGTGGCTTAGCGGGTGCTTTCTTGGTGGGCATGAGTCATGTGAAGGATTTCGGTGCGCGTGGGGATGGGCGGACGGATGATACGGAGGCGATTGAGCATGCGGTGCAGCAGGGGGATGGGCTGTTGTTGTTCTCGCGCGGGGAGTATCGGGTGACGCGTCCGATCGAGGTGGATCTGGAGCGTACGGGGCGGTTTGCGGTGTCGGGCGATGGTGGGCTTGCGACGGTGCGGATGGATGGGCCGGGGCCGGCGTTTTTTGTGCGGGGCACGCATGGGGGGACGGCGGATCCGAAGGGTTTTCGTGCGGGTGTTTGGGCGGAGGAGCGGATGCCGACGTTTTCGCAGATCGAGATTGTTGGGGGGCATGAGGAGGCGTGCGGGCTCCGGTTTGAGGGGGTGATGCAGGCTACGTTGGAGGGGGTCTTGATCCGGCGTTGTCGGATCGGGGTGCATTTGACGAAGCGGAACCGGAATTTCCTGATGTCGCATTGTCATGTGTATGATGGGGTTGGGGCGGCGGTTGGGGTGTTTTTTGATGGGGTGAATTTGCATCAGGCGAACATCGTGGGGTCGCATGTGAGCTATCATCGGCATGCGGGCATCAAGGTGGAGCGGAGTGAGATACGGAACCTGCAGATCACGGGGTGTGATGTGGAGTACAACTTCGATCCGGAGGGAGCGGATTGTGCGGACATCTGGATTGATGCGCGGGAGGGCACTGTGCGAGAGGGGACGATCTCGTCGTGCACGGTGCAGGCGAAGCGGAGTCCTGGAGGAGCGAACATCCGGATCGAGGGGCCGGATCTGCCTTTATCGACGGCTGGAGGTTTGTGGACGATCAGTGGGAACGTGATCCAGAGTCAGGACATCAATCTGTTATTGCGGTCTGTTCGTGCGGTGAACGTGACGGGTAACTCGTTCTGTTCGGGTTTTCGGCGGGGGGTGGTTTTGGAGAAGTGCCGGAACATTGTGTTGAGCGGGAACACGATGGATTACAATCCGGACTATTCGGGGGATCGGGTGGATGGGATGGTGGTGGACGGGTGTTCTGGGATTGTGGTGAGTGGTTGGATCTTTGAATCGGCGCGGGCGGGTGAGGAGGCTGGGTTTGGGGCGTTGACGGTGCGGGGATCGGAGGGTGTGACGGTGAGTGGGTGCCAGTTCTATGATCCGGCGGGTTCGGCGGTGCATCTGTCGGGGGTGCGTGATTCGTTGGTGAGCGGGAACATTTTTGGGTGTCGGAAGGGCGGGGCGGTTCCGGAGGGTTGGGTGCGGAGTGAGGCGGGTGGGCCTGGGGTGCGGGTTTGGGGGAATTTGCGGATGGGGGATGCGGGGCGGGTGTTGGTGGTTTCTGGAGGGGTGGCTCCGATGGAGACGATGGGGTGAGGTGTGAGGATGGAGGGCTGAGGGGTTGTGGTTGTGGGGGGAGCGGATTTGTGTGGGGATGAGGGGGGGAGGTGCTTGACAGGTGAGGGGTTGGGGAGGAGGAAGGGGGCATGAAAGCTCAAGGTTCTGGTCGGACGGCGCGCAAGGTCTCTTTTGGCGCGGTGATGAAGTATCATGCGGATGCGTTGCGCGGCATGCGGCGGCAGTTTTTGGCGATGCGAGCGGGGTTGGAGAAGGTTGAAGACGCGGATTTTGCCAAGATCGAGTCGTCGATTTTCGGGAGGGGAGGTGATGGCGAGGTGTTCGGGCGGGTAGAAGGGGTGCGTGGGGTGACGGGGATGGCTTTGGTTGCGGCGAGGGAGCACGTTTTACGGATGGTGCGGTTATCGGCGCGGTTTTTGGGATCGGGGGGCGAGGAGGCGGGTGGCAACGGGAGTGCGGTTGCTGGGCGGGGTCGCACGCTGGGGGGGCTTTTTGGGGCGGTTTACGGGGAGGGTGACCGCGTGAAGTTGTATCAGACGGCATTGACCTCTCTGGAGATGTTGGAACGGATCGTTTTGCGTGGTGGGGGGAAGTTCGAGGGAAGGAAGGGGGAGAAGATGGCGATGTTGCTCCTTGAGACTGAGGCGATCGAGGGGGGTGCGGCGGGGCGTTTTCAGGTGAAGCCCTGGAAGTTTGATGTGGTGCGTGGCGTTCAAGTGGATCTTGGCCCGCGGTTGATGGAGGCGATTTTTTCGACCGCGTTAGTATCGGTGTCCGCGCTTTTTA
>CAZAZT010000080.1:7751-18641 GCA_964489645.1 uncultured Chthoniobacteraceae bacterium | reverse complement strand
GGGGGGGATGGTTTGGGCACGAAAAAGGGCGAAGACCGTGGAGATCTTCGCCCGGAGTTGGAAGTCAGAAGGTTTAGGAAGCGCCTTGAGCTTTCTCGCGGACGGCCATGGCTTGTTTGCCTTTCCGTTGGCGGAGGTAGTTCAGTTTTGCGCGGCGTGAGGTGCCGGCGGTTTCCACTTCGATTTTGGCCACGCGAGGCGAATGGATGGGGAAAACACGTTCGACGCCTTCTCCGTAGGAGATACGGCGGACGGTCACGGATTCGTTGAGAAGGGTGCCTTTGCGGCCGATCACGATACCCGAGTAGATCTGGATACGTTCTTTATCGCCTTCAACCACGCGGGTGTGCACGCGAACGGCGTCGCCGACGTTGAATTTGGCTACGTCCTGCTTCATTTGCTCGCGTTGGATTTTCTCGATGATTTTCGACATGGTCTTTACCTCCAAAAAAGGTTCGTTGCTAAAGGGTCGGTGAGGATGGGGTGTGTTGGAGCGTGATGCAAGCCTTTATGGGATGAAATGAGAGCTTCCGTTCACTTCGTTTGGGCAAGGCGCTGGGAGTGGGGGTGAGGGTGTCAGCGGGTTTCCAGCGTGATTGCGGCCACGAGCGGGGCGATGGCGCCTCCTGCGCTGGAGAGGGTGATGCGCTCGATGACGCCGGTTTTGGTGAGGGGTTTTGTGACGGTCCGGATTTGGTGGGCCTTCACGAGGCCTTGGGCGTGGACGGATCCTTTGACGTCATGCCTGCCGTTGTAATCTGCGATCTCTTCGCCGTTCACGAGGGCGATGACTTCGGAGTCTCCGCCTTGGTAGTGGACGGTGAGGGAGAGGGATGCTTCGCGATCCTTGATCCAGGGGAAGGCCCAGCCCCCGACGCCGCCGAGGATGTGGACCGCTTTGGCGGACACCTTTTGGACGGGGATCTCCACTGTTTGCGGCTGTTTGGCGGCTTGCCCTGAGCCGCCTTTGAGAACGATGAGATTCCGTCCGTCCGAACGGCCTGCGGGGTTGATGACGTAGAACGGGACTTTTCCGACTTTCACCGAGCCGTATTTGACGAACTCGAGTGAGTCGGTGAGGGCTTTTTCGCTGGCGAAGAGGCCGAGGCGTCCGTCGACGGTGGCGGCTTTGGAGAGGTCGAGGGATTTGAAGTCGGAAGGAGAGGCGGATTCGAGGTAGGCGAGGAGGTCTTTGAGTCCGTCGGCTCCGAGGGCTTCGAAGCCTTCTGGCATGAGGGAGCGTTGGGTGGCGGTGCGTTTATTGATGTTCTCCTTACGGATTTCGCGTTCGGCGGCGGGGTCGCGCAGGGTGACGGTTTCGGTGTTCTCGCGTGTGACGATGCCGACGAGGGTGGCGCCGTCCTTGGTTTCGATCTGCCAAGCGGCGAAGCTGGGATCGACTTCGCGGTTTGGGTCGACGATGTGGACGAGCAGTTCGCCGCGCGGGTGAGCGCCCATGCCGGTGAGTTCGGGAGCGACGGCGGCGCCTTCGCCGTTGAGTTTGTGGCAGACGGCGCAGGCGGACTGGAAGGTTAGCTTCCCTTTGGCGGGATCGCCGCCTTCGAGGACGCGCGGGGTGAGGTCGGCGATGAGTTTTTCGCGGGCGACAGCGGCTGGGCTCTTGAGTTTTTCGAGGATGATGCCTGCGCGTTTTGCGAGGGGTTTGTTGGGATGGTTCCGGAGGCGGTCGATGAGGATGGGGCCGAGGTCTTCGGTGGAAACGAGGGCTTTTTCCATCGCGTCGAGCAGGGAATCGGTCCATTCGGGACGGTTGACCGATTCATTGAGGATGAGGGATTTGAGTGGTGCTGAGAGTTTGCCTGCGGAGGCGAACATGGGTTCTGCGGCGAACTTGTCGCGGGTGGCGAAGAGGCCTTCGATGGCTGCGCGTTTGACCTCGTCTGGGGTTGCGTTTGCGAGGAGGGAGGCTGCGGTTTCGCGCGCTTTGTCGGGCCGGATGGCGGCGAGTTCGCGGATGGCGCGGCTGCGATCGGCGGCGGGCGAAGAGGGATTGGCGAGGGTTTCTCGGAGGCGTGTGGCGATGGCGTCGACCTCTGCGCGGAGGGAACCGGAGGCGTCCCATGCGTTAGCGATGCTGGCAGCGGAGGCGCTGTCGGGAGACGCTAACAGTTTGGAGAGAGCGGACTTGGTGGTATCGGTCCATGCGGGTTTGGGAGCGGCGAGGACGGAGTTGGCGATGGCGCTGATGGCGCGGGTCCGCGCGGGGGACGGCGGCGCATCGGCGAGGGCGACGAGCAGGGCGGAGGCGGTGACGGGGTCAGCGCTTGCCTTGGTCACGACGGCTTCGAGGAGCGGGCGGAGTGCGTCGGCCTGTTTTGCGGCGAGAGCGGTGAGGGTGCTGCGCACGGGATTGCGCATTGCTACGGCGGACGCTGCGGATTGCGCGAAGGGGTTGTCGAGCGAGGGGAAGAGGGTGATGACGGTTTCGACGACGGGATCCGGCAGCGGGTCGAGCGAGGCGATGCCGAGGAGTGCGTCGATCTGGTTCCTCGCGTTACCGGAGCGGACGCGATCCAGGAGGGAGTTGGCGAGTCGCGCGGAGTCCGTCTTTTCGGAAGCGATGCGGATCGCGTTGCTGGAGAGGGTATTGTCGGTGGATGCTACGGCGGTCGCGAGTTGTTCGGGGGACAGGTGATTGGTGCGATGGAGTGTCCAGAGCGCTTGGACGCGTTGGTGGCCCGGTTTGGTTTGATCGGCGAGAAGGTTTGCGATGGCGGGGTGGTTGGCCTTGCGTTCGACGAGGAGGCGGAGCGCGTTCATGCGGACGTGTTGTGCGGGGTGGGTGAGTGCGTTGGCGAGGGCGGTGTCGTCGGTTTTGGCGAGTTGGGGGACGGCGTGGCTTTTCCCTTCGCGGTGCATGATGCGCCAGATGCGTGCGAAGTGGTGGTCGCGGTCTGGGCGAACGGCGGCGTTGACGCGGTTGTGATCGGGGCCGCGTGTATCGTTGTGGACGGCGGCTTGGTTATAGAAATCGACGACGTAAAGGGCGCCATCGGGACCGACGCGGACTTCGATGGGTCGGAACCAGAGGTCTTTGGAGGTGATGAATTCTGTTTCTTCGCGACCTGGTTCTTTTGCGGCGGTGTAGCTGAGTCCGTCTGGTGTGAGGAAGGAGTGGTGGACGATGTTGATGGTGGGTTCGGTGATGAAGTAGCTGTTGTCCCATTTGGCGGGCCAAGCGCCTCCGTCATAGACGGCTGCGCCTGCGGCGGCGGTGAAGGAGCCGACCCAATCGATTTGGCGGTAGGCTTTTTGGGTCCAGCTCATTTGGGGGAAGGTTTTTGGTGAAGCGATGACGATGTTCGCTCCGGATTTACCGAGGGCTGCCTTGTTCAATTGGCTTTCGGAGAGGAGTGTATGGAGGCAGATGGTCCCGTTGGTGGGTTTGGACCAGATGATCTCGTTGTTGGCGGTGAGGGTGAGGCCCCAGGTGTTGCCGCCTCGGGAGGAGACTTGTTCGATTGCGGAGCCATCGGGTCGGAAGCGGACGACGCCGGCGCCGATGGAGCCGAACGCGCGTGAGCCGTCGCCGGAGGTGACGTTACCGCTTCCGCTGTAGCCGTGCGTGGCGTAGATCCAGCCATCGACGCCCCAGCGCGGGTTGTTGATGACGGCGTGTGTGTCGCCGATGCCGAGGCCGGTGTAGAGCACTTGACGGCTATCGGCTTGACCGTCGCCGTCGGTGTCACGAAGGAGGAGGATGTGTGGTGCTGCGGTGACGATGACGCCGTCCTGATGGAGGACGAAGCCGGTGATGAGTTCGATGCCGTCGGCGAAGACGTGTTTGCGGTCGTAGACGCCGTCTTGCTTGGAGGATTCGAGCCAGGAGACGCGGTCTGCGGGTTTGCGCTCTTGTTTTCCTGGGGTGGGGTCGATGCCGCCGACGTCGCGCCATTCGCGGCCTTGGTAATCATCGCGCATGCCTCGGAGTCCGTTGGGATATTCTGGGGTTTCGGCGACCCAGAGACGACCGTTGGCGTCCCAGTCGACCGTGATGACCTTGTTGATGAGGGGTTCTGCGGCGACGAGGGTCGCGGTGAAGTCGGGATGGACGTTGAGTGTGGCGGCGGCCTTGTCGGGGGCGGTCGGCCCGCGTTCTGGGTAGGTGAGGGAGGCGAGCTCTTCTTTTGACACGAACTCGTCGGTGTTCTCGCGGTGACCGGTCCAGGCGATGCCGCGGAGGAGGATGGCGCGGAAGTGGGGGAGTTCGAAGGTGGACCAGTTGTGGCCGGGGATGCTGACGAAGGAGCGAGCGGTTTTATCCTTGAAAGGGGCGTCTTCGGCGGGGGATTCGTGGGTCCAGAGTTGGGGGCAGGTGTCGTAGACGGAGGGGACGGCGCGGTTATTGGGTTCGCCACGACTGTCTGGAGTCCAAGATGAAGCTAGGACGCGGGCGGCGGGGTCGAAATCGAGTTGGTAATAGATTTCGTCGTGCAGATCGAAGTTGGAGACGCCGCGGGTGATGGGGTGTTCGCGGTCGGTCATGTAGAGGGAGATGTCGCCTTCGAGCCATTTGGCGCGGCCGTGTTGCCATGCGCCGCCGACGAGGGCCTTGAAGGAGTCCGCTTTTGAGCCGCAGACAGCGTCATGGATGACGACGATGCCTCCGCCGCGCTTCTTGAAGTGGTGGATTTGGGCGGCTTGATCGTCGGACAGCATTCCGCCGTTGGCGCAGTACATGACGAGCACGTCGGTCTTGGCGAGTTGGTCTGCGGAAGGGAAGTCGAGTGCGCCGTCGACTTTCATCCCGCGGGAGCCGAGGAGGAGGGACCATTCTTTGAGGAAGCGGGGATGGTCGTGTTGGTTGGGGCCGTGGGTCTTTGCGCCGGCGCGGATGAAGACGCGGAGCGGGTCGGCAGCGAGGGCGCTGAGGGTGTGGAGCGCGATGAGGAGGGTCAGCAGGGTGCGGAGGAGCGGTTTCATGCGGGGGAGGTTTTGTCCGAGGATACCCGGTTGGCGGGGTTGCGTACGGTGCGGGACGATGTTGCAGAGGCACATCCGTCTATCTGGAATCCCCACACTGGGGAGGGGAGAGTCAGGCGAGAAGCGCGCGGCCTCGGGGGGGAAGCGAAGGGGGGGTGGTTGTGCTCCGAGGGCTCGGTCTCACCGTCCAAACCCAGGCCGGAAGAGCTGGATGCCTTGTTCGACACGGCCCCGCTTACCCTGAAAATGAGTTGGGAAGATCTGCGTTCTCTCACCCGCGAACCATGACGCTTCTCGCCACGAATGTGTTGATTTACGGATTCGACCGTAGTTCTCCCTTTCATCCATGGGCGTGGGACATCATCCGCAGTTCGGCGACGGGAGATGGCGCAGTCGTCAATCCTGTCATTCTTACCGAATACGTGATCGGCGAGCGGGAACCTAACACCGTGGAGGCGCGTCTGACCGGCTTTGGGGTCTCGATTCTCGATCTTCCCTTCGGCGTCTCCCTGAGGGGCACCATTGCCTACGGGCGCTATCTGGAGAACCGTCGGCAAAATTTAGTGCCACCCGCCTCGAAACTTCCGCTGCCCGACTTCTTCATTGGAGCGCATGCATCTGTTTTGAAGCTACTGCTCGCCACTGCGGACCACGACCGCTACCGAACCTATTTTCCCGAAATGGAGATGATCACACCTCACTCTTGATTCAACTTTCCCCACGCATTCGCCCCGCTCGATCAGCCCTCACTTTTCGGCGAAGTTGTCGTGGGTGACGAGTTTTTGGGGGGCGGACGGTTTGGATTCGCGTTTATCGGGGCCGATGGACGTCAGGAAAAGGTACATGGGGACTTCGGGTCTGAGACCGCGGACGGTGCCTCCGTTCTTCACCGCTTTTGCGTGCAGCTCTGCTCCTCGTCCGTCGGCGTTCAGCGAGAGGTACAGTTGATAGGTGGCGCCGGCGGTTTCTTCGAAGTGCACGATCATGGAGCGACCGTCATTGAAATGATCCGGCTCGGTGAAGGTGGGCGTGTTCGGGATCGCGTCGGTGCCTTCGGATCTCAGTTTCGCGATGAGGTTGGAGGCGGGACCTGCCCATGCGGGGACGGGTGCGCGGAGGCGGCTTTGGATGAGCGTAGCGGGTTCAGCGTCGGCATCTTGCGCGTATTCCACCACCAGTTGGGAGAGTTTGTAGGAGCGATCGGGCACGGGGCGCATCTGACCGAGCCAAGGCACTTCGTTGCGGGCCTCGACGAAGATGCGGTCGAGGGTGAGAGGAAGGTCGACGATACCGTCTCCGCCGGAGGAGCCCCACCATGTGGTCTCGAGGCCACGCGCTGCGTCGTAGGGATGTGACGAGGGCAGCGGGAAACGGACATAACGCCATCCATCGAAATGCACGTACGACCAGCCGTGTGTGTCGTCGCAGTTCCAGTCGTCTTTGGTTCCGTTGGAGGTCCAGATCTCGCCTTTTGCGTCGCGGAGTTGGTAGACGACGCGGCCCCAGGAGTTGTTGCCTTTGATGTGGATGCCGAGGGCGGAGGCTTTGCCGGGGATGACGACAGGCTTTTTCAGGACGAGCGAGCCGTAGCGGTTCGCGAGGGGTCGGTCGCTGGAGGTTTCTTGGAGTGTGACGGCGAGCGCGTCAGCGAATCCTTCTTCGCCTTGCGCGAACTCGATCCGAAGGGCGGGGTCGGTGATCCGCCGGATTCCGAAGTGGTTGTTCTCGTATGCTTTCACTGGGGTGCCGTCGTAGTTCCAGAGGGCCGCTGTCATGGCGGCGAGAGGGCGGTGCGGGGCGGATGGGGCGGATGCTTTGCTGGTTCCGGGATCGTTGGTGCGGCGGATTGCAGTGATGGCACCGGCGTCGGTGACCCAGACGGGAGACGAGGTGAGGTCGAGTTCGATGGTGCCATCTTTCGCGGCGATGATCCTCTCGATGCCCATCGCATCGGTGACTTTTGCGGAGCCACCGGGGATCTTGATCTGGACCGTGCCGCTCCCTGAGGCTCGCCAGAGCGCGTGGATCTTGGCGTTGTCGCGTTTGCGGGAGAACGCGAGACCGTAGGTGGTGAGGCTATCGGTTTCGATGGGGCCGGTGAGGTCGGCGCCGCACAGCATGCTGGTGGCGGTGGCGATGGCGGCGACGGCGGGTTTGGGGCATTCGAGCGGGGTCCTTCGGAACACGCCGGCTCCGTAATGTTCTGCGCCGTAGTAGTTCCCAGCGTCGAATGGCACGACGCCCGATTCGAAGACCTCAACGCCGTAGGCGATGGCGAGGAGCCAGTATCGGATCTGGTACTCGGCCTGTTCTTTTTCGGTGAGGGCGCCGGGGTTGGTTGGGAAGAAGGGGCCTTCGGTCCAGTTGATGGGGAGTTCTGGCCAGCCGAGGCGTTTCATCTCCTGCCGGAACTGCCAGATCTCGTTGATGGATCCGGTGACGTTGGAGATCTCTGGCATGAGTTCGAAGTGCGGCGCGTCCATGCCGTACATGTCCACGAGCTCTTTTGGAAAGCCTTTGCGCGCATAAGCGAAGGTGCCATTCACGGCGCCCCATTGGAGGACGAGCTTCGTGTTGGGGCTGGCTTTTCGGATGACGCGACCGATGTCGGAGAAGATGGAGATGTGGCGATCAAGGTTCGTCGCTTCCTGAGGGGTGAACGCACGGTCTCCGTCGCCGGTGTAGCGCGGCCATGGAGCGTGTTGGATATCGCGACTGATCCCCCATTCGCCTCCATAGAAATAGGTGGTCCCTGGGAAACGTTTGGCGTCGACGACGTTCGAGAGCTCGCGGTCGAGCGCTTTGGTCCGTTGTTCGGGTTCGGGCCCGAACGCGTTCCCTGCGATGGTATGTGGACCGACGGGAAGGAAGTCATATTTCTCGAGGAGGCGCAGCCCTTCTTCCTTGATGACGAGGGGGTCGGCTTTGGGTTGCGGGGGACCGACGCGGACGGGAGATGCTCGGCGCATGCCGAGGCGGCGGTACATCGCGAAGTGGCGATCGGCGGAAGCGGGTTGTTCGAGAGGCGATGCGGAGGTGGGGGGGACGTAGTGGCCGAGGAGTTGCCAGATCCCGAAGCGTGTTTCGTTCGCGGCGTTCCCGTATGTCCGCGTGTTCGGAGGGAGGATGACGAGGCTGAGCGGTGCTGTGCGTTCTTCGCCTGCGACCTCGACGCGGAGCTGGAGGTCGTGCCAACCGGACCGTGTGCAAGGGAGGGTGAGGTCGATCTCGGAGTGTTGTCCTGGGGAGATTTTGAGCAGCTTGGTGACGTGATGTTTTTCTTGGCCGTCGAAGCTTTCGGTGAGGGCGGTGATCCTGGCCTCTTTGGCTTCGGGTCGTGAGGCGTGCACCTTCACCTTGATGTCGGGATTTTCGGGGCGTTCGTAGACGAAGGCGGTGCTGGAGGGGGTGACGGAGAAATCGAACGAGGCTTCGTCGAGGGTGATGCCGAGGATGCGGAGGGAACTGGGCAATCCGGCGGGATGTTCGCCGTAGTAGATGGGATCGGGGTAGGAGCGTCCGAGAGCGGTGGGTTTGCAGAGTTCGAGATCGAGGAAGCGACCTTGTGCGTCTCTCAACCCGTAAAGGCCGGCGGTGTTGAGGGGTACGCGGACGAGGAAGATGTCGTTGCCTGTGGGGGTTTTGAGTCCGCTTGGTCGGACGTTTCCGTTGCGGATGGCCTGTTCACTGATCTCGAACGGGCTGGAAGCGGGGTAGCCAGCGGATTGGCGGTAGAAGCGGATCTCGCCACGGGGTACGGTGTTTGGTGCGTCGTCGACCGAGGCGAGGAGCCAGGCGGTCTGGTAGGCGCGGTAGGGAACGCGCAACGCGAGCGAGGCGGGGTCGACGTCGAACGCGCTGGGCCAACTGGCGCCTGCATCCACGTAGGGCACGTTGGGTCCGCTGCCTTTGGTCTGACGGTATCGGTAGAGGGATTCGGACAGTTTCAAAGCGACTTCATCGTGGGTGGGGACCATGAACGGGATGCCGTGGATGGACCGTGATTCAGACCGTGATGGGTCGTTGGTGGAGACGCGTTTTTTGTGGCTGTGATCGTCGAGGCCGAGGGGGAGGTAGCGACTTTTCTGGGAGAACGGAAGGAACGCGACGCCGGTGACTTGCGCGTCCTTGGTTAGGGTGATGTCGAGGTGGGCTTTGTTGGGGTTCGGGTGTGGGACCTCGGCGACGAATCGGTCGTCGAGCCAGATCTCTCGGCCTGTTTTGCCGAGGATGAATCGGAGGACGAAGGTGCGTTCGGGGAATGGGGCGAGGTTGGCGTAAGCGGCGCCGATCTCTTTGCGGATGGGATCGTCCCACAGGTTTTTGACGCGCGGGTAGCGCCAGCCGTATTGGAGGCTGGTGCGCCAGACGGCGGTGTAGTGGCAGGCGAGGGGGAGAGGTTCACCGTCTGCGGAGCAGGTGATGGAGCCGTACTCCGCTTCCATGGGACGGAACGTGAACTGGATCAGAGGTTTTTGCGCTGGGTCTTCGGGTTGGAACTGGACGGAGATCGAGTCCCCGACGGTTGCACGGAATTTGATGACAGCTTCGAGCGGAAGGCTTTGCGCTTCTGCGGTGCGCACTTGGAGAGGGGAGCGGGTGGTTTTGCTCCGCATGAGGCCGGGTTCGATTTCGCCTTTGATGACGCTCCAGCCATCAGGGATCCGGACGGTTTGGAATGAGGGGGCGGCTGCGAAAGTGGCGAGGGCGGCGAGGGAGAGAATGGCTGCGCTGATGTGCGTGAGGATTACGGTGAGGGACCGCGCACGTGGTTCCAGAGGAGGGGGAAGCATGACGCGACGTTAGCGGAGCGGCGTTGCACTTGGAACCACGCCCTCGTCGCGGAATGCGGAGAAAAAAGACCGTTTTTTGCAAGAATCCTGTGGGGCGTTTCTTGGTCGTTCACTTGTCGGAAGGGGGATGAGGGGCTGAGGATTGTGGGATGAGTTCTTCGATGGTTTCGCGCAGGGAGATGTTATCGGTCGGGGCGTTGGCTGCGGCTGGGTTCCGGATGGTGCAGGAGGTTGCGGGTGCGGCGAGTGTTCCTGGGATAGCGGTGGCGGACCGGACGAGTTCGATCCGGATATCGGCGTTCAAGATGTGGTGGGTGAACCCATCAGTGTTCTTGCGGATCGACACGAACCATGGGGTGAGTGGTTGGGGTGAGATCAAGGCGATCGATCCGAGGGTTGGGATGACGTTGATGAGGTCCTTGTTCGAGTTGTTGGACGGGGAGAATCCGACGCGGATCGAGCACCTTTGGCAGAAGGTGTATCGGGCGCACCGGGACATCCGTGGGGGCGCGTTCATGACGCACGTGCTTGCGGCAATCGACACTGCGCTTTGGGATTTGGCGGGGAAGCTGTGGGGGGTGCCGGTGTATCGGCTTCTGGGGGGACCGGTCCGGGAGCGTATCCGTGTCTATCACACGCCGAAGGCGGTGAAGGTGCCGCCGCACGGGGTTTACGAGCACTCGGGCACACCGAACGATATCCAGCGGATGGTGAAGGCGATTGCGGCGGCTCGGGAACGGGTGGGACCGGATGGGGCGGTGATGTTCGATGCGCACTGTGCGGTGCCTCCGGCGACGTTGATCCAGTTGGCGTCGGCGATGAAGCCGTACGACGTGATGTTCATCGAGGAGCCAGCGGTGCCCGGAAACATCGAGGTGTTCAAGCGGTTGAAGCAGGCGATCGACATCCCGCTTGCGACGGGGGAGCGCGATCGCACGATCTGGGGGGTGATCCCGTATTTGCAAGAGCGATGTATCGACATCTTGCAACCGGACTGTTGTCACACGGGAGGGATCTCGCAGATGAGGAAGATTGCTGCGTTGGCGGAGGCGTACATGGTGCCGCTCGCCCCTCACTGCACGGCGAGCAATCTAGGGATTGCCGCGAGCATCCACGCGACAGCGGCGATCCCGTTGTTCCTCATCCACGAGTT
>CAZAZT010000080.1:0-7741 GCA_964489645.1 uncultured Chthoniobacteraceae bacterium | reverse complement strand
GGAACCACGCCCTCGTCGTGGAATGCGGAGAAAAAAGACCATTTTTTGCAAGAATCCTGTGGGGCGTTTCTTGGTCGTTCACTTGTCGGGTGGGGCGTGAGGGGCTGAGAAATCTGGACACGCGTGCCTCGCAGACTTCGCGTGGTGCGGGAGTGCACGGGCCTCGGGGTCGAGATGGATGTCGACCCGTTGGAGGAAGCATGGGAGACGCTGCGGTCCTAGAAGTGGATGTGGGCGAGGGTGAAGGACCGTTTGGTCAATCAGTTGTGGATCTGCGACGGTCGGGATGCCGTTCGGCTTGGGGGCTCAGGCGGGGTCAGGCGAAGAGTTCGTCGACTGGGGTGCCGTGGGGGAGGATGCTGATGGGGCGTCCTTGGTGATCCTCGTAGGTTTTGGAGGGATCGATCCCGAGGTGCCGGTACATGGTGGCGAGGACGTCTTGAGCGGTTTTGGCGTTCTCGGCAGGGAATGCGCCTTGTGCGTCGGAGGCACCGACGACGCGTCCGCCCTTGATGCCGCCGCCCGCGAGGGCTGCGCTGAAGACGTTGGGGTAGTGATCGCGTCCGCCGGTTGCATTGACCCGCGGGGTGCGCCCGAATTCTCCCCAAGCGATGACCATGGTGTTCTCGAGGAGGCCGCGTTGTTCGAGATCCTCGATCAGGGCGGTGTAGGCGCGGTCCCAGCGGGGCAGGAAACCGTCCTTCATGGTCTCGTAACCTTTGACGTGGGTATCCCACCAGCGGAGGTCCACGGTCACGAGGCGGACGCCGGCTTCGATCAACCGTCGGGCGAGCAGCATGCGTTGGCTCCATGCGGGGACACCGCAGCGATCGGGGGTTGGGGCGACGTATTCCGGCATGAAGCCGTAGCGTTCGCGGACCTTGGCAGGTTCGGCATCGAGGTCGAATGCTGCGCGCGCTTCTGGGCCGCTGACGATGTCCCACGCCTTTTGTTGGAAACCGTCCATCGCTCCCATCAGCCCTGAGGCGTCGACTTCGCGGCGGATCTGGTCAAGGCCGTTGAGCAGTTTGCGTCGTTCGTCGAGTCGGTCGAAGGAGAGGCCTTCGGTGAGGGAGAAGTTCGGGATGGAGAATGGGCCGGGTTTCGCGGGATCGGCTTCGGTGGCGAAGGCGCCGTGGCGTGCGCCGAGGTAGGCGGGACCCGTGCCGGGCACGTTGCGTGGGATGACCACATACGGGGGCAGCTTGGGGTTCAGGTGGCCGAGTTCCTTGGAGACGATGGAGCCGCAGCTCGGGTAGGCGTTGTTCTCGAGGTTCTGTCCGGGCAACGGGTTGTATCCGGTGAACATGATCTGGTCGCCGGCGGAGTGTCCTGCGTTGGTGTGGTGAAGGCTGCGGATGATCGAGTATTTGTGCTGGATCTTCGCGGACATCGGCAACAGGTCGCAGATCTGGATGCCGGGAACGCTGGTGCGCATCGCGCCGAAAGCGCCTCGGATCTCGGAGGGGGCGTCCGGTTTCGGGTCCCATGTCTCGTGCTGGCTCGGTCCGCCCCGCATCCAGAGGATGATGACGGACTTATCGCGGGAAAGTTTTGCTCCGGCGGTTTTTGCCTGGGCTTCCAAGCGCAGAAGTTCCGCCATCGAAAGGCCCGCGAAGCCGAGGAAGCCTGAACGCAAAAAGCCTCTCCGGTCCTGCATCAGGTTGCGTCGGAATTCTGCGCAACCGATCTTGTCGGGAGAAAGTTCCATACGTTGGGATAATGCAACTCGCAGACCAGCGGCTGAGGAAAGTGATGGTGCGGGCGGCTTTCCGTTCTGTTCATGATCGGGAGGGATGAGGGACGCAGTGGCACCTGAAATGCGACGGTGGGTCGGCGATGAACGATCACTGCGATTGGAGGCGTAGGGTTTCCGGTTGGCTTGCGGTCGCTGCATCTGTCCCTGGAGTGGTCTCTTGGTCGCGAGGCCGAGGAACTGCGTGAGGGGAAGTGAACGGCTTGGAAACGCATTGTCATGAAATTCATCGTCCTTCTGCCCTGTCTGCTTGTCCTTGGTCTGGCTCACGTTATTGGACAGGAGCCACCCATCCCGCCGGATGCGCCGGTGGAGCCTCAGGCGTTCTGGCCGGTACAACCGAGGCGCAAACCGTTGGTCCATCAACTTTTCACGAGTCACATGGTTCTGCAACGGGGCATCGCAGCCCCGGTCTGGGGTTGGGCGTCAGCGGGCGAGAAGGTGGGGTTGCGCGTGTTGGACGGAGCGGGACGCGAACGGGCGTCGGCGGAAGGCGTGGCAGATGGGGAGGGGCGATGGATGGTGCGGGTGGGGCCGTTCGAGGCATCGGAGGTCTTGAGGTTGGTGATCGCGAAGGGAACGGAGCGGGTGGAGTTGGAGGATGTGATCGTGGGGGACGTGTGGCTGTGTTCTGGGCAGTCGAACATGAACTGGCCGGTGCGACTCTCGTTGAACGCGGAGAAGGAGATCGGCGCGGCGGATCATCCGGGGATCCGCTCGTTCACCGTGCCGTTCTGTCCTTCGTACGTTCCGAGGAAGACGATGGAGCCGGCGGTCTGGGAGGTCTGTTCACCGAAGACCGTCGGGAATTTCTCCGGGGTCGGATATTTTTTCGCGCGAGAGATCTCTGCGAGTCAAAGGGTTCCGGTGGGGATCATCCACAGTTCGGTGGGTGCGACGACGGCGGAGGTGTGGATCAGTCCGAGCGGTTTGCGGAAGCGGATGCCGCATGATTTCCACGAGCAGTTGCGTGAGTTGGACAGACGAGCGGAGGGCGGTGTGGACGACTATTTTGAGGCGAGTGCGAGGTGGATGTTGGAAAAGGACGTGGCGGGAAAGCTGGGTGGGGAACTGACGGTGCCGTTGTCGGAGTTGAAAGGATGGACGGAGGTGGCGATGCCGAAGGCATGGGAGGAGACGGGTCTGGATGGGTTTGATGGGTTGGTGTGGTTCCGCACGGAGGTGGAGGTGCCGGCGGGATTGGCGGGCAAGAAGGCCGTATTGGCGTTGGGTCCGATCAATGATGTGGATGTGGCGTGGGTGAATGGGCAGTTGGTCGGGGTGACGCAGATGAAGGGGCAGCACCGGCGGTACGAGATCGAGCCGGGCCAGTTGAGGGCGGGCGTGAACCACGTGGCGGTGGCGGTGTTGAACCGAGGCGGGCCCGGAGGGTTGGTGGGCACGATCGCGAAGCATCTGAGCCTCCGGTTTGACGGGGATGTTCCCCCGATCGAGCTGGGTCCGGTGTGGAAACGGAGAGCGGGGCCCGCGATGGCGGGGATCGGAGTGGAGTTCCCGCGTCCGAAAATGGGGTATTATAAAACGTTGTGCGGCATGGACAACGGGATGATCGAGCCGTTGGTGCCTTTCGCGATCAAAGGGGCGCTGTGGTATCAGGGGGAGGCGAGTTGGCCTTTCTGGCAGCAGTATCGGCGGCTTCTCCCCGCGCTCATCGGGGATTGGCGTGAGCGGTTCCAGGTGGGCGATTTCCCGTTCTTGGTGGTGCAACTCTCGACGCAGGGGCCGAAGCAGAAGAACCCGATCGAGCCGGGTTACGGGGAGATCCGGGAGTCGCAGTGGCGCACGGCGAAAACGGTGCCGAACACGGGGATGGCGGTTGCGGTGGACATCGGGGATGAACCGGTTTCGAACATCCATCCGAAGAACAAGCAGGAGGTGGGGCGTCGGTTATCTTTGGTGGCGCGGCGGATGGTCTATGGGGAAGCGGGGTTGGAATCGTCGGGGCCGGAGTTCACGGACATGATGTTGGAACGGATCCCGTCGACGGGAGAGGATGCGCCGAAGCGGTTTCGCAACCGGCTTTATTTCAAACATGTAGGAGGTGGGCTTGTGCTCCGGAGGTCGGAGGGAGGGCCGAGCGGGTTCGCGGTTTCGGAGGACGACAAGGTGTATCATTGGGCGGACGTGGAGGTGGATGGGCAGACGGTGGTGGTGAGTTCGTCGGAGGTTGCGGTGCCTCGGTACGTGCGTTACGCGTGGGCTTACAATCCGGTGGTGACGCTTTTCAGCAAGGAAGGATTGCCTGCGATCCCGTTCCGCACCGTGGAGTGATCGGACAGGTCACGGGGCGAAAATCTTGAGGAGGTCGTTGGGCGGTTCTTGTTCTCCGGGAGTGAGTTGGAAGGCGTACCTATCCTTTGGGCCTCGGAAGAGCATCGTGATGGGCGATTGGAAGTAGGACTGTCGTGTTCCCGTGTTGATGCGGGTGACGAGTTGGATGTGGTGGAGGGTGATGGTGGTTTCGGGGCGACCTTTCCTCGGCCAAGGTGGCACCAGTGCGACGGCGATGAGATGGGTGGGCCGTGGGGGGAGCTGACGCTGGAATCGTTCGGTCAACGAACCTTGTGCGTGGATGCAGACGAAGTCTTCGAAGGGGATGAGGATGTCCGTCCACGTTGCGGGAGAGGTGAACCGTCGTGCGTGGTAGATCGCGAGGGGAAGGTCCTGATGTTTGAGGAGATTGGCGTGTGAGAGATTGCGATCGAAGCGCGTTGGGTCGTGCGTGGCGGATGCGGTCGGTCGGACGAAGGGGCTTCCGTTGAAGCGGGAAGGGTCGGGACTTTCGTAGAGAAGGATATCGAGGGGTTGTGCGGCGACGTTGGGTGCGATGCGGGAAGGGATGGGGGAATCGATGCGTGCTCTGAGATGAAGGGTGTCGCCGCGTGTGTCCGGTGGTATCTCGATGCCGATGGCGCTTACCTCTTCAAGGAAACGACCTTTCACCTGCGCTACGGGTCCTTCGGTGGGATCGGTGAGGTGCGTGATGGTAGCGGGTGGGTGTTGGTCTGGGTTCGAGACGAACTCTGTCTCTGTGTCACCGATGAGCGCGGTGAAAAGCTTTAATGTGTGGTGTTTAGAAGAGAGGTCTGCGATGAGGTGAGGGGCGGTGGTCTGGCTGAGGGTTATAGCGGGGAATGGTTGCGAGCGGCCGTGACTGATGATCTCGATGTCCTTGATGTGGGCTTCGCCTGCGGAACCTCGCAGGAGGTAGGCGTAGGTGGGTTCTTGGGTCCAGCGGGTGTAATGGATGGTGGGGGAGGCTCGACTGAAGCTCGGGCGCCGGAAGTTGCGGATGAGGCCGTCATGCAGCGAGAGTTCGATGGTGGACCAGTCGGATGATTTCTGGTGGGCGGTGATCTGGACGGGTCTGAGGAAGACGTCGCTGTTCCCGAAGTAGGCGGTGGGGCCGCCGAAGGTCAGATGGATGGTCCCGGAGATGGCGCGGACCTTCATGCGAACCGCATCTGCCTCTGGCGGAAGGTAGTTGGTGCCGAGGGAGAGGATCTCGAGGTAGGGCAAGACGAAGGGGATCCCGGGATCGACGCGGATTTTCCAGATGGGCGAAGAGGATCCATCGGACGAGAGCGACATCTCGCTGAAGCGTGATGCGTCGGCCTTCTGCTGCGGGGACCAGCGCCATGAGGTGATGGGGCGCGGCCCGAAGGGAGCGAGGCCATCGAGATCTGATGCGGTGGCGAGGACGGTTTCGGCGTGCGAGTCTGGGAGGAGTGCGTGGAGAAGAAGGAACAGGAGAAGAAAAGGAGAGTGATGCGAGGCGTGTTTGACCGAACGAGCGCGGGGTCTTGTCGCGGGGCCCATGGTTGACTTGGCGTCAGGCATTGGTGTTGGCGCGCGGCAGAAGGGATTCTGGAGGTTGGGTTTGCGCTACATGCGGTCAGGAGCGAAGGAGGTCGGCGATCCCGGCGGTGAGGGTGGATTCGATGGAGTCGGCGCAGTTCGCGACGCCGACCTCGTATCCGCCTTTGGGATAATCCGTTTTGAGTGGGATGTACCATGGTCCGCCGTCGCCGTAGGCAGCGGTTGCGACGAAGCGGTTTTGCACGATGGATTGTGCTTTGAGTTGGTAAGCGACGAAGCTCTCTGCGGGGAGATGGAGCAGCGAGATGTCGCCGATGCGGAGCGCGCTGAGGACGATCGGGACTTTTTCGGCGAGGCGTTTCTGCCATCCGAGAACCATGGCGGGTCGGATGCGGTTGGCGGCGACATTTGAGGGATCGGAGACTTTGGTGCGCAGTGTTTCAGGGAGGAAGAGAGGGTTGCATTCGGGGAGGACCGAGTGGGTGCGCCAAGCCAGCTGGGTGATGGGTTCTGCGCGGAAGCGTTTTTCGGCGTCGAGCATCCCGTCGAGGATACGGCGGGTGAGCCGGATGCGCGCGTCCGGTGATCCGTCGTTGTATTTGCCTGCGGTGACGTCGCCGGAGCAGCCGGTGAAGTAGATGTGTGTGCAGTTGGGATCGTCCGTCTGGCGTTGTTTGCGGGCGAGCCCGGGAAAATCGCTGCTGACGCGACCAGCGCCGTAATGGCTCATGGGGTGGGTCGCGTAGTAATGGCTGACGACGACCTTGCGATCGCCGCTGTAGAGCGCGACGGATTTCATCATCGGGTCGATCAGGCCTTCCGGCAACGCGATGAGTTCTGGGTCGCGGCAACTGCTGGTTCGGCCTTTCCTGACCTTGCCGTCTTTGTCGACGGCGATGCGGCGGTTGGAAGCGACCTCGTGGATGCGGGTGTTGGCGGTGGCGACGTGGGTGAGCGGAACGGTTTCGTTGATCGCTTTTCGGACGGCGGCGGTGCCCCGTTTGAGGCAATCGCTGAAGAACTCCATTTGCACCACGCTGAGTCCGGCTTTTTCTGCGGCGATCAACCGTTCGGCGTGGAGGCAGACGAATGGGGCGTCGTGTTGGTGCACGCAATGGACCGCGACACGTTCGGGGGATGTGTTTGCGGCGGAGGCCAGTGCCTCTCTCCAGGCTAGGTGCGCTTCATTGAGGATGCCTGTCCAGTCGACGGCGCAAACGACGATCGGTTGATCGGCGCCGGTGATGACGTAGCCGATGGCTTCAAGGGTGTCGTCGACGCTGGTTGCGGGTTTGATCCAACCGCCGCAGAGGGGATGTCCAAGCGGCGGGGTGACATCGAACCGGAATGGGGCGATCCTGAGGGTGCTCGCGGCGGCGTGGGTGCTATGGGGGAGCAGCGGGAGGATTCCGGCGAGAGCGGAGTGCGCGAGGAAGTCCCGGCGAGGGAGGGGATGGTTCATGGGGTGCATCGGGTGGGGTGGCCCTGGTGGTTCGGACGGGCGCGGCGTTTTGTACGCAAGTTTCGCGCAAGGCGGGGGTGAGGGCGGGAGGGCGGGCAACGGTCGTTCCCGGAACCGGTTGCTGGGGAGTGTTGGGCGCGGGCCGTCACTCGGAGCGGCCGTGAGGTGAGCCGCGGTGTTGGGTCACTGATCTTTTGGGCTGTCTGGCTTGGGTTGCGGGGTCGCTGGGTCTGGCGATGGGGGTGTCCAGCGTTTGAGGAAGCCCATGGAATCCATCCATTCGCCGCAGCGTTGGGGCCATTCGTTGATGGGTTTGTTCTCTTTCCGCATCCCGAAGCCGTGCCCGCCTTTGGTGAAGATGTGGAGTTCGGCGGGGAGGTTCAGTTTTTTGTATTCGAGGTAGAGCATGGCGGCCTCGAGCGGGTTGGAGCGGTCGTCGTGTGCGACGACGAAGAAGGCGGGGGGAGCGTCTTGGGGGAGTTTGAAGCCGGCACGGAACTTCGATTTGTCGTCGCGATCGAGGAATCCCCCGCCGTAGACGAAGACGAGGAAGTCTGGTGGGCGTTGGTCGTCGAGTTTGTCGTATTGGGCGAAGGTGCGCGGGGTGCGATCCCATGCGACGTGTCCGGCGAGGTTTGCGCCTGCGGAGAAGCCGAGGATGCCGACGCGCTCGGGGTTGATGC
>CAZAZT010000079.1:0-18960 GCA_964489645.1 uncultured Chthoniobacteraceae bacterium | reverse complement strand
CTCGTCAGGCTCATAACCTGAAGGTCGTCGGTTCAAATCCGGCCCCCGCAACCAATCACCAGAAACATTCGTGTGATTGAGGTCAGACTGACTTGGTCTTCGATTTCGCCGACGCGAAAATGTTTTGAGGAGCCGATTGCCAGTGCCTCCTGCTGTTCCTTTGCTGGACTGCGTTACGCGCGTTACGGTCGGTGGTGTGCTGCTCGATTGTTCTCAGGAAAGGGACACCTTGCCTCGGTCTGGTCATCGTTGTTCAGAGGGAGGACGAACGAAGGATTGCGAATCACCGACCTCCTTCGTGTTGAATAGTGTTTCGGTGACGGGCACTTCGTAGGTCTTGCCGACCGCCTCGACCCAGACCTGAAACCGATGTCCCGAGTCAACCTCCTCAGACCTCAACCCACGCCTACCGACTTGCACTTCACGAACCACCTCATCGAGGCGGTACTTCTCCACGATCATGCCTGAAAGCTGGTTCGTCCGGGGCTTGTGTTTGGCGACCGCGTAGGTCCCTCCGATCAGGAATGCCAAGAAGGCAACGCAGAGAGCGACAGCAACCAGAACACTCCGCCGCCCCTCCTTTGCTGCGTCGATCTTCGTTCGATCCATACCATCAGTCCTCGCGTGCGGGAGTCATCTCTTTGATGACACTGTCCTCTACGGCTTGGACACTTGGCAGGATCCGGCGTTCCCAGACGTAGCGCTTGAGAATCACCTTCAGCGTTGCGGTCATCGGCACCGCAAGCAGCGCGCCGAGAAGCCCACCCATGAGGAGACTCCACGCGAACAAGGAAACGATGACCGTTAGCGGGTGCAATCCCACCGAGTTGGAGACCACCTTCGGCGTGATGAACAGGCTGTCGACCTTCTGCACCACCGCGAAAATCCCCGTCACTACCACCGGAAAAATCCACCATTCATCGGTCGGAATCCAGGTTCCGCCCGTTTGAACCAGCGCGATGACGAGTGCCGGCACCCAGCAAATGAACATTCCGAGGTACGGAATCAGCCCCAGAAAACCCAGTAGGAGGCCGATGAGTAGCCCAAAATCGAGTCCTACAATCACGAGTCCCAGCCCGACGGCAGCGCCGTCAATCAAGCTAACGATCAACTGCCCTCGGAAAAAGGCGATCAAGTAACCATTGATCTCATTGAGTGTGGACACAACCTCGTCCTTGAAGGCTGAGTTTCGGAGTGGCAAGTAGTCCTGCCAAGTCTTCGAAATCGTTGGAGCCTCAATAAGAAAATAGTACAGATAAATTGGGATAATAATCAGGGAGATTAAAAAGCCGAAGACTCCTAAGAATCCTCCCACACTTGATTTAAGGATTGCCCCAGCCTTGTTCAGCACGGTGGGCAGCCGTTTGGCCATCCAGTCCCCTTGAAGAAGGGCGCGGAAATCAAGATTACCGTCTTCCGTCAGGAGAAGGTCGAGGATTGATGCGGACTCTGGATGGGATGCGGCGGAATGGTTTGCAGGGGCAGGGGTGGTCACCGTTTTCGGGGCAGACTCGCTCGGCTCGGTCGAATCGAGGGTTTCCAGCGCTGGGATGGGAATATTTGTTTTCGCCTTGAACTCGATGGCCAGTTTCTTGAGGCGCTTGGTGGCCGAGGCTTTGTAGGTGGGAATCCGTTCAGCGAGGTTGTGCGTCTGGTGTGCGATTTCTGGGATGATCCAGAAAAGGATCCCGACAAATCCAGCGGTCAAGGCGCCGAAGACCGACACCACGGCAATCCTTCGGGAGAATCGGCGCGCGACCAAGAATCGGACGACGGGTTCCATCAGGTATGCGATAACGGCTGCAGCGGCGAATGGGACGAGGATGGGCTGAACAACTTTCAGCACGAATGAAACGATCCAGAGCCAGCTGACGCCGATTGAGAGGATAACGGAGATGGCGAGCGCGGTGAGGGCGCTCCAGAGGACCTTTCGTTGCCAGAGGGTTGGATAATCGGGGCCGGACATTCTGTGTTTATGTTGGCTCACGGATGGGTTGAAAGGCGAGCCGTAAGCCGAATCTTTTAACGCAATACAATGCACGTCATGGATACGTGAAGTGAAACAAGGAAGCGACGAATCTCCCCGCTCGAGATCCCTCTGCTCCAAGGGTTTTGGACCGCGCAGAATGGCTTCACATTGGGTCGGATCGTCCCCACCGTCTTCACTCACGCAACCTGCACAAGCAATCCCAGCGGCGGATGTCTCTCAGCGGACTGGTGCGCTCTGTTTATGCCAGTCGGTCGACTGCTCATACGCATGTGCCACGCGGAGCATCTCCGATTCGCCGAATGGTCTGCCCAAAAACTGAAGCCCGACGGGTAACATCGAACCATCCGCTTCAGCAAAACCGCACGGAACGCTGATGCCCGGATTTCCCGCCAAGTTTGCCGCTATCGTGAAGATGTCGGCCAAATACATCCGTAGCGGGTCATCGGACCGTTCTCCCAACCGGAATGCTGGCTCCGGAGAGGTCGGACTCACGATGACATCAACCGTCTCAAATGCCTTCTCAAAGTCGCGCCGGATGAGGGTACGCACTTTTTGAGCTCTCAGGTAATACGCGTCGTAGTAACCGCTGGATAGAACGTAGGTTCCGAGAATGATTCTCCTCTTCACTTCTGGACCAAAGCCCTCAGCACGCGTTTTGCAGTAGTGATCGAGCAAGCCGCTCGTGCCTTCTGCACGGTGTCCATAGCGTACCCCATCGAACCGGGCCAGGTTGGCTGATGCCTCAGCGGTCGCGAGGATATAGTAAACGGCGACCGCATATTCGGTGTGTGGAAGAGAGATTTCGACGATTTCCGCTCCGAGCGATTCACACTGACGAATCGCGCGGTCAACCGCCGCCGCAACCTGAGGATCTGTCCCTGCGACAAAGTACTCCTTCGGCATGCCAATCCGGATGCCTCGGAGGTCTCGACCAAGCGATTCAGTGAAATCCGGCACTGGCTGTCCCGTGCTCGTGGAGTCATGGGGGTCCCTGCCTGAGATGGCGTTCAGCACCAATGCGCTGTCTTTGACCGTTCGAGAAAAGGGTCCGATTTGGTCAAGCGACGAGGCGAATGCGACCAGACCATACCGCGAAACCCGACCATAAGTCGGCTTGACCCCAACGCAGCCGCAAAGCGCCGCTGGCTGCCGGATCGATCCGCCCGTATCCGACCCGAGAGATACAATAGCCTCCCGTGCAGCAACAACTGCAGCAGATCCGCCGCTCGATCCGCCAGGAGTCCTGTCGACCGACCAAGGATTGCCCGTTTTTTGGAATGCGGAGTTCTCGGTGGAAGATCCCATCGCAAACTCGTCCATATTGGTCCGTCCGAACGGGATCGCGCCTGCCTTGCGCAACCGAGCGATCACCGTCGCATCGTAAGGTGCGGTGTATCCCTCCAACATCTTTGAGGCGCAGTGACATGAGTCCCCTTTCACATTGATCACATCCTTGATCGCGACCGGTATTCCGCCCAAGGGCAAGTGGACATCCGCCGACGAAGCAGCCTCTCTCAACGATTGGATGTCGTACGAAAGGAACCCCTTCACCAAGGGCTCGACCTCCGCAATTCGAGCACTCAGGGAGTCAACCAGATCGACCGGAGTGAACTCTTTTCGCCGGAAGCCTTCAACCAAGTTGGAGATAGATAGCGAGGTGAGATCCATGGCGTTTACTCGATGACTTTGGTGACGATGAAGAGGCCGCTCGCTTGGCGAGGAGCGTTTGAGAGAGAGTCTTTCGCTGTCAGACCCGCTTGGTCGGCATCCGCTCGGAACACATTGAACGACGGAGCTGTATGATGCGTGGGTTCAATGCCTTCCACATTGACCTCTTTCAACTTTTCAACGTATCCAAGGATTCCTTGAAGTTGACGTTGGAATGTTTCCGCCTCAGCCGGTTGAAGATCCATTCTGGCCAAGCGGGCCGTGTATTGGATGTCGAAGTCGTTGCTCATTGTTGTAGTGGAAGTTCGGGTATCTGGTGAAGGGTCGGGGCCGATTAAACTCGGGCGAGTTCGATGTGAATCCGCTCGAGAAGGTGCTTCAAGGAAGGCACATCATCCCATTGGTCAATCGGGGTTTCAATCCGTGCGGACCAGTTGGAATCAGCCACCGCTCCGGGAACGTTAAATCGTTGTCCGCTTCCAAACAGATCGGTGATCATGAAGACAACGATGCGGGATGGAAGACGCAGGAGAGCTCTCACCAGCGCCTCGTGAACCTGCTCAAAGGGAAGAATATGTGGCACCTCGAAGCCGGCCCAGTCGCCAAGGCGCCGAACTTCCCACCACGCTCGATCACGCGCCTCGGCATCGCTCCGAAGTCCCGATTCGCCTCGGGCAATCACCGACATCCACCTCTCCCACATCGTACGCAGAGGATCATGATCGTGCGTCGCATAAGTGGCTACCGAGCATTCGTCGTAGTCGCTCCCCGGCGTCAGGCGCGTATCCCACTCCAACTCCCAATAGGGTATCCGGAAGCCGGGCACATCATGGGACAGCAGGCTCGGCCTCACGTAATCCGGCACCGTTCCGAGGTCTTCCCCCACCAAGCCGTGCGGGCCCGCCTCCTCTAACAGAACTTTCAAGAACCTTTCGCCGTGAGCACGGTTCAACTGACGGTCAGCCTCCGTCTCGTCAGACCGAGGATGGAACCGAGGGGCGTGCCCGCGATGCAGCGACAGAACTTGTTCCAACGACAGGTTGGCCATCATGGAGTTCATTTCGGGCCGCCATGGAAACCCGTAGATCCGATAGATCCCGAGGATGTGGTCCATCCGGAACATATGGAAAGTTTCACGGTTCTTGCGAACGCGCCTTCTCCACCAAACAAAATCTTCGGCCCCCTGTGCTTCCTCATCATAGAGCGGAATTCCCCAGTTCTGCCCCCACCGCTTCACGAAAAGATCGTCCTGAAACGCCGGCTCAGGTGGCGCCCCCCCACTCCACTCAAGATCAAATCGTTCCGGACGCTCGAATACATCCGCACTGAAATAGTTCACCCCAAACGGGATGTCGCCCATCAATGAGATACCAAGACGATCCGCATGAAGCCGAACAGAGCTCCACTGACGATGTGCCACCCACTGAACCCACGCGATAAAGTCCCAACCGCTCTCCCACTCAGCCCGTTCAGAAGGGGAAAGTTGTTCTAGGTAGCCCTCGAAGCGAGAAAGGCTTCGATACTCGGCGGGCCACAAGGTCCAGCGCTCGTCCCCCTCAAACTTGTCCATGATGGACCGAAACCGGACGTACGCAGACAGCCAACCAGACTCTCGTTCCTTCCACTGCTGGAATGCTTGCCGTTCGAGATCAAACGTTTGCGCGGTCAGAAAGCGCTGGTATCCCCTCCTCAATACCGCCGTTTTGAAAGGCTTTGCAACTTCGTAGGCCACGCGACTGAGCTTTCGAAACGGCCAGCCGAAGTGTCGGAGCTCGTCATCAACATCTGAGGTCGTCAATCCCGGCACGTCGGCAGAGTTTAGCGAAATGGTCAGCGGGTCCAACGCCACCGAGGAGATCGCGTTGTACGGGGAATTATCCGAGCCCGTTTCGTTGATCGGGAGCAGTTGGATCAACCGGATATTGTGCGAGGAACACCACGTGATGAGCTGCTTCATCGCGCAGGTGTCTCCCACCCCATGATCGGTCGCCCCTCGAAGTGCGAACAACGGAACGAGGATGCCGCTTCTCTTTTCCGATGTCAGAGGAGAGTGCATGGCGCCAGTGCGAAGATCTCAAGAATCTCGGTGTGCAGCAGCCACCAAGGGCCGCACAAAACTCGCAATGCGCGCGGCGAGATCCGGAGCCGCTGCATTCTCCGCAATCCTCCGCACAATCGCGCTCCCAACAACCACACCATCCGCACAACGAGCGACCTGCGATACCTGTTCAGGGGTGGATATGCCGAAGCCCACCGCAATCGGCAACGTCGTCCTCGCCCGAATTGCGGCAACGCGTTCCGGAAGACTGTCCGCGATGTCCGAACGCTCTCCGGTAACTCCTTCTCGAGAAACGTAGTAGATGAAACCGCTGGCATCGTTGACCAAGCGTGAGATCCGCTGTTCCGGAGAGGTTGGGGCGATCAAGCGGATCCGACGAAGGTTACTTGCAACTTGAAGATCTGGATTCCGTTCGTCCTCGTCTGGGGGCAAATCGAGGATGAGAAGTCCATCAACCCCAGCACTCTCTGCATCCTTCACAAACTTTGCGAACCCGTACCGATAGATCGGATTCATGTAGGTGTAGAGGACGATTGGGATGTCCGCCGACAAACGGATACGCTTCACCGCCTCAAGAACCCCAGCTGTGGTGGCCCCTGCAGCAAGGGCCCTCGCTGCAGCGAGTTGATTCACGATGCCATCCGCGAGCGGATCCGAGAAAGGCAATCCTAACTCCAAAACGTCAACACCGATCCGATCGAACTCCAAAGCGATGTCGATCGTCTCCTGCATTCCAGGATCGCCAGCTCCAATATAGGTGACCAAGGCAGCTTTTCCTGCGCTTTTCAGTGCCTTAAAACGTTCGTCAATGCGGTTTGCCATAAGTGTGGGATGGAAGGATCGACTATTCGGACTCACAGATGGATCAACGGAGAACCGTATAGGCTGAAACCTGAGGATCGCTCGATTCGCACCGGAAAAATCTCTCCAATCAGACGCGGGCCGCCTTCGAAAATCACGATCTTGTTGTCAGGGCTCCTACCGCTGAGGCGATTCTCGTTGGTCTTGCTGGTCCCCTCACAAAGCACCTCCTGATCGGAGCCCACGAGGCTCTCCCCTTTCGCGATGGCCAAAGCGTCGATGACGCGCAGAAGATCTTGGTTTCGAGCCTCCTTCACTTCGTCAGGCAGCTGCCCCTCCATCTCTGCCGCAGGTGTATCCTTCCGAGGGGAGTATCGGAAGATAAATGCATTGTCGAAAGCGATATGCTCAACCAAAGCCCTGGTCTCCAGATATTCCGCCTCAGTTTCTCCAGGAAACCCAACGATCACATCCGTCGTGATCGCAACTCCGGGACGCGCACGTCGCAGCCGTTCCGTGAGATCCACATACTTCTCAACCGTGTAGGCGCGCCGCATCAACTTGAGGATCCGATCTGAGCCCGACTGCATCGGAAGGTGCACATGCGGCATCAGCTTTGGTAGGCGCGCGAACGCCTCGACAAGGTCCGATCGAAACCCGATCGGGTGCGGGGATGTGAATCTCAAACGGCGTAAACCATCCACAGAATGAACGGCGTCAAGCAGCTGGACAAAAGGACTTTTCCCATCAGAGCCCTTCTCGAACTCATGTCTTCCGTACAGGTTCACGATCTGCCCTAGAAGGGTGACTTCCTTGATCCCCTGATCGACCAGTCGCCGAACCTCATCAACGATCTCCGCGATTGGACGAGACCTCTCCGATCCCCGAGTGCTTGGTACAATGCAGAATGCACAGTGCATGTTGCATCCCTGCATGATCGATACGAAAGCAGAGCACTGCATTTCCTCGAGCACATGATCCCGGATCGTCCCTTGGGACCCCTCTTCCTCATCGATGTCGACAATCGAGAACCGAACGTCATCCATCAAGCGGTCCTTCAGATCGCGCTTCCGGCGAACAAGAGAATCAACGTATTCGGCAACCTTGTGGAACTTTTGCGTGCCCACCACAAGGTCAACATGGCCCATCTCTTTGACGAGTTCTGCTCCCCTGCTCTGGGCCATGCATCCCAGAAAACCGAAAACCATTTCGGGTTTGTTTGCCCGCAAACGGCCCAGAAGGCCCATCTTACCGAGGGCCTTTTGCTCGGCCATGTCCCGTACGCTACAGGTGTTCAGCAAAACGACATCAGCCTCAGACTCTTTGGATGTCAGCAGATAGCCCCGATCCATGAGATCCTTGGCCACTTGATCCGAGTCGCGCTCGTTCATCTGGCATCCGTACGTCTTGATGAAAACCTTGGGCATGGGAAGGCGTGTTTCGGATCAACCGCGCACCCTTATCGGAGACCGCTTACGCTGGAATCAACTCACGGACCAAATCCCGTTCTTGCGAAAGCTCATCAACGGAAAGGTCTATCTTCTTCCGCGAGAACTCATTGATCGGAACGTCCTTCACGATCTCCCAACTGTTGCCATCCGTCCGGATGGGGAATGACGAAATCAAGCCCGGTGCGACTCCGTAGTCCCCAGGGGAGCACACTGCCACACTGAACCAATCGCCAGGAGGCGTCGGAGTTGTGAGACTGCGAACTGAATCTACCACTGCATTGGCGGCAGAAGCTGCTGACGACGCTCCTCGTGCCTTGATGATTGCCGCGCCGCGTTGTTGGACGGTCGAGATGAAATCTCCTTCGAGCCAAGCATGATCATTGATCATCTGCGTCGCGGGGCGACCACCGATCTTCGCATTGTAAAAGTCTGGGTACTGGGTTGCTGAGTGATTTCCCCAAATCGTGAGGTTTGTGACCGCTGACACCTCAACCCCAGCCTTTGCCGCTAACTGAGACTTGGCCCGGTTTTCATCCAATTTTGTCATTGCGAACCAACGATTCGATGGGATCTCTCGCGCGTTGTTCATCGCGATCAAGCAGTTGGTGTTGCATGGGTTTCCCACAACCAGAGTACGGATGTCAGGGGCGGCGTTCGCTTGGATTGCTTGTCCTTGCGAGATGAAGATTCTCCCGTTGATGCCCAAGAGATCTTTGCGCTCCATCCCCTGCTTGCGTGGAACCGAGCCCACAAGAAGGGCCCAGTTCACCCCGCGGAACCCTTCAGCAAGATCGGCAGTCGCGACAACCTTTTTAAGGAGAGGGAAAGCACAGTCGTCCAACTCCATGACAACCCCTTCGAGCGCGCCAAGGGCGGCAGGAATTTCGATCAGGCTCAACTCGACCGGCTGATTTGGGCCGAACATCGAACCAGAGGCGATTCTGAACAAGAGGGAGTAGCCAATTTGGCCGGCAGCGCCGGTTACCGCAACACGGATGGGTTTATTCATTTCAGGAATGGAATTGAGGAACCAAGAATTTAAGCACCCCAGCGCGAGCGGTCGAGAGTTGAGTGGTTCTCATGGACGTGGCCAGAGACCGAAGGGCGCGAGATCAATCAGGCAACTGGATGGAGACCGGATCCGTGCCACCAATCGCCAAAGGCATCTGCGCACCCTGCCGCACCAACTCATCGCGCAGGGTCGCAACCATTCTCCTCAAGACTGCGGGCTCCGAACCCGCCTTGTCGACCTGCTCGAAAGGATCCTCCTGAAGATCGAAAAGTTGGTAATGACTTCCACCAGAAATGTTTGTCGGGAAGTAATGGTAAATCAGCTTCCACCGCCCATCTCGTAAACTGGTGAAATGATCTGTTCGATGAGGTGCGTGGGGGTAATGCATCAGGAAAGTCTCGTTTCGATTAGGATCACGAGCCCCCTGCATCAAAGCCCACAGCGAGGAGCCATCTACCACATGCCCCCGCGGTGACTCCCCACCCGCCACACGGATCAGAGTCGGAAAAATGTCATAAACCGCTCCAAGCTGCTTTTGAACAACCGCTTCTCCGATGGGAAATGATTCCGCGAACCGGCCTCCATCCGCACCCCAAGCGGCAACAAATGGGACGCGCATCCCTCCCTCGTAGTGTGATCCCTTCTTGCCTCTGAGAGGCGCTGCACAGGCAACCGCATGAGGATCACCCAGCGGAGCATCCGAGCCGTTGTCACCGAGAAATATCAGAAGGGTATCATTCGCAACGCCAAGCGCTTCGATCTTCCGCCAGACATCCCCCAACGACTTGTCGACTCCCTCCACGAGGGTCGCAAACGCCTGCGCCCAAGGAGGCTTTCCCGAATCCTTGTAATGCTCCGAGAAGCGAGGGTCCGCGTTGAACGGTGCATGGACCCCGTACTGCGCAAAATAGAGAAAAAATGGCTGATCCGAACGAACGGCATCCTCCATCAATCGGTTCGCCTCCTGCGTCAGAGCCTCCGTGAGAAAAATCTCTTTGCCGTGATAGGCATCCAACCCAGGCAGTGAAGGCTTCCCCTTTCCCTGTGCCTTCGCCGAGGCAAACGATTGGAGTCCATAATAGCTCGGAGGCTGTCCCGCCGAAGTGCCGCCAACGTTCACATCGAAACCAATGTTTCGGGGATCAGCCCCTTCCGAATCGGTCGGTCCGAAGTGACCTTTCCCGACATGGATTGTCCTGTATCCGAGCGTCTTCAGCACCCTAGGAAGAGTGACATCGTTCTTGGACAAACCTTCCCAGCGCCAATCGGTCGGCCCTTGCCTCCCAGCATTGTTGGTCGCCGGATTGATCCAGTTCGTGACCCGATGTCTGGCAGAGTTCTGCCCCGTCATGATGGAAACGCGAGTCGGAGAGCAAACGCTCATCGCGCAGAACTGATTAAAACGGACTCCGCGGTCAGCCAATCGTTGAAGATTAGGTGTGCGGTAGAAGATATTTAGATCGAATGACTTCGGTCGTCCGTCGGGTCCAGTCAAAAATGGGACCGAGGTGTCCATGATGCCGAGATCATCCACCAGCATCAGGACGATATTCGGCCTGCTCGGAGCGCTTTGGGCGGGAATCAGCCAACCCAACATCCCCAAACTGATGAGAACCGATCGGAATCTTTTCATATCCATGCTCCGACGACTGGAGAAAAATCAGAGGGTGAACGGGTTCGCACGGAGCACCCGTAGCACATTCTCGCCTAGGACAGCGTGGATGTCCTTTTCTGGGATCCCTTTCTGCACCATCGCAACGGTGAACAGCGGCCAGTTCGTCCAAGACAAACTCCTTTCGGCATGCGGCTTGGGAACGAAGTTATCCTCCGGCCAAAGGTGTTCCCATCGATCGGTGTTCACCGAGGGAACCGGACGCTTAGGAACCTTTTTTGACTGCTCGACCGTATATTGCGATTGATGGGCAACGTCGGTTCCGATGGCCACCCGAGCGGCTCCGAACCGCTTCACCCCGTAGGCAATGTGCTCAGCAAAATCTGCGATGTCTCCGTTACCCCCCAGAAATCTCGGGATACAGCAAATCCCCACGTACCCGTCCGTATCGCAAATCGCTTGAACAACCTCGTCAGGCTTTCCTCTGAAATGGGTGTAAACCCCGCCGAGGGTGGTGTGGCTCGCGACCATCGGGCGAGAGGAGGCCTTCGCCGCTTCAAGGCTGGTTCGCCATCCCGAATGCGCAACGTCCACCACCACGCCAAGCCGGTTCAATTCCTTGACCGCGAAGCGGCCAAACTCGCTCAAACCCCCATCTGTTGGCTCCCCCGCTCCGTCTCCGATGGGATTTCGTCGATTGTAGGTGAGGTGCATCATCCTGACGCCCAACTGTCCGAACAACCTCACGTTCCTAAGCTCATCTCGGCGAGACTCCCATTGCTGACGCAGGGGAACGCCATTCGTTGTGAACATCAATCCGTGCCTTCCCTCGCGCTTCGCTTGAGAGACCCGCTCAGCGCTCGTCAACTTTGAGCATTGCGTCCCCGCGAGATCCGTTGCGTGCGTGAATCTGGATAGCCGTTTCAGAAGTCGGAGAGGATCGCTCCCTTCCTCCCCGGCATTCTGGAAGATGCAGGTCACCCCAGAAACGCGGAACGCCTCCTCAAACTCTTGGCTCTCGCGCGGGTCGGTCGCCCATCTCGTCATCGCCATCTCTTCCCGCAAATCCGTGATCTCGCCCTCTGAAAGTCCCTTCTCTATCGCATCGCGCATCGCATCCCCGTCAATCGATGCTCGCGGAGCGAATCCGTAAGCGTCGAAAACGGTCGCTTCCGAATGAATCCTCAACCCGCGATCAAGCTCTGCAGCGCTGGGCTTGAGGATCGACAAACCAAGCTCCCAAGCCGAGCGGATGCCGGGATGGCCCGTTTCGAATGGAGCCATCGCGCGACCGGGATGTGTGGATATGAAAATCCCAAACCCAATCCCTGACCGCAGAGCGTCTTTAAGCAGCCCCCGCCTACTGATCGGACATCCGGCCAAGACCCGATTTGCCCCCTTGTTGGCGCGAACAAAATCCATCAGAGCATCAAGCTACAGCCATGAATTGTCGCTGTCAGTGTGGTCTCCGCTCAGCCGATTTTGAGCAAATCTGCACTTTAAAACGGAACGTCATCCGGCTCCCCGTCGAGATCCTGATCAGCCGGCGGACGCTGAATTGGGCGCCCTTGCTGAGGAGCACCTCTCCTGAAGCCTCCCCCGCCACCTCCGCCAGATTCCTCACCAAATCCGCCATCTCTTCCTCCCCCACCACCTCCGCCGTCGCGGCCTCCGAGCATCTGCATGTTCTCTCCGACAACCCTCATCTTCGAGCGCTTTTGTCCGGTCTGTTTATCCTCCCACGAATCCAACTTGAGCCGCCCCTCGATGTACACAGGGCGCCCTTTCGAAAGGTATTCCTTTGCGATCTCTGCCTGTCGTCCCCACAGTTCGACGTCTACATAGGTGACTTCCTCCTTCTGTTCGCCGGAATCGGTCGAGTAGCGACGGTTAATCGCCATTCCGATTTCGGCGACGGCGGTCCCTTTCGGGGTGTATCTGACTTCTGGATCTCTGGTGAGATTTCCCATCAACATGACTTTGTTCAAGTTCGGCATAGAGTAGGTGACGATTTTTCGTGCTGCTTAAGTAACTCGGCAGCGGATGCAGGACAAGCGCCATCGGTGAGATGCGCAGCAGTTCAGCGGGGCTGATTTTGCAAGCGCTACCATCGAGGCCTCCAACCAGCCAACATCGTTGGCCGCTCCTTGTTGGATGTAAAAAACCTCTCAGCCTTGCGGCCGAGAGGTCCTTGTTGAAAAAGCGGTTGGGATGAGAACTAAGCGGCCTTCGCCTTCTTAAGCGGCAATCGCACGAAGAAGCTTCTGTAAACGTCTTCGTCGAGGGTCAACTTGGATTTGATACGCAACAGCGCAGCCGGTTCCATTGTGAACACGAAATTGACGTAGTAACCGCTTCCCAAATCGCCTGCTGCATAGGTGAACTTCCTGCGATCCATGCGCTGCACTTGCTCAATGGAAGCGCCTTCCGCGGCGAGATCCTTGGTCAGACGCTCGATGACAACTCCTGCGGAGTCGTCGGAACCCTTCACATTCAAGATGAACAAACCCTCGTAACGATTACTCATATCCTTATTTTCTGGTGACTTTAAAAAATCGAAGGGTGTGAGGTAACCAGAAAAGCCGACTCCGGCCAAGCGCAAAGCGAACAAATTGCTCATCCCTCGAGGTGGATTGCGTTGAACTCATTCATCGCTGACTGCATCCCGCGCCTTTGCACTGCCGATACAGCATCCGCAGCCACAGTAACCACTCGTTCCACCAAAGCTCGTTCTGCAGGCGCGAACCGGCCCAGCACATGGATCACCGCGCCGCCTGGGACAGGCGATCCGATGCCTACCTTCAATCTCGCGACAGCGTCCGTAGAAAGATGCTCGATGACCGAACGAATGCCGTTGTGGCCAGCGTGTGACCCGTCCTGACGCAATCGCATCCGTCCAAGCGGAAGGCTCATCTCATCGTAAACCACAAGCATCTGGCTGGAATCAAACTTGAAAAAGTCCGCTGCCTTGCGCACCGATTCGCCGCTCAAATTCATGTAGGTCAGCGGTTTTAGATAAAGCACTCCCTCCACTCGACACCGCAGGGCTTTCCATTTGCGGTCTTCCTCCCACGTTCCTTTCTCTGCCCGAACCAGAGCGTCTAGAACATCAAAGCCGATATTGTGACGTGTACCCTCGTACTCACTACCGGGATTCCCCAACCCAACCACCATCCGGAGATCACCTTGTTTCATAAAATCCTACAAAAAAGCCGGAGGACATCCTCCGGCTCTTCTCGCAGTAAAGCCACTGAACTGGCATGCGCCAACGTGGCCAACAACTGGTGCTACTTTTTGTCAGCGTCTTCCTTCTTCTCGCGGATCACCTCTGGTTGGCTCGGGGCATCTTCCGAAGCCTGGACGTCACCGGTTGGCGAAGAGATACGAAGAACAGTCACCCCTCCATCCAACCGAGCTTTCACGCCAGCAGGAAGGACGAGATCCCGAACGTGAACCGCGTCGTTCACATTCAACGCAGACACGTCCACGGTGATGATCTCTGGAAGATCCTTCGGCAAGCATTCCACTTCAACCCTGTGCAACTGGATTTCGAGCAACCCGCCGAAAGTCTTGACCCCCACCGCTTCACCCGTTGTCTCAATCGTGATGTGCGCATGAATCACTTCATCGGCCGAAACAGCGTGGAAATCCATGTGCACGATGTCTGGGCTGAGCGGGTGGTGCTGAACCTCTTGGATCAAAGCGAGGCTCGACGATTTCGCCCCTGCGTCATCAATCGTCAGCTCAACCAAGAGCTGCTCCCCGGTCGCTTTGGAGAGCACTTCTTTCACTTCCCGTTGGCTAAGAGAGAGATTCAGAGGGGCTTGTTTCGCGCCGTAGATCACGGCGGGAAGACGACCGTCCCGACGCAGCTGCTTGGAAACCGAACGACCTGCGCCGCTGCGGGTCAATGCCTGGAGTTGGATTTGTTTTGCCATAGAAAAGAAAATAGTCCCGAGTTTGAAACCTTTTTTGCCGCGATTAGCCAGCTAAAAACGGAGTTGCGCGGTAAAAAGCGACCCCACTCGCGGAGAATCGATCAGCGATCGTGCCCGTAAAAGACATTGAAGCGTCCGTCGATCTCAAACAGAGGGCCGAGCGATTTGCCCTTGTGAATCCATGAGATGGCTCGAGCAATCAGGTCAGAGATGCAAATCTCCGTCACCTTCAAGGTCGAAGACTCGATCAGCGGAACACTATTCGTGCAAATCAACTCCTGCAGCCCCGCATCGGCCAATCGTTTCAGGGATTCAACCGAAAATACCCCATGTGAAACGCTGGCAATCACACTCTTAGCGCCCCGGTCCCAGAGAAGTTTGGTGGCCCCTGCAAGTGTCCCACCGGTTCCGCACATGTCGTCCACCAGAACCACATGCTTACCTTCGACTTCGCCAATCAACGTAACTGCCTCCGTTTCCGTCGCGCTTCGACGCCTTTTCGCCACGATTGCCAGACCAGCGTTCAGCGCCTGAGCATAGGCGTATACCATCTTGACTCCCCCTACATCGGGAGAAACCACCACAACATCCTCGACCCCACGACGGAGAAGCTCTTCGATCATCAACTTCGAACCGAACAGGTTATCCACTGGGATATCGAAAAACCCCGAGATCTGTTGTGCGTGGAGGTCGATCGTGAGGACGCGGTTAACCCCGGCAGCCGTCAGCATGTTAGCCACGAGTTTAGCGGTGATCGGCACTCGTGACTTATCCTTTCGATCCTGTCTTGCATACCCGAAATAAGGGATGACCGCCGTGATACGTCCTGCACTCGCCCTTCGAGCCGCATCCACCATGATCAGCAACTCCATGAGGTGCTCGTTGGCCGGATTGCAGGTTGGCTGGATGATGTAAATATCGCGACCTCTGATGTTTTCCTCGATCTGGACCGAAGTCTCTCCATCGGGAAATCTTCTGACTGACGCCTTCCCCAACGGAACGCCGCGAACCGAGCCATGTTCCACCTTCTCGCAAATCCTCTGAGCGAGAATCGGATGCGCCAGACCGGAGAAAATCTGCGGAGGACTCAACTCAATCTCAGCGTCGGACGGGCTCGTTGTGTACATGGGTATGGATAAAAACCGTATTTCGGCACCCCATTTTTACAAATGGAAACCACCTGAGGAACCGTTCATCCAACGAGGCTCTTGTAAAGATCCAGCGTTTGCTCGGCGATTCGACGCCACGTGAACATCTTCTCAACCCGAAGACGCCCCGCCTTGGCCATTCGCCCTCGCAGCTCTGCATCGCCCATGAGGGCATTCACTCTGTCGGCAAAACCCCTCGAGAAGCCCTCAGGATCAACAGGTTCAAACTGGCGCTGTTCATCGATCTCAACAGGCACCAAAAAGCCGGTCTCCCCGTCTACCACCACCTCTTTGATCCCTCCCACCGCGCTGGCGACGACCGGGGTTTCGCACGCCATCGCTTCCAAGTTGATGATTCCAAACGGTTCGTACACCGATGGGCAGCAGAAAACCGAAGCATGTGAGTAAAGCTCAATCGCCTCTGGCCGACTCACCATCTCTTGAAGCCAAAGAACCCTGCCGTGTTCCCTCTGAGCCCCATCAACCGCCATCTTCATCTCCGCCGCAATCTCTGGAGTATCGGGCGCGCCAGCACACAACACCACTTGGAAATCTTTGCTCATGTGCCGAATGGCCCGCGCAAGGTGCACAATCCCCTTCTGTCGAGTGATCCGGCCAACGAACAAAGCGTACGGTCGTGACAGGTCCACTCCGAACCGCTCCAAAGCCGCAGTGCTTTCGACCTTACGATACTCTTCGGGATCGATTCCGTTGTAGATCACTCGGACGCGCGACGGATCCACATTGAATAATCTCAAAATGTCCGCTCGCGTTTCGCTGGATACCGCTACCACGGCATCAGCCATCTCGATGGCTGTCTTCTCGACCCAACACGAGAAGTCGTAGCCACCGCCAATCTGCTCCCTTTTCCACGGTCGCAAAGGCTCCAGTGAATGCACGGTCAGCACCAATGGGATGCCGTAGTTCAGTTTAGCCAAAATACCGCCCATGTGGGTGTACCATGTGTGCAGGTGCACAACGTCCGCGTCGATGCCGACCGAGTTCCAGTCGAGGCATCGTTGAAGCGCACTGAATATCCCCCGCAAATGGGCGGGGGCACCGTAACCAGAGTTGTCCACCCCGAATCCCGTCGCCGTGAGGGTCTCACTCCGAACCCTTTCCTCACGGATCTCTTTTCCGAAACACCGGACATCCACGCTCATCAGCCGAGACAGTTCGCGTGTGAGGTAATCAACATGCACTCCAGCGCCTCCATAGATGGTGGGCGGAAACTCGTTCGTCAGGAACAGGGCCTTCATTGTAACGCAAAGTGCCGCGAATCGGAGACCGCATCAATCCCCTTCCACCAGCCGTCGAAAATGACACACACCCGTTGACGCGAAGCAGGCAAAACTTACTCTCAACCCTGACGGGGGAGCTTAACGCTGAGAGGTCCAAGTGATGGACGACCCTTCGCACCTGATCGGGTAATGCCGAAGCAGGGAGTTCAATCTCTCGCTGCTTCAGTGCGGGGTTGGCTGCGTTCCATCGTCAAAACTTCCTTGATGACCTATGAACGCGCCGAACACCTCCTTCCCCGACAACGAACGTCCCAACTCACGACGGATTTACGTGAGTGGAACTCTGCACACGAACGTTCGTGTTCCGATGCGTGAGATCAGCCAGTCGCCGACCCGTCTTCCGAGTGGCCAGATCGAGGAAAATCCCGCTCTGAGGGTCTACGACACCAGTGGACCGTGGGGGGATCCTGATTTTGAAGGCTCCGTGGAAACTGGACTGCCCTCTTTGAGAACTGCATGGATTGAATCGAGAGAAGATTCCGAGTCATACGAAGGGCGCCACGTTTTGCCGAAGGACAATGGATACTTGTCTGAAGTGCATGCGAAAGCGGCGGCGGATCGGCTCTCCGTGCGAACTGGCACGAATCTCAACGGCACAGGTCCTTCCACCTCCGCCCGATCCCCACGCAGGGCGAGCAAGGGGCATCCGGTGACGCAACTCTGGTACGCAAGGCAGGGCATTATCACTCCGGAAATGGAGTTCATTGCGATCCGAGAGAACCAAGGGTTGGAGCAGGCACTGTCAACGATCTCACCGAACGCCCCACGCAACTCTCTGAATCATCAGCATTCCGGAGCTGCGAGCTGCTCGGATGCACCTGGGGTCTTTCGGCGGTTCCCTCAGCGGATTCCGAAAATCATCACTCCAGAGTTCGTGCGCGACGAGGTTGCATCGGGACGAGCGATCATCCCAGCGAACATAAACCACCCCGAGTTGGAGCCGATGATCATCGGGAGGAACTTCCTCGTGAAGATCAACGCGAATATCGGGAACAGCGCGGTCGCATCGAGTATTGAGGAGGAGGTTGAAAAAATGCGATGGGCCACGAAGTGGGGCGCAGACACGGTGATGGATCTCTCGACCGGAAAGAACATCCACACCACGCGTGAATGGATTCTCCGCAACTCGCCCGTGCCCATTGGCACCGTACCCATCTATCAAGCTCTGGAGAAGGTCGGCGGGAGGGCAGAAGACCTCACATGGGACATTTTCCGGGATACCCTCATCGAACAAGCAGAGCAAGGAGTGGACTACTTCACGATTCACGCAGGGGTTCTCCTTCGTTTTATCCCCCTCACGGCAAAGCGGATGACCGGAATCGTGAGCCGAGGCGGATCCATCATGGCGAAGTGGTGCCTGGCTCACCATCGAGAGAACTTCCTCTACACCCACTGGGATGACATTTGCGACATCATGGCGGCGTATGACGTCAGTTTCTCAATCGGTGATGGTCTCCGCCCAGGTTCAAACGCGGATGCCAACGATGAAGCCCAATTCGGGGAACTGAAGGTTCAAGGCGATCTCACTCAAAGAGCTTGGAACAAAGGTGTTCAGGTCATGAATGAAGGTCCAGGGCACGTTCCGATGCACCTGATCCACGAGAACATGGAGAAGCAGTTGGAGTGGTGCCACGAGGCCCCCTTCTACACTCTCGGTCCACTCACCACCGACATCGCTCCTGGATATGATCACATCACAAGCGGGATTGGAGCGGCGATGATCGGGTGGTACGGCTGCGCGATGCTCTGCTACGTCACGCCAAAGGAACACCTCGGGCTGCCGAATCGTAAAGACGTCAAGGACGGCGTCATCGCTTACAAAATCGCAGCCCACGCAGCAGATTTAGCGAAAGGTCATCCTGGAGCGCAATACCGGGACAACGCCTTGAGCAAGGCTCGCTTCGAGTTCCGCTGGGCAGATCAGTTCAACCTAGGATTGGATCCCGTCACCGCGAGAGAGTTCCACGACGAAACGCTCCC
>CAZAZT010000078.1:0-19005 GCA_964489645.1 uncultured Chthoniobacteraceae bacterium | reverse complement strand
GTGCGCGCCCGTTTTGGCAAAAACTCCGAACCCTTTGAAAGGCCCCAATCTAAGCGTTCCGGTGGTTTCCGTCATGAGTTCACAAACCGCGCAAGAAGAGCCTAATCTGACTGGAGAATAAATCTGGGAACCGCAAAAAGAGAGGTACGCCATCACGTCGGTGAACGTGGCATCTGCTCAGTGAGTTGCGGCTCGTATAGCAGAGCCAAGAGAAGATCTTCAAAACGGATCCGTGCACTCCAATGACGAAGCCGGGCAACAGGAGTTTCGGGACGAGTGGGCCAGAGATCAGTCCAGCCCAATCCCACCCCCACCACCCCGCTCAATCTCGTTCCGCCACCCCAACCGCCCCAGTCGCTTCATCACAAAATCGAACCGGTCACCCACGGAAACCGTCTCCAACACACGCCGCCGCACCTCGCTCTCCTCAAAAAAGATCCCCGCAACCGCATCAGCCAATGCGCCTGGCGATTCAGCCAAAGACTCGAACCTGCGAAGCACCGAAGCAGCGTCCGTCCCCCCGCCCGCAAGCAACCGAGAACACGCCAAAAGCATGGATTGCGAGTCACGCACAGCAACCCCCTCCTCCTCCAAACCGATCGGCTCGATCCGAAGCACAGGATACGGAGTCTTCCGAACACGTCGCAGGACCCGCCCACGATAAACCCCCTCCAAAACAACGTGATAGGTTCCGTCGTCGCCCCTCACATGCCCCGCGATACGTCCCACACACGTGAACGGACACGACGGTTCGTCGTCCACATCCGAAACTCGATCCGCATCCCGCATCGAAACGGCAAAATGGCCGCGCCCATCCAGCGCCTCCTCCAGCATGCGCCGATACCTCGGCTCAAAAATCCTCAACGGCAGATACTGCCCCGGCAAAAACACGCACTCGCCGAGCGTCATCACAGGCACTTCGTCTTCCGCGACCATAAGGACTCCTTAGCCTCTCCTCTCACGAGCGGCAATCCCACCAGACATCCCGCACATCACATCTCGGGGAACTTCCCTGTGGAAATGTACTCACGGAACAAGGCATCAATCTGTTTGCGCTGAGCATCTTCCGATAACGCTCCGCACAGCATCTCCATCTGCGATGGATAACAATCCTTCAGCGACATCTCGAACATCGCTCGGGTCAATAACACGCGCCCTGAAACGACGCCCCCGAGACCCTGCTCCGTCCCAATCGGATCAGTGACCTCACCCCGGAATTCACCGGAAGCAACTTCCATCTGGCGCTTCGTCCGCTCATCCCACCACTCCTCAACCCGATTCGCCTGTGGCGGTTCCGGCATCCTCCCTCCCTCCAAACGCGCGATGGACAACGCGTTCATGAACTCCCGCACCGACCAGTGGGGTGATCGCCTCCACGCCGCAAGATCCTCATGTGCAGTGGTTCTGCCCCGCACCAACGTCCAAAGCATCCATGCCGCATCACAAAAATCACGTCGGAAGGACTCCTCGTCAGGCCCCCACTCGGAGAAATGATGCGCCTCCAAGAAATCATCGGCCCCCCCGATCACCCAACCGGCTTTCACCCCCTCCGAAGAGGTCAGAAAATCCCCGATCTCCCGCGAGATCCGCTGACCCAACCCCGCAGAATGCTCAGCCGTCGAATCCCCTCTCATCGAGAACTCATACCCCTCGACCATCTGCGTGCCCTCACCGCGAGATCCCCCAGCACCACACTCCCTCGCATCATCACCGACAGTCCCTTTCCCACAAAATCGCAACAGGAACGGTTCAAAACGTTGCGAGCGCGAGTGCGTCTGAAGGCTGAGAACCGTGACATGTGAAAGGACCCGCTCCGATCCATCCATCAGGCCATCAACACTCCGTAACCGGAAGCAAAGACCCCATTCCGCCCCAGAAACCACATATCCCTCCTTCAACGCGTTCCGGTTGACCCGCCCAAACCCAAGCCTCTCAGCATACCTCTCCAGCGGTCGACCAGATCGTGGGATCTCAGGAACCGCAGTCTCCCTTGTTGAGTTCCTGAACAACCACCGCACAAAGTCCGGCATCCGCTTCAGCAGATAATCCGAGCCCATCTTCAGAAGATCCACCTCCACCCACACGAAGAGGGCAAACATCAAGAAATAGAAGAACAGCTCCATCCGGACTTTGCGCCAACAAGATCAAGCCTCATGGCCGAACAATCGGTGGCATGCGCATCTCTCTTCCGACAAAGGAGACAACACGTCCACAATAATCTCTTGGACAACCCATTGAGCCCCTCAGCCGCGCCAGCAATCCAAACGCATGGCGCAGTTCATGCACCCCGCTTTCCCATGAACCGAACGTTCCCTCTCCTCGCCCTCTCACTCCTTCCCCTCCCTCTGCTCGCCGAGATCAAACTCGCAGACCCATTCACCGATCACATGGTGTTGCAACGCGATATCCCCGTCCAGATCTGGGGGACCAGTAGCCCAAACGCCGCCGTGACCATCGAGTTCGCAGGGCAAACAGCCAAGGCCGCCGCAGACGCTTCCGGTCGCTGGAAAACGAAACTCAAACCGCTCAAAGCCAACGCCTCACCCGCCGAACTCAAGGCCTCAGAAACGCCCGCCGCAGATAAAAGCGTCGTCACCCTCAAAGACGTTCTCGTCGGCGAAGTCTGGGTCGGCTCCGGTCAATCCAACATGCAAGGTTCCGTCGCAGGCTACGCCAACAACGATCCCGCTCTCGCAAAGCTTGCCGAAGGCTCCTACCCACTCATCCGTATCCGGACCAGTTCCCCAGGCCGCTCATGGGAACTCGCAGAACCCGCATCCATCAAGGGATTCAGCGCCATCCTGTTCGGATTCGGCGTTCCTCTCCAAAAACGGCTCAATGTGCCGGTCGGCCTCACCGTCGGCGCTGTCGGTGGCACTCCCTCAGGATTCTGGCTGAGCGAGGAGATGTACCGAAGCGATGCCGGGTGCAAAGCTGCAGCAGAGAAGGCCAAAGAATCCTTCGACCTCGCGAAAGAGCAAGAACGGTTCAACGCTGCCAAAGCGAAGTTCGATGCCGATACCGTCGCTTGGAAAACCCTTGCAGATCAGGCAAAAGCCGATGGCAAACAAGCCCCTCCCGCTCCCCGCCCCCCAGAACCAGTCGTCCTTCCCGGCGAATCCAAAGGCAAGATCGGGAACCTCTACGAACGATTCATCCAACCCATGGCCGGCTACACCATCCGCGGCGTCCTCTGGGACCAAGGAGAAAGCCGAACCGCAATCGCCGGCGTCGACCAATTCAATGTCATGAACGCCCTCGTCAAAGGATGGCGTAAGGCTTGGGACCAAGGAGATTTCCCCTTCCTTTACGTCCAAAAACCCAGCGGCGGAGGCGCCGCATGGGACTACGAAAATCCCGTCACCGATCAAGCCAACAAGTTCACCAAACTTCCCGATGCCGTGCCCGCTCCCTACTCCGGCGATTACTCCTACGCCCATGGCAACGGCCTCATGCGCCTCCCGAACACACACATGGTCACCAGCACCGACCTCGGACCCGGTATCCATCCGTCGAACAAATCGGGCTACGGCGCCCGAGCCGCCCTCGTCGCCATGTCCACCGTCTACAACTCCGGTGACGTTTGCTACGGACCAACCTACGCATCCCACCGGATCGAAGGATCCAAGGTCATCGTGAAATTCTCGAACACAGGGAACGGCCTCGCCCTCAAACACGACGAAAAACTCCAAGGATTCGCGATCGCCGGAGCCGACAAGAAGTTCGTCTGGGCCGATGCCACCATCCAAGGCGATGAGGTCGTCGTGTCCAACGCGTCCATCGCCAAACCCGAGTCGGTGCGCTACGCGTTCGCCTCCTCGTTCCCATGGGCAAACCTTTTCAACAAGAACGGTTTGCCAGCTCAACCATTCCGGACTGACTCGTGGTGAATCCAACCGCCGTCGCTCTGTTGGCCCAACCCACCACCAGTCCGACCAGATCCAACAAAAGCGTCCCAGCGTATCCCAGACAGAAGGGATACGCCGGATCCCTGCGGTTCATCGTCGTCACATTTTTGGCGACGCTCCTCTGGGGCGCACAACCCAGCCACGCCGCCACACCCCTCAAAGCGGCAGTCGCAAAGGTCGATATCACCGACCATCAAGCAGGCCCAGTCCACGACCCCAGCCATGCACGAATCCTTCTCCTCGAGCAGGATGGACAGCGCAGCGTGATCATCTCGGTCGACGCAGTTGCCGTCGCAGAACTCGGCCGCCTCGCCAACGGCTTCATGGATAAACTTCGCGCCCGCCTCAAAACGGAGTCCGCCGTCGATCCCCAAAACCTCATCGTCAACGCAAGCCACTGCCACTCCATCGTCCGACCCGACTCCGCGGACCTCATCGCCGACGCGACAGCATCCGCCGCGCAGCGCCTCACGCCAGTCTTGGCACGGTCCATGACCACGGAAAACCCGCGTATCAGCGAAAATCGACGCCTCTTGCTCGCCGACAGAACAGAATCCGACATGCGCCGCGCTTATCCCACTGCGCCAAGCGCTGACCTCGCTGAAACGGGCCCCATCGATCCGACAATCGGTATCCTTTCACTGTCACGGACAGACGGTTCTCCCCTCGCTGTCGTCTACCACTTTGCCTGCCACCCGATCATGAACCCGCCCTCGTTCGGGAACTCCGCGGACATCTCTGGGATCGCCTCCCATGCCATCGAGGAGACCCTTGGCCACGGCGCCGTCGCACTCTTCATCCAAGGTTGCGGCGGAGACATCAACCCGCGCGGATACAAGGATCCCAGCCACCCTACGGATGCCCAACCGCTTGCCAACGAACTTGCGCTGTCGGTCCTCACCGCGCTGAGCAAGGGACCACCTCCCGCCTCGGCCCAACTCAAGACCCAAAGCCGCATCATCGACATCCCGAGAGGCCGAGACTTTGCGGACCGGATCCGTGCGGTCGAAGAGGAACAGATGCGCCTGCTGCGCGGGCTCAAATCGACCCCGCTGGAATTCGATGCGTTCGTTCCGATGTGGATCCAAGATCACCTCCAACCCTCTCATCCATCGGCTCACCAACAATCTTACCTCCACGACCGGTCGATCCGATCGACCGATCGTTCAACCCACGATGCCGATCGAAGAACCGCCATGCAGAGCTACCGCTCGAACCTCTCAACGCTCGAGCAACTCATCCGGTTGAACGCCAACCTCGCCCTTCTCAAAAAACATGAAGCGGCCGCGAAACGGTCCGCCATGGCCCCCCTGAAAGGGGAGCTTTGCGGACTCAAACTGGGCGACTTCCGTCTCGTGACTTTTCCCGGCGAACTCACCGTGGAAGTGGGCCTCGGCATCAAACGGCTCTTCCCCGATCGCAACGTGTTCGTGGCAGGCTACACGAATGGTTACCTCTACTATCTCCCAACCGCTCAGCAACGTGCCAACAAGGGCTTCGCCCAAGAGGACTGCGATTGCGACGTGGCCCCAGAATGGCAGTCGGTTTTCGAGAAGCACGCTGCCGACGTGATCCGCAACCTCGACAAATGAACAGGCTCCGCCAAAGCCCCGTCTTTCCTGCATAATACTCGCCCTCCCAACACGGTTTATCCCGCAAACACTCCTCTCGCATGCGCCCGCACCTCCTCATCCTACCCGCCCTCCTGCTCGCTCTCGGTCTCGCCTCGAACGGAGCCGACAGCCCCGTGTCGCCCGAACACGTCGCCTTCTTTGAACAACGGATCCGACCCGTTCTCGTCGAGCACTGCGAACAATGCCACTCGGTGTCCGCCCAACAGAAGAACAAGCTCAAAGGCGGCCTCTTCCTCGACACAAAGGACGGAGTCCTGAAAGGCGGAGACACCGGCCCAGCCCTCGTCGCGCACAAACCCGACGAAAGCCTCCTCATCAAGGCAATCCGCTGGACCGATTCAGACACGGCAATGCCCCCGAAGAAAAAGCTGCCCGATTCCATCGTCGACGATTTTGTGAAATGGGTTGCCATGGGCGCCCCGGACCCGCGCGTTGGGGCCGCAGGACAAGCAAAACGCGAGATCAACGTCGAGGAGGGACGTCGCCACTGGGCGTTTCAACCGCTCACCGACCCGAAGATTCCCTCCGTCAGGGACGCCTCATGGCCAAAAGGCGACATCGACAGGTTCCTGCTCGCCAAACAGGAGGAGCGCCAGATCCATCCCGCTCCACAAGCTGCACCCGCTCAACTGCTCAGGCGACTCCATCTCGACCTGGTCGGGTTGCCTCCGACCCCCGAAGAAGTCGCTGCTTTTGAAAAGGATCCGTCGCACACCCACTACACCCAGATCGTGGAGCGCCTCTTGGAACGGCCACAATACGGCGAACGATGGGGCAGACATTGGCTCGACATCGTCCGCTTCGCGGAATCTGGCGGCTACGAGTTCGATGGGTTCCGTCCGGGTGCCTACTTTTACCGGGATTGGGTGATCAAGGCGCTCAATGCCGATATGCCTTATAACGAGTTTGTTAAGCGCCAGCTCGCCGGCGATGTCTTGGGCGGCGACCCCATCGAAGCAGCCGCCGCAACAGGGTTCCTCGTCGCAGGACCCTACCCCGGCCAGATCACCGCAAAAACCAAAGAACGCATCCGCTACGACCAACTGGACGACATGATATCCACCGCCGGAGGCGCTTTGCTCGGCCTGACCCTAGGATGCGTCCGTTGCCATGACCACAAGTACGATCCGATCGCGCAAACCGATTATTATGCGCTCGCCGCAGCCCTCGCGCGAACCGAACACGGCGAGATCAAGATCGAGAAGCCCAACAGCGACACGGACAAGAAAAAGGCCGTTTATGCAGCGCATTCGACTGCGCTCAAAACCCTGCAAGAAGCCTTCGCGAAGGATCGCTTGGATGCCCTGCTCTCGGCTCAAGCCGCTGCAAACCCCGCGCCTTGGCAGTCCCTTGAAGCGTTCCATGTCTCTGCGCAAACCACTTTCCTCGAGGCCACCCCCAAAGGCGTGGTGATCTACACCGGGAACAAGACGAAGGACGATGTCTACACACTCAAGTTCCGGACACTCCAGAAAGAGATCAAAGGCATCCGACTCGACGCCTTCTCCGACGACAAACTCCCCAAAAAAGGTCCCGGCCTCTCCGACAACGGGAACTTCGTCCTCAGCGATGTGAAAGTGCTGGTGAAACCGCTCGATCCGGCATCCAAAGAAAAACCGAAAACGCTCGTGCTCAAAGCCTTTGCGGCAACGCATGAGCAAGCCAACTACCCGCTTGCGAATGCGGTCGATAACAACCCTGGCTCCGGTTGGGCGATCGATCCGCAACAAGGAAAAGACCATGCCGCAGTTTTCAATGTCGAAGGCGCAAACAACCTGTTCGAAGGCGGCTCAGAACTGGAGGTCTCTCTCCGCTTCACCGGATACTTCGGCCTCGGCCGCTTCCGTCTCTCGTTCTCACACCAACCCGAAAATCCGGGCCTCACCGCAACCGTCGCACCCCAAGACCACAGCGAACTCGCGATCGCAAAAGAGATCGACCCTTCCAAACGAAACCACCCCGTGCTTCGTGACAGCATCATCCGGTGGCTTTCCAACTCCAACCCAGACGCAGCAAAAATCGCCGCCGCCGAGTTCGAGCTTCAAAAGCATCTGCCGCGTCCTGAATACGTAAACGTTTACTCCACAAAAAATGGAGGCGCCGACGTGTTCCTGCTTCGCCGCGGTGAGGTGGACAACAAGGCAGGAAAAGCGGACGTCGGTTTCATCCAAGTCCTCTCCCGCGCTGAATCCACTCGATGGGTCGACTCGCCAAAGACGCACCCTCGCGTAGCACTCGGTCAATGGATGACGGACGAGAACAACGGCGCAGGCAACCTTCTCGCACGCGTCATGGTCAATCGCATCTGGAAGCATCACTTCGGAAAAGGGATCGTTCCAACGGCGAACGACTTCGGCATCCAAGGCGAAAAGCCGAGTCATCCAGAACTCCTCGACCACCTCGCAACCCGCTTCATCCAAGATGGATGGCAGATGAAGGCGCTGCACCGTCGCATCGTCACCAGCGCCGCATATCAGATGGGGCATTCTGCCGAACCCGTCGCACGAAAAGCGGATCCAGACAACACGCTCCTATGGCATCGTCCATCCAAACGCCTCGAAGCCGAAGCGATCCGGGACAGCCTGCTCGCAGTTTCAGGCACGCTCTCCCCTGACATGTTCGGACCAAGCATGGCAAATCTCGATTCTCCCAAACGCAGCGTTTATCTCCGCGTGAAACGGAGCGAACTGATCCCGTTCCTGACTCTCTTCGACGCCCCAGAACCGACACAAAGCATCGGCGACCGAGGGATCACCACCCTCCCCACCCAAGCCCTCACCATGCTCAACTCACCCTTCGTCCGGAACGCTGCATCCAAACTCGCGGCGCGCGCCCTCGCGAAAGATCCCACCGCCGCAGGCGCACTCGATCACGCATTCCGCATCGCCCTCTCTCGGCTGCCAGATGCATCCGAACACGAACGATTTGCGGGGCATCTCCTCTCGCAAATCCCCGCAGGAAAAGAACGTGACCCGAAAACCCTCCAAGATGCACTCGCACGCACCTGCAACGTGCTGCTCTGCACCAACGAGTTCATCTACGTCGACTGATCCCCGTAAGACGCCCATCCAACACCTCACCGCCCTCTTTTCATGGAAACCTCTTCCGATAACACACGGATTCACCTTCCTTCCCGTCGCAAGTTCCTCGAACAAGCCGGACACGGACTCGGATCGCTCGCGCTCGCGTCCCTTCTCCAAAACAACAGCTCAGCCAACCCATCCGGCCCGCGCAATCCGAGCCCGCACTTCGCTCCAAAGGCGAAATCCGTCATCTGGTTGTTCATGACCGGCGCTCCATCACAGGTCGACACCTGGGATTACAAACCCGTGCTCCAAGCCCGAGCAGGTGAAGCCTTGCCCGGAAGTGACCCGCAAACCGGTTTCTTCAAGACAAGCGGCAAATGCCTCCGCTCTCCCTTCGACTGGCAACAATACGGTCAATCAGGCACCTGGGTCAGCAGCCTGTTCCCCCACCTCTCACATCATGTGGATGACATGACCTTCATCCATTCCATGTTCCTCCGCGCCAATAACCACGCGCCAGCCTCGATCGAGCTGATGTGCGGTTCCACCGTGCCAGGACGCCCTGCCGCCGGCGCATGGATCACCTACGGACTCGGTGCCGAAAACGAGAACCTCCCCGCCTACGTCGTCATGCATGGCCGTAAACCCCGAGGTGACGACCAGATCTGGAGCGCAGGGTTCCTTCCGAAATCGTTCCAAGCCCTCGCACTCGACGCGCGCCGACGTGAGGCCATCGACGATATTCTCCGCGCCAAAGATGAGACCGATGAACAGCAACGCGCAGCGCTCGATCTGCTCCGGAACGTGAACAGCGCCCACGCGGAGAAGCGCGGCGCGCAAGCCGACGTCATGGCGCGTCTCTCCAGCTTCGAGCTCGCCTACCGCATGCAAACGGCCGCTCCAGAAGCCTTGGACATTTCCGGCGAAACCGACGCGACAAAGAAGTTGTACGGCGTCGACGAGAAAGACACCGACCCCTTCGGACGCCAATGCCTCATCGCGCGACGCCTTGTGGAACGTGGCGTCCGTTTCGTGCAGATCTTCGCAGGTCGCGGCGCATCCGGGGACGGCTCGGTGGATGACGTCCCCTGGGACGGACACAACAACATCGAAACCAACCATCGCTCCTGCGCTGCCGCGACGGACAAACCAGCAGCGGCGCTCCTTGCGGATCTCAAAGCGCGCGGAATGCTTCAAGACACGCTCGTGATCTGGGGAGGCGAGTTCGGACGCACGTCCGACTCCCAGGGCTCGCTCGGACGGGATCACAACCCGCACGCCTTCACCATCTGGATGGCGGGTGGTGGCGTGAAGGGCGGATTCCACTACGGACGCACCGACGACTTCGGCTACAAATCCGTCGAGAACAAGGTGCACGTCAATGATTTGCACGCAACACTTCTGCATCTCATGGGACTCAACCATGAAAAACTGACGTTCCGATACAGCGGGCGTGACTTCCGCCTCACGGATGTCGCGGGCCACGTCATCCACGATATCCTCGTGTGACCTCGGTCCGCTTGTCCTGTTCAAAGCAGTGGTCGTGAGCTAGTAAAGGCGCTGCACGCCGCAAGACATCCTCTCGACGTCACCCGTTTTCCCAACATGATTGCCATCCTTCTCGTCATCCTCGCAGGCCTCCTGATCCTCGCGCTCATCATCGCGCTGGTCGGAATTGCCATCTACAACGGCCTGGTCAAAGGGCGGCAAGGCGTTCGCAATGGATGGGCCCAGATCGACGTTCAACTGAAACGGCGCCACGACCTGATCCCAAACCTCGTCAACACCGTCAAGGGGTTTGCCTCCCACGAGAAAGAGACCCTCGAGAACGTCATCAACGCGCGGGCACGCGCAACTTCTGCAGGAACGACCTCCGAGGCAATCAAGGCTGAAGGTGAACTGACCCAAGCCCTTGGCCGCCTGCTCTCCGTCGCCGAGGCCTATCCAGACCTCAAGGCGAACGCCAACTTCCTCCAACTGCAATCTGAACTCGCTTCGACCGAGGACCGGATCGCTTACTCGCGGCAGGCCTACAACGACGCCGTCACCCGCTACAACACAAGCACGGAAGTGTTCCCGAACGTGCTTCTCGCCGGCCTCTTCGGTTTCAAACCGGAACCCCTTTTCGAAGCCGCAACCGCAGAGAAGGCAACGCCAGAGGTGAAGTTTTGATCGAAGCGCAATCGCTCAACACGTGAGCAGGATCTGAGGTCGAACGGGAGAACCCACCGTGGCAACCGATAATCTATGGATCCCTGCGGTGATCGCTGCCGCCTCACTCGTCTCCCTCGCCATGTCCCTCCGCGCGGTAAAACGGCGAAGGATCATCGACGACACCCCTACCTCAAAAACCACCGGCGTATTCATCGGAATGGTTGAACTGTCGGGACTCGCATGCGCAGAACAGCCCGTCACGAGCTATCTCGCAAACACCGAATGCGTTCATTTCACCTGGTCCATCGAGGAACACTGGGAACGCACCGTCCGCGAGACCTACAAGGATTCAAATGGAAAAACTCAAACACGGACGAGAACCGAGAGCGGTTGGACAACCATCGACTCCGGTGGCGAAACCATCCCCTTCCTGCTGAAAGACGATCATGGCGAGGTTCTCGTCCATCCCGACGGCGCGGATCTCCACACCCTGAACATCTTTTCGGAAACGTGCACCCCCCTCGACGACCTCTACTTTGGAAAAGGCCCGAACTCAGCCATCGCCAACTCGACCCATAAACGGCGCTTCCGCGAGGAGGCAATCCCTCACGGATCTCCCGTCTACCTCATCGGCCAAGCGCGTGAGCGCGCGGACGCAGTCGCCGCCGAAATTGCCGCATCATCAGATGCATCCATGTTCGTCATATCCGTTCACGGGGAAGAGGGCGTCCGATCCAACTTCGGCTGGGCCTTTCGCGGGTGGTTCCTGCTCGGTGGCATCCTCGCGTACATCGTCCAACGCACGCTCCCAGGCACCCACCCTGACAGTTCACCTCTCATCCACGCCGTTGCGCCCCTGCTCTACTCAGCCTTGTGGTGCGGAGGCTGGTCACTGACCGTTTTCAACAGCATCACCAGCCTCAGGCGCCGCGTCGAACAAGCAGCCAGCAATGTCGACGTCATGTTGAAACGGCGGAACGATCTCATCCCACAACTCATCAACTGCGTCCAAGGCTTCTCCTCGCATGAGTCCAGTCTCCACGAACAGTTAGCCAAGATCCGGCGAAGCGCAGAATCCAGCGAATCCACCGTGCCAACGCTCGTCGCCATCGCCGAAGCGTACCCCTCCATGAGTTCGGACTCGGGATTCCTCAGCCTCCAACAAGAACTCACCAACACCGAAACACGGATTGCCCTCGCACGGGCCTACTACAGCGAAATCGCCTCATTTTTCAACGCCCGTACCGAGTTGGTTCCGGATCGCTGGATCTGCAAAGTGCTCCCAAATCTCCAGCCCTTCCCCCTCCACGCCTGAACCCGCACAGCGCGGCCAACCCTACGCCCCAGCGATCAAACTGAAAGCCATCGTCGGCCTCACCTTCGACTGAGCCATCATCGCCATCGACGCGTACAAACGGATGTTCGAACTCGCGTACTGCGTCATGTCCTCCGCCAAATTGCTGTCGGCAATCCGGCCCAACGAAACCGCGTTGCCCACGGAATATGAGGCCATCCGGTCAGCAGCATCCTGAACAACCAGCAACTCGGATCCATTACGGGTGATCATCCCAGCCAATGCATTCTCAACCGTCGCAAATAGGCTCCCATCATTCCAAACCGTAGCATCCAGCCAGTCCGATAGGTTCGCCAAGGCGCTACCGCCCGGAGCATTCATCCGAACCAACGAGGCCAAAGAGTCCATGGGAGAACCACCCCCGCCATTGTCCGTTGAGAAATCGTACTTCGTCACCCGAGCGCTCGTTCCGTCCGCCAGCACCAAATCCGCACTAGCATCCGTCGCACCGCTCTGTGTCTTGAACAGGTTCACCCCACCGAGCGTCTCCTTCGCAACAGACCACAAAGCATCCACTTTCGCGTAAAACTGTCCGACTAGGACGCTCGTGCTGCCCTGAGAAAACCGCGAACTGTCGGAGGGTTGCCCAGTCAAAAAGGCATCCCCCATGGACGTCCCCTGCGCAATCGTGAGCGAAATCGTCTGGATCTCACCGAAAATCTCCGAGAGCTGTGAAATCGCAGACCCCTGAGCCTGCAAAAAACTCGCCGCATTCTGAAGGCTCAATCGATCTGCATCCAACCGCGCACCCCGCGCACTCAAGTTGACCGAGACCCCCGTCGAACCAGGAGCATCCTTCGCACTCGAAATCTTCGACCCCGAAGTGATCCGCATCATCGCATCCAATCGAAGACGCAATGCCTCCTCGACGGCTCCCAGTGCCTTCGAGCTCAGGCTGCTCTCGATTGGCGATATTGAGGACATGCCTGTTTTTCGAACAAACTTCCTTCAAAGGCAAACTTTTAGATTCCAAGCCCCTCAAAGCTTGCCAGAGTCTCAATCGTCATTTCACAAACTTGTAAAGTAATGCCGAGCGGAACCCCGAAACAATCCATCCCAAAAAAGACGGTCTATCGGATGTCCATCTACTACCGCGCACTCCAGCGCCTCCGATCCAACGGCATCGAAACCGTCTCCTCCGTCGCACTCGCTCGCGCCGCCGGCGTGAAACCCGCCCAACTCCGAAAAGACTTCGCCTGTATCGGACACCTCGGCACCCGCGGCCTCGGATACTCCGTCACCGCCCTCTCAGAAAAGCTCACCCACATCCTCGGAACCGCACGCCTCCAACCCGTCATCCTCGTCGGTGCCGGCCACCTCGGCTGCGCCCTCCTCGGATACGGAGGATTCGCCCGCGAAGGATTCGAGGTCATCGCCGCTTTCGACGCAGACCCATCCCGCGATCGTCCCCGCGACCTCGGAATCCAGGTCCTCGGAATGAATCAGATCAGCGAGTTCATCCGCCAAAAAAATGTCAAAATCGCCATCCTCACCGTTCCCGGCCCCGTCGCCCAAGAAGTGGCCAATCGCCTCGTCTCAGAAGGGATCCAAGCCATCCTGAACTTCGCACCAACCATCCTCCAAGTCCCAGAGGAAGTGGTCGTGAACAATGTAGACCTCGCGATCGAACTCGAAAGTCTCGGCTACTTCATCCAAGGACACTGACCCCAAAAATCATCCCTCCGCACCGCACAACCCCTCCTCCCTTGAGGGGCACCACCATTCAGCGATCCGCGATCATCCAGCGGTTGCGCCACAGATAACCGATCCCCGATCCAACCGTCAGGATCAACACCACCCCCGTCAGCACCCCCCCCAACCCGTCCCACCACACCGAGCGCCAAGGCAAACTCGGGATCCACCCCGCTTCAATCCACTCATCAATCGAGAGGAGAAGGAAAAAATACAGGATCATGATGATCTGCCAGATCGTCTTATGCTTGCCCCATCGATCCGCCGGCAACACCTCCCCCTTCGTCAACGCCAACTGCCGGAGCCCAGTGATCAAGAACTCGCGCCCGATGATGCACACCGCAACCCACGCAGGCACCGCATGAGCCCCAACCAAACAGATGTAAGCCGCAGAAGCCAATACCTTGTCCACCAACGGATCCATCAACGCACCAAAATCCGTCACCAAGTTCCGCCGCCGCGCAATCTCACCATCCCAGTAGTCCGTAAGGCTCGCCGCTCCAAACAATAGCCAAGCAACCGTGCTCCGGAACCCCCAATCCGACGAAAGCAAACCGGCGAACACTGCCGACATGCCAAAGCGAGCTACCGTTAATCGATTGGGAAGATTCACAGAAAAACAAACCCCAACATGCACCCGTCTCGCCACTGAGCAAGACGAGAACACCCCCAGATTCCATCCGGCAAAACCGTTGCATGCCCCAATCCTTTCCCCGTAACCTCTCCCCTTCATTTGTCGAAAATATCAAACCCTTCCCTTTCATGAGCGCTAACTGTGACATCGGACTTATCGGACTCGCCGTCATGGGCGAAAACCTCGTTCTCAACATGGAGAGCAAAGGATTCACCGTCGCAGTCTACAACCGGACAACTGCAGTGACCGACAAGTTCGCCGCCGGTCGCGCCAAAGGGAAAAACATCGTCCCCTCCAAGACCTTGGAGGAGTTCGTCGGCTCCCTCAAACGCCCTCGGAAAGCCCAGATCATGGTCAAAGCCGGCGCCCCTGTTGACGCCGTCATCGAGCAACTCGTCCCGCTTCTCGAACCAGGCGACATCATCATCGATGGAGGCAACTCGCTCTGGACCGATACCCAACGCCGCGAAAAGGCCCTCGCCGAAAAAGGCATCCGCTACTTCGGAGTCGGCGTCTCCGGTGGAGAAGAAGGCGCGCTCAAAGGCCCTTCCATCATGCCCGGAGGCTCCAAGGAAGGATGGGAATACCTCGCACCCATCTACACCCGTATCTCCGCTCACGTCGAAGGAGAATCCTGCTGCCGCTACATGGGACCCGACGGCGCTGGTCATTACGTCAAGATGGTCCACAACGGCATCGAATATGGCGACATGCAGCTCATCTGCGAAGCCTACGCCATCCTCAAGAATGTCCTCGGTCTCTCCGCCAAAGAACTCGGCGAGATCTTCTCCGAATGGAACCAAGGTGAACTGAACAGCTACCTCATCGAGATCACCGCTCGTATCTTCACCAAGAACGACGCAGAAACCGGGAAACCCATCGTCGACCTCATCGTCGATAAAGCCGGTCAAAAAGGCACCGGTAAATGGACCGTTGGACATGCCACCGAAATGGCAGTGCCCCTCTCCACCATCGCCTCTGCCGTGGAAGCGCGCATCATCTCCTCCGTGAAAGCCGAACGCGTCGAAGCCGCGAAAATCCTCCCCGGACCAACCGCGCCCACCTTCTCCGGCGATCGCAACGCGCTGATCCAAGCGGTCCGCGATGCACTCTACGCCTCGAAAATCGTCTCGTACGCACAGGGCTTCGTCCAACTCGGCGCAGCCGGAAATCAATACGGGTGGCAACTCAACTTCGGTGATATCGCCACAATCTGGCGAGGCGGTTGCATCATCCGCGCCCACTTCCTCAACCGCATCAAACAAGCGTACGAAAGGAATCCCGGTCTCAAGAACCTCCTCCTCGACCCGTTCTTCTCCGACATCATCATCAAAACCCAAGCCAACTGGCGCCACGCCGTCAGCACCGCCATCGCGCACGGCATCGCCGTCCCAGCCTTCAGCGCATCGCTCTCCTACTACGACAGCTACCGCGCAGAACGCCTGCCCGCCAACCTGTTGCAGGCTCAACGCGACTTCTTCGGCGCACACACCTACGAACGCCTCGACAAACCAGCCGGTGAGTTCTTCCACACCGAGTGGCTCGCCGACTGATCCCCATCCACCGATCTTCGGATTCTTCATCCGTTCAAACCCAAGCCGAAACCCAATCGGCTTGGGTTCTTTTTTCGCGAAGCTGACGCCGCTGAATGCAGGGCCACGGTCGACGACCGCACTCCACGCTGCATCCTGAACCGATACGGACGCTCCCTCGGACGACCCGCTCATCTCCGCGGGAAGGCACACTGCCTCAGAGCCTTTCACTACGCGCGTCGACGAGGAACAAGCATCACGCTCTCCGTCCGCAATCGCAACTCGGTCCACCTCAACTTGTACTCAAGCACCGACCCCATGTCGTACCGCCGGATCCCCTGATCACACATCCACTGGATCGTCTCCCATTGCAATAGGTTGCCAATCGATTCACGGCCCCAATCCGCAACAAAGCTGAACTGCTGCCCACGAAAATTGATCCCATCAACACCCCCCAACACAAACCCGATGTCGCGCCCATCCGCCACCGCAAAAACGCCTCGCGCCAATCCTCCAATCGCCAATCGTCGGAACATCCGCCGATAAAAACCCAAGCTCGGCTCCTCATCCATCCCCACGCATTCCAACCCTTTCCAACTCTGTCGCTCAATCCTCACCATCCGCTCATAGACCCCGTCCGCCTCCTCTCCCCCCCTCGGCAAAACCCGCTCGAACTGCACCCCTCGCTCTTCCGCCATTCGGATCGAGCGTCGCAAGTTTTGTCGGAACTTGGCCGAACGGCGACCAAGGAACCCGTCAGCCCCTCCCTCCAACGAAGCACAGCAGAACAGGTTCTGATCCATCCGATGGATCTCGTGACTCTTCGCAAGCGGACTCAACAACGCACGCGAATGATCACCTCCCGCCTCAAGACCGCTCAGGAGAACAACGCACTCCCCCAAATCCCCGTCGTTCTCAGAAAGCAACGCCTTCAGCAACTCCACGGAGTTCGGACCCAACAACGGGTTCGCAAAACGCCAGTGATATTCCAGCGGTTCCAAGATCGGTCCCACCGCCGGATGCTCCCAAAATGCGAACGCGATCAAGCTGTCCGCCGTCTCACGGAAGATCAGCTCCCGCCCGCGCCCCATTTGTTCATGGAACGAGAAAACCCACTCGCTCCGACTGCACAACGGATCCTCCAGAGCATGCTTTGCCGCCAGCCGATTCATCAACGAATCCGACCGATCCAGACCCGCATATCTGCCTGGAACGAAGGAACTCATGCCGACGATTTCAGTGGTGGGGCACGCTCAGAAAACAGAGAAACGAGGACGCATCCGCGATTGACATGCACCCAGAAACATCCCGCTCTCGACCGGAAAAATCATCCGTCCTCAAGCCACCGTTCCCACACTGTGGAACGTCGCATCCGAAGGGATCACCACCCGCTCACAGAAATCACCAAATCCTTCCCCCTGCAAACGCTCCTTCGCGTAACGATGGATCGTCGGACGCAACAAGGTGACCGCATCATCGATCGTGATACTCGGAGAGACCAACCGGTTCAGGCGGGTCCCGTTGTACTTGGCCCCCAAATACAAAGCGTACTTGTTCGGCGCTTTTCCAACAAATCCGATCTCCGCGAGATAGGGGCGCGCGCACCCGTTCGGACAGCCCGTCACGCGCAAACTGATCGCATCAGACCGCAACCCCGCCTCGTCCAACACCACCTCGAACTTCTCCAGAATCGCCGGCAACGCTCTCTCACTCTCCGCCAGAGCCAACCCGCAGGTCGGCAATGCCACACACGAAAGCGCGTTCAACCGCAACCCTGACCGTTCGTTCTCACGATCTAATCCATGCCTCGCTAAAATCGCTGCAATCACTGGCTTCTGCGCTTCGGTGACGCCAGAGATGGTCAAGTTCTGCGAGGGGGTCAGTCGGAAGTCGCCCGTGTGAACCATCGCGATCTCGCGCAGCGCCGTTTTCATCGGCCAGCCCTCGAGGTCCCGGATCCGTCCACTCAGGATGTGCAACCCGTAAAACCATGTCCCATCCGCGCAAGCATGCCATCCATGCGGATCCTGGATCGTCGTGAACTCGTAAGGCGCCGCCGGAGCGAGCTTCACCCCAGAGCGACGCTCCACCTCCCCCTTGAACCACTCCACTCCACGATCCTCGATCGTGTATTTCAACCGCGCATGTTTCCGGTTCGTGCGATCACCGTGATCGCGCTGTGTCGTCAGAACCGCCTCACCCACAACGTTCACCTTTTCCTTGGGGATGAAGCCCAAAACATCGGCCAACCGAGGGAACGTCTCTGCATTCCCGTGACTCATACCCAACCCGCCACCCACCGTGACGTTGTACCCCTTCAGCGTGCCGTTCTCGACAATCGCGATGAATCCAAGGTCTTGCGAGAACACATCCACATCGTTCGACGGAGGGACGACAAAGCCGGTCTTGAACTTCCTCGGCAAGTACGTCTCGCCATACATCGGCTCGGACTCGCCGCCCGCCACCATCTCTTCATCCAACCAGATCTCGTGGTAAGCACGCGTCTTCGGCAGCGCATACTCGCTCCACCCTTTCGCATGCTCATAAACCTCCTGCAACACCGCCGAACGCTCAGGATTCGGCGGCGCCATCACATTGCGGTTCACATCCCCACAAGCGGCGATCGAATCGAGAAGGATCTGGTGCATCCGTTGGATCAACGGCTTCACGTTGCCCTTCAAAACACCGTGGAACTGAAACGTCTGCCTCGTCGTCAAACGCAGCGAAGGCGACGCAATCTCACCCGCCAAATCATCCAACACCAACCACTGCTTCGGCGTCGCAACACCACCAGGCAAACGCACGCGCAACATGAACGAAAATGCCTTCTCTTTGCCGGCCTTCTTCAACGCAATCCGCAAATCACGATCGTCTTGAAGATACAGACCATGGAACTTCGTCAACTGGCTGTTGTCATCCGAGATCGCCCCCGTCGAAGCGTCTTGCATGTCCTCCCGAAGGTTCCCTCGAAGGAGTTTGGATGCGGATTTGATGCCCTCATTCGCGGCGAGTGGCTTGGGCTCTTTGGACATTTCAGTGCTCATGAATCGTCAGTCGGTTTCGTTAAACCC
>CAZAZT010000077.1:0-19086 GCA_964489645.1 uncultured Chthoniobacteraceae bacterium | reverse complement strand
AGCGATCAGACGCAGATGAAACGGCAGTTCGCGAACACGCTCCGCGCCCGATCGATTGGGCCATCGCCGGAAAGACTGCGCGACACCCCCTGCCGACGGGGTAACCCCGACGGATATGTCGATCTTTCGTTTGCGATGTGAGGCCATCATTTAGGGGGAACCTCTCTTAGGTGAAATCTTCGCGCGAGGAGGGGAAAAATCAACCGGTAAAGAGGCTTTTTCTAGAGATTTTCTCTGTAAATGAAGACGCCGCAGCGTGCTGAAATTGTTCTGAACTTTAGCTCTTTTTTGAGGGAATCGTCCGCTTTTTTAGGTTTCTCCACCCGCAGCTATCAGCCATCCTCCATGGCGTCCCTACACCCCAAAATCTTACCATGTTCCCGGACCTCGCTCTCCGCATCCTGCGCACCACGTCTCCTCGTTGCATCGGAAAGTTCCTGTGGAACTTTGGGGTGAAAGGCATCCTCAGCATCGAACGGTTCAAGCAGCGTCTCAAAAAAGGCGAGTTTTTCCCTCCCTTCCTCTACATCTCAATCCTCAACCGCTGCAATCTGCGCTGCCAAGGCTGCTGGGTCGACGTCGCCGCAGATGCACATCAAATCTCCACCGAGGAGATGGACCGCCTCATCACCGACGCCAAAACCCAAGGGAACCGATTCTTCGGCATTCTCGGCGGAGAGCCCTTCCTCCATCCCGGTCTGCTCGACATTCTTGCCAACCACCCCGACTGCTATTTCCAGATTTTCACGAATGGCCAATGCATCACCGACAAGATCGCCGCGCGTCTGGCGGAAATCGGCAATGCCACACCGCTCATCTCCATCGAGGGGAACGAGATCGTCAGCAACGAACGCCGCGGCAATGTGGACGTCTTCAAACGCACGCTGCGGGGCTTGGAAGCCTCTTTACGTGCGGGTCTGCTCACCGGTGTGGCCACCAGCGTGTGCCAATCGAATATCCAAGAACTGCTGTCCGAAACCTGGCTCCGTCAGCTGATCGAAAAGGGGGTCCACTACGTCTGGTATCACACCTATCGCCCCGTTGGCCCCAACATGAATGCCCAACTCGCCCTCCGGCCCGAACAGTTGGTCGAGGTTCGCAGGTTCATTGTGGAAATGCGCACCCGCATGCCGATCGGTATCGTCGACGCGTATTACGGACATGACGGCAAGGCGCTCTGTCCCATGTCCACCGGGATATCGCACCACATCAGCCCTTACGGCGACGTGGAACCCTGTCCAATCATCCAGTTCGCAAAAGAGAACATCCGCGATGAGAAGGGGATCGTGGCTGGGATTCGGGATTCCGCGTTTCTTCGGGATTTCCGAGAACTGACCGCGACCACGACGCGCGGATGCGTGGTCTTGGAACGTCCCGACCTCGTGCGTGATCTGGCGAAGAAGCACGGCGCACACGACACCACCCAGCGTCAATCCGCATTGGCGGAACTGGAGGCCATGGCCCCGCGCTTCTCTCAATGGCTCCCGGGCGAAGAGATCCCTGAAAAACACTGGATGTACCGGTGGGCAAAACGACTTTGGTTCAACGATTTCAACACCTACCGAAACCTTTCGCCCTCCGCACTGCCCGAGGCCAAGGCTCGCATGTCGGTGAAGTGACCCCCATACTGGGCGGGTGATCTACCTCGACCACAACGCAACCGCTCCACTCTGCGAAGCGGCTTTCCGATCGCTGGAGAGCTCTCTGACGTCGTTCCATGGGAACCCTGCGAGCTTGCATCGCGCAGGGCAGCGAGCAGATCGCATCTTGGAGGATGCCCGAAACGTGGTTGCTGAGGCGCTGGACTTGGATCCCGCTCGGCTTCTCTTCACGTCCGGAGCCACGGAGGCCGCCAATGCCATCGCGCACCACCTCGGACGCGCCCATCCCGAGCGCCCAGTGGCAGCCGTTTCAACCGAACACGTCTGCGTGCTGGATGCTATTCGCCACCATGTTCCACGTGGAACAAATCTGCTGTCGGTCGACCCCTCGGGGCGTCCCGATCCCTTTTCCAACGCGCCATCCCTTCCGCCCCCCTCGGCCCTCTTCGCGATGCTCGCGAACAACGAAACCGGCATGCTCCAGGATCTGAACCGCCTGGTCTCTCAGCCAGAGTGGGCGGCCATCCCGCTCGCCGTTGACGCCACCCAAGCCATCGGCCGCATTCCCTTATCAATTCCCCAGACCGTTCGCGACGAAGGATTCATCTTCGGTAGCTGCCACAAAATGGGGGGACCCATCGGGATCGGGTTTCTCCATCTCCCGAAAAACATCCGTTGGATATCCCTGCTGCAGGGTGGGGGACAAGAGGACGGACGGCGCTCCGGCACCCAAAACGCCCCGCTCGCCGCTGCATTCGCAGACGCCATCAAGGACCGCGTCGCACGTTTCTCGGAAATACCCGCGCGCTCCGCTTTCCGCGCGAGCATCGCCAATGCCCTCCAAGAGGCGCACCGAGGGGTCCGTGTGCTAGGGGAACCTTCCTCCTGCCTGTGGAATACCATCGCTTTTCTCGCCCCCGAGCTTCCTGACTGCCGTCACCGATGGACCGTTCGGCTAGACAAAGCAGGCTTCGCCGTCTCGAGCGGATCCGCCTGTAGCGCTGGCGCAGGAAAAGCGTCTCATGTTCTTCGTGCCTTACAGCTCACCGAATCGGAATCGGATCGGGTCCTTCGCATCAGCTGGGGCTGGGAAACCCCACAGGAACATCTCGAGCAGTTTGTTCAAACCTTTCGCTCCCTCTGTTCCACTGTTCCACGTGGAACATAGTCAACGCCCTCCATCGGGTTCACGTCTGACCCCACCGAGGCCGCATCGTTGAGCAGGGGGCCCGCACCGATCACCCCTTTTGATTTCATCCCGCGCCTCAAAGCGGGTAGCATCAGCCCCCATGTTCATCGATCCCGTCCAGTATGACGTCATCGTCCTCGGGGGAGGGCACGCCGGTATAGAGGCAGCGCTCGCTGCCTGTCGACTCGGCTGCCAGACCCTGCTCCTGACCCAAAATCTCGATTCCTTGGGTCAGATGTCCTGCAATCCCGCCATCGGCGGTCAGGCCAAAGGACAGATCGTCCGCGAGATCGACGCGTTGGGTGGTTTCATGGGGCTGAACACAGACGCCACGGCCATCCAGTTCAGGATGCTCAACGCCACACGCGGGCCCTCCGTGCGCTCTCCAAGGGCCCAATGCGATAAAAAGGCGTATCAGTTCCGCGCCAAAGCCTCGCTCGAGGCGACGGACGGACTCACCCTCCGCCAAGGAAATGCCGTCCGCATCCTCACCTCCGACGACACCGTCACGGGGGTGGAGACCAACCTTGGCTACCGTGCCCTCGGACGATCCATCGTCGTGACCACTGGAACATTCATGGGCGGACTCCTCCATGTCGGTCTCCAAAATCAAAAAGGCGGTAGGATGGGGGACTCCTCTTCCTCCCTCAGTGACAGTCTACGCGACCTCGGATTTGAACTTGGCCGCTTCAAAACCGGCACGCCGGCACGGCTCAACGGCAGGACCATTGACTTCTCCATCTGCGAACCACAGACCGGCGACAACCCACCGATCCCGTTCTCCTTCATCGCCCACACCCTCCAGCGCCAACCCAACGAGATCTTCACCCTCAACACATGGCAAAATGACCGGCTCCACGTGGAACAACTTCCCTGCTGGATCACTCACACCAACGCTTCAACCCATGACATCATTCGCGAAAACCTGCACCTCTCCCCGATGTACGCAGGGCGGATTGAAGGGGTCGGACCGCGGTATTGTCCCTCCATCGAAGATAAGGTCGTCCGTTTCGCTGAGAAAGAACGTCACCAGCTATTTCTCGAGCCAGAGGGTCGACACACCCTCGAATACTACGTCAACGGCGTCTCCACCTCCTTACCCATGGAGGTCCAATACGCATTTCTCCGGACCGTTCCCGGCCTCCAGAACGTCGAAATCCTTCGCCCTGGCTACGCCGTCGAATACGACTACTGTCCGCCCACCCAACTGCACCCCACCCTCGAAACCAAACGCATCGCCAATCTCTATTTCGCAGGACAGATCAACGGCACCTCCGGCTACGAAGAAGCCGCAGGGCAGGGGCTCCTCGCCGGAGCCAATGCCGCCCTCAAGCTCATCGGAAAACCGCCCCTGATTCTCTCCCGTTCCGATGCCTATCTCGGTGTTCTCGTGGACGATCTCGTCACGAAAGGTACCACCGAGCCCTATCGCATGTTCACCAGCCGAGCTGAACATCGCCTCCTCTTGAGACACGACAACTGCGACATCCGACTCACCCCGCAAGCCCACGCGCTGGGTCTCATCCCCGAAGCACGCTGGCACTCGTTCCAACAGCGCAACGCATCCTTCACAGAAGCAGGCACTTATGCTTCCACCTGTCGGATGGACGGACTCTCCTTGGAACACTGGCTCCGTCGTCCGGAGAACCATCACGCCGCTCTGCCCTCTGAAATCCATTCCCGCTTTCCTCACGAGATCTGGGAGATGCTGGAGACCGACCTCAAATATGCTGGGTACATCCGCCAGCAATCGGTGGCGGTGGATCGCCTTCGCCGTCTAGATTCCAAACCCTTCCCTCCGGATCTGGATTTCACCACACTCAAAAGCCTCCGAACGGAAGCCAGACAGAAACTTGCGGCCATCCGCCCCGCCACCCTCGGACAAGCAAGCCGGATCAGCGGCATCACCCCCTCCGACATGGCGCTTCTTTCCTTGGTGGTCACCGATCCAGCGACTAGGCGTCGCATGGCAAACCACACAGGAGAGGACTGACAGAACTCTCTCCAAATGTTTGCCACTCGCACCCCTCCCGCCTAATCTTCACAGGCGTCCCGCGCGTCCGCGTTAACCACCACCTCGTATGGAAACCACCACTGCTTCCAGTTTCGCTCAAGCTCCGATCAATGCCTCCCTATCGGCTGCAGACAAACTTCGGCTCCTGAAGGAAATGATCCGCATCCGGCGTTTCGAGCAAGCAGCCCTCAAGAACTATCAGGCCGGCAAAATGGGCGGCTTCCTCCACCTGTACATCGGGCAAGAGAGCGTTGCGGTGGGCACCTGCTCGCTCATGGGTTCAAATGATCATGTCATCACCGCCTACCGTGACCACGGTCACGCACTCGCTGTTGGGATGAACATGAACGAATGCATGGCAGAACTCTTTGGCAAAGCCACGGGTTGCTCCAAAGGGAAGGGGGGGTCGATGCATTTCTTCGCTCCCGACAAGAACTACTGGGGCGGTCACGGAATCGTTGGAGGCCAGACGCCCCTGGGACTTGGGCTTGCATATGGTCTGAAATACAAAGGTCTGGAAGGCGCCGCGCTCTGCTTCATGGGAGATGGTGCCGTCAACCAAGGATGCTTCTACGAAAGTCTCAATCTGGCGTCCCTCTGGAATCTCCCCGTCATCTACGTCATCGAGAACAACGGATACTCCATGGGGACCAGCCTCTGCCGTTCGAGCGCCTTCCAATCGTGCTTGGCAGAACGCGCCGCTGGCTTCGCCATCGAATGGGATCAGTTCAACGGCGAAGACGTGTACGAAGTCCGAGCCAAAACCCAAATCGCCATGGAGCGCGCTCACAAAGAGAGCCGCCCCTCCGTCCTGGAAATCTCCACCTATCGCTACTACGGCCACTCTGTTGCCGACGCCAAGCACAAGGTCTACCGGACCGAAGACGAGATCGAACGTTTCAAGAGAGACCACGACCCGATCCAACGCTGGAAGCAAGTCCTCATCGACGAGAAAGTTCTGAACGAAGAACAGTACGAGGCCATCGATGAGGCAGCACGCGTCGAAGCGGAGGACAGCGTCCGCTTCGCCGAAGAAAGCCCATATCCTTCCGAAGCCTCCATCACCGAGGATGTCTATTTTGAAGTGGATCGCCAAACGACGGCAGGTCGTACCGGTCGCCACTTCTTCAACGATTAACCCTTACCCGTTCATGCCAGAAATCACTTACAGAGAAGCTCTCCGGCACGCTCTCGCCGAAGAGATCGAGCGAGATCCAAACGTCGTGGTCCTCGGTGAAGAGGTCGCAGAATACGATGGGGCTTACAAAGTCACGGAAGGCCTCTGGAAACGGTTCGGCGACAAACGCCTCTGCGACACCCCTATCAGTGAGTCCGCCTTCATCGGCATGGGTATCGGAGCCTCCATGCTCGGGCTTCGCCCCGTCATGGAACTCATGTTCTGGAGCTTCTCCGCCGTCGCATGGGACCAGATCGTCAACAACGCTGGATTCGTCCGTTACATGAGCGGCGGCCTCATCAACTGTCCCATCGTGATTCGCGGCCCCGCAAACGGCGGCACCAACGTGGGCGCCACGCACTCGCACACGCCTGAGAACTGGTTGGCCAACGTCCCAGGACTAAAAGTCGTTTGCCCAGCAACGGCTTACGACGCAAAAGGTCTCATGAAGACCGCTATCCGTGACAACGATCCCGTGATGTTCATGGAGAACACGCTCCTCTACGGTGAAAAATGGGAAGTACCCGATACGGAATACACCATACCGCTCGGTGTGGCTGACCTGAAACGGGAAGGCACGGACATTTCGCTCATCGCACACGGACGCGCGGTCCTCACGGCCCTTCATGCAGCTGAACTGCTTGCTGCAGAGCATGATATCAATGCGGAAGTCCTCGATTTGCGCTCGATCCGACCCCTCGACGAAGAGGCGGTGCTCAACACGGTCCGGAAAACCCATCGCGCCGTTGTGATCGAAGAGAACAAGCCTTTCTGCGGCGTTGGCGCCCAGATTGCCAGCGTCATCCAAGAGAAATGTTTCGATGACCTCGATGCACCGGTCCTGCGGATCAGCGCGCTCGACGCGCCCGCCATCTACAGCCCGAAGCTCGAACAGCGCCAACTCCCGCGCCCCACAGATATCATCGCCAAAGTGCTCAGCATCTGCTGAGCACCGCACCGGCGCCTCCACCCCCTAGGAACATGCCGAAGCTCATCATCTCCCACGCTGACGGTTCTCTCACACAGTACGAGATCGCTTCCGATGCCGTGATCATCGGGTCAGACCCCAGCGCACAAATCCACGTGGAAGCCACTGGTGTGGCTCCGCGTCATGTCCAGATCACTCCGGACGGGAAGGGTGCCTATTTGGTACACGACTTGGGTGAATCCGATGGCACGTTGCTCAACCGCCATCCCATCGAGGCGCAAACCCACTATCAACTGGTCGACCAAACTCGGATCCAGATCGGCGTTCTCGAAGCGATCTTCATCGAGGACGAACCTCAAGAAGCCCCCGCTGCCGCCACATCACCTGCGTCCCAGCGCACCCACGCCAACACCTCGTCAGCAACCACCACAGGCCCTGCCTTCCCGTTGCTTAAGCCGAAGCGTGAGATCTTATCCACGCTGGCCTATGTCATCGGCACGCTTTCGCTTGTGGCATCGCTCGCCCTTGCGGCCAAGACGCTCGGCTTGGTCTAACACCGCTCTTCCGCGCTATCCGCATTCCCGAACACAGAATCATCATGCACAAATATCTTTCCTCCAGCATCTTATCGATCGTCTTAGCGGCCGCCTCGCCCGCCGCCACCGAGGATTTCCGCTACAAGGTGGAAGTCCTCCAAGAAGGGATGCCACAACCCATGGAACTGGAAATCGCTCCGGACGGACGCATCTTCTTCAACGAGATCGGCGGAGCCCTCAAAATCCTCAAAGCTGGAAGCCGTTCCCCAATCACCGCCGCCACCCTCGAAGTCTTCAATGGACAAGAGAACGGTTTTCTCGGGTTCGCCCTCGATCCACAGTTCGCCCAGAACCACTGGATTTACTGCTTCTACTCACCCAAGGACTTCACCGGACAACGCCTCAGTCGCTTCACGATGACCGGTGACACCATGGATCTTTCATCGGAACGGATCCTTCTCACCGTAGACGAACAACGACGCGAATGCTGCCATCACGCTGGAAGCGTCGAGTTCGGCCCCAACGGCCTTCTCTTCGTATCCACCGGTGACAACACGAATCCCTTTGGTTCCAAAGGCTTTTCGCCGTCCGACGAACGCCCTGGAAGAGAGCCTTGGGACGCTCAAGGCTCTGCGGGAAACACGCACGACTTGCGTGGAAAGATCCTGCGGATCAAACCGACCGACGACGGTAAATACCAGATTCCCGAAGGAAATCTGTTCCCAAAGGATGGCTCTGCCGGACGACCAGAAATTTTCGTGATGGGTTGCAGAAACCCATGGCGCATCTCCGTCGATCAAAAGACAGGCTTCCTCTACTGGGGAGATGTCGGACCGGACGCCCGTGATGCATCCGACAGAGGATCACGTGGTTACGACGAGCTGAACCAAGCTCGCAAAGCCGGATTCTTCGGTTGGCCCTATTTCATCGGTGCTAACTTCCCATACGCCAAGGTGAACTTCGAAACGGAATCCGTCGGCCCTTTGGCTGACCCTGCAAAACCGCTCAACCACAGCCCGAACAACACCGGGCTCAAACAACTCCCACCCGCTCAACCCGCGTGGATCTATTGGCCGTACGGCCCTTCTCCGGAGTTTCCTGCACTCGGAGAAGGCGGTCGTACCGCGTGTGCAGGTCCCGTTTTCCATTGGGATCCTGCTTTTGCAAAAACCGATGGTTTTCCACAAGACCTTGATGGTCAGCTGCTTTTCTGGGATTGGCAACGCCCCTTCGTGAAGTGGGCCAAGATGAAGCCGTCGGGAGACCTCGACTCCATCGAGCCGTTCTCATCCGCTTTCGCCGTTGTTTCGGACAAGGTCAAAGATTCGGAAGTCAAAGATGCATTCCCCATCCGCCGCCCTGTGGATGCTCTTTTCGGCAAAGATGGCTGCCTCTACATGCTGGATTACGGCACCACGTGGGGTGCTAACGCCGACTCGCGGCTCCTGAAAGTTTCGTATGTCCGAGGGAATCTCGCGCCCATCGTGCAAATCTCCTCCGATCTCGCCTCCGGTCGCGAACCGCTCACCGTCTCCTTCGACTCCGCTGGCACCAAAGAACTGGAAGGACAGACCATGTCTTACAGCTGGCGGATCGAAAAGGGCGGTCCCGAGGTTTCCTCCCAACCCACCCTGAAGCACACCTTCACCAAACCCGGTACATATTCCGTCGAACTCACCGTGACGGATAGCGCGGGCGCCTCGTCCACCAAGTCGCTACCAATCATCGTCGGAAATAGCTCTCCGAAAGTGACTTTTCTTGAGCCCGTAGAAGGGGACTTCTTCACTCCCGGCAAACCGCTGAACTACCGTCTTGCCATCGAGGACATGGAAGACGGTTCCTCGTCCAACTCCAGCGCAGCTGCCATGATGGCCCTCAAGACCATGGTCGACGCGCGTTGGCTAAAGAACGCGGATGACAAACAGCGCGTCGATCCGGGTCTCGCCCTCATGCGTCAAAGCGATTGCTTCAACTGCCATGCGGTCGACCAGAAAATCGTCGGCCCGCCGCTCACCGAAATCGCAGCAAAATATCGCGGACAATCCGGCGCTTTGGAGGCATCGATCCAGCGTGTCCGCAACGGCAGTCAGGGCGTTTGGGGACCGATCCCAATGCTTGCACATCCGCAACACACCTCCGACGAGATCGCGCAGATGGTCTCGTGGATCTTCACGCTCGAACCCGGCAAAGGCGGACCACAAACCGTGAGAGGTCTGTCAGGGGAGATCACCGCGACCAAAGATGGGAACGTCCGGATCGGTGAACTGGAAGCGTCCTACACGGACAACGGACGAGAAGCGGCGGGTCCTCTCACCACAAAAACTATCATCCGCCTTCGCGGACGTCGCACAGAAGCAGAAGGAGCGTCACAACCAGTTGGCTGCAAGGTCCTTTCTGGAAGCGGATCGAGCGGCAACAAGTTCCTCGGCGGCATCAACGACGGCCATTCTGCCAAGTTCCAATCCGTCCCGCTCAAGGACGTTGGAGGATTCACCGTCCGCGTTTCGTCAGGTGGAATCGGAGGGGAGATCGAGTTCCGCCGGGGTAAGCCAGATGGGGCTCTCCTCGCATCGGTTCGTGTCGAGCCTACGGGTGGCTGGGATAAGTGGGTTGAGCTGAAATCCAACCCGATGACCCCGGTGGACGCGCGAGAAGACGTCGTCGCCGTATTCAAGAACGCGGGGAAGGCTGGCCTCATGAATCTCGACTGGGTGCAGTTCGACGCTCCGTCGGGAAAAAAGTGACCCTGTCTCGGCATCCATGAACGCCAACATGTCCGCTCCTCGGACCGTTGGCGTTCTCGGTCCAACGGGGCAGGGGACTCATGTCTCCATGCCTATGCTGGAACGTATCCCATCATCACGCCACGTCCTCCGGAACATTCGACGGAAGGCGATCGAAGCACAGCCGCAGTGGCACCCTCACTTCGCGGTTTTCCGCCCCGCCGCGATGGTCTGTCTCTCCGACGCACTGAGACCCGGTGCGGTCTGCAACCAATTCCCTGCGCTCTTCGCATCTCGCGTCGCCCAAAGCGCATAGGTGGACTGCAGCGTCTGCGTTCTCTGGGCCCCACCCCCCATGGTCATTGCCCAAGCCGTGGCGGCTTGCGGATCTTGGATGCTTGTCCGCCCAACAAAAGCGGCAACAGCTGCATCTCGAGAGGAACCCTTTGGAATTTCATCCAACCATTTCGCCGAAGCTGACACATCACGACGCGCCCATTCCCGAACGACCGCACTGTACGCCGCATCACGCCCCGCACCTTCCGGCAACGAAGCAGCCCACTTCGCTGACGCAGATGGGTCGCCCTTCGCCATCACCGCGGCAATCGAACCAACCGCTCCCGGAACGCTGTTCGGTGACACTTCACCCAACAACTTCACGGCTTCGTCCGTCGAACGCTTCGCGACCACATCGATGACCTGCTGCATCGCCGCATACTTCGCTCCGCCTTCAGGCATCCGGCGCGCGATATCCAACGCGTTGGAAGAGTCTTGCGCCGCGAGTACCCCCGCGATCCGACCTGTGAGGGCTGACTTCTCCGTACCTTCCTTCATCCCAAGCACATAATCGAAAGCCTTCTCCGGGTTCGACAACGCCGCGCTGTTGATCACTTCGGACAGGAAGTATTCACGCTTCGGCCCCGCCTCGAGTTGAGTCGCCCACCGCAACGAGTTGACCGGATCCATCTTGCCGAGTGCCGACAGGAATCCGTGTGCGAAATAACTCTTCACCTCCTCACCACCGACCAGTCGAGCGAGACCTGATGCGGGGTCGATCTCTGCCCAGCGCCTGGCCAAGGCACGCATCGCGATAGAGTCTTTCGATTCCGCGACGGCCGTCCAAGCCTCGGCCAACTCATCCTTGGAGATCATCGAAACCCGCTGATAGGTCAGCAGGTATCTCCTCAGATCGCTCTTCTCCGACTGCGCCTCCGCGATCAGTGAGATCTTCTCTTTGGTGGAGATATCCGCCGGATTCCGGTCCCTTAAACTCTTGCGCAGTTCTGCCTCCAAGCTCCCGAACAGCGACGCCTGCGTCTCAGGATCGAAACCAGGATCGCTATCTCCCGCCCCTCCAGACTCCTCGATCCGCTCGGATGCGACCGGCTTCACGGGCTCAGTGAACCCCACGCCTCGCAAATCAGGGTCATCATCCAAAAAGGAACGAAGCATGCGGCCGCCCGGAAAGCCCAACGCCATCGCGCCTAGCAAAGAAAGCGGTCGACCGTAACGGGAGATGAGATCGGATGGAGACACGGGCTTTAGCGAACAGGTTTGCTTTTCTTCTGTTGAGCCACCATCTGGAGCGTCTTGGTGAGATCCTCTCGGTCCTTCGGGTTCAAGCTGGGGCTGCTCTTGATCCACATCGCAGCGCCCGCTTCGTCCTTCCGCGCCCAACCCGCCGTCGCTGCCTGCAGTTCTTGAGTCCTCAAAGCCGGATCCGGCAATCCTGTTGCGAGCTGAGCCGCCTTATCCGGAGCCGCCGCAGACACTGCGCGCAGCGATCGAACCGCGATGTCTTTCTGCGCCGGATCATCACTGCCACTCCGCAAGCCTGCCGCCGCCACCCCGAACACCTTCTCCGCCTCAGGCGCTCCCAACGCCCTCTGATTCAATAACATCTTGAATGCGGCCGTCTGTTCCGAAGCCGGAAGCCCTTTCGCCCATTCATACGGACCATTGGGTGACATCTGTTTCCAACTCTGTACCAACGGATAGGCAAATGCGTCGTTCTTCATCTCCAGCGCACGCAAGGCCGCCCCACCCGGATCGATCTCCGCCCACCTCCGCGCCAAAGCCCTCACCGCCACCGTGTCCCCCTTCTTCACGTCCGCCAACGCGCTCTCCATCGCCGCCTCTAACTCCTTCACTCCCATGAGAGAAGCTAGCTGATACGTCACTGCGTATTGTTTCGTCTCGTTCTTCAGTTTTGTCGCCCGTTGGAACAGCGGGACCAACCGCTCCGACGGAATGGATCGACCACCCCCAGTTCCATTCGCCTGAAATCCCGCAACGCCCTTGGCATCACCACTTGCCCCCTTTCCCTTCGCAAACCGCTGCGCCACGCCCACAGACTCGTCCGCCATCTCGGTTCCAGGATTGCTTGGCTGACTGGGCGTCGAAGGCCATAACGCGCCCAAGACCACCCCGCCAGCAAGCATCATCAACAGCGGCGTCATCCCGCTGCGAGCGGGTCCTGATACTGTCCGCGTTGCATCACTCATGGGTCTTCCCACCCCTCTGGAGCAGAATCGTTACCAAACAGCCTCATTCACCACGAAGCACCCTCCTGCCGCCCGAGAATCAGCCTTTCGCGAGAACTAACTCCCCGCGCCTCTCACGGCCGCTAGATGGCCCTTGTAATGGTCCATGGCACGATCCCTCTCCCGCGCATGATCCACCATCGGAAAGGGATAATCCGCGTGTAATCGCAACCCGTTCGCCGGGGGCTCGCTGAGACGACGCCCTGACAACCCAGCCAACTCCGGAACCCATTTGCGAATATAATCACCGTCGGCATCATACCTCGTCGTCTGCGTCCAAGGATTCTGGATGCGGAAATAAGGCGCTGCATCTGTCCCCGTCCCCGCGCTCCACTGCCAGCCCCCATTGTTGGACGCTATCTCCCCATCCAGTAAACGCTTCTGGAACCATTTCTCTCCGGCCCTCCAATCCAGATGCAAGTCTTTGGTCAAGAACATCGCGACAATCATCCGGACACGGTTGTGCATGAAGCCCGTAGCCTTCAACTCACGCATGCCCGCATCCACGATGGGAAACCCGGTCTTTCCGTCCTGCCACCGCGCCAATCTCTCGCCATCCACCTCCCACGGCATCCCTCGGAACGGCTCCTGGAACTCCAACTCCAAAACCTCCGGATGGAACCACAACGTTTGCATGTAGAACTCACGCCAACACAGCTCCGTGATGAAAACCTGCGCATTGCGCTGTTGATCCACCGTCGCGCCCCGCATGCGCTCCTGCGTCCTCGCGAACACCTCCCGAATAGACACCGTTCCCCACCGCAAATCCTGCGAGATCCGCGACGTCGCTTCCATCGCCGGCAAATCCCGCGCATCCGAATAACCGAACACGCGTGCGTCCAAAAACCTGTCCACCCGCTCACTGGCCGCCGCCTCCCCTCCGCGCGGCAAAAGAGTGCCGTCGGCTACCAACCCCCAATCCGCTAGCCGTGGCGGTTGTCCAAGATCAACACCCGCTGGTGGACTCGCCAAACGTGCCGCGCGCGGTCCTGTTGCTGGTTTCGGCAACTTCCCCCATGCCCGAGAATAGGGAGTGAAAACGCGGAAAGACCCTCCCGCACCCGTCAACACCTCATCCCGCTCATGGATTGCCACATCCTTGAATAAGATCAGCTTGCGACCGCTCTTCTCCAATGCAGCCGCCAACCTCCGTTCCACTTCCCGCCCAAATGGATCCGGGTCCCGGTTCGCATACACCGAATCCACTCCCAACGCCTCCGCCAAACGCACCATCTCTGTCACCGCATCGCCACGCCGATGGATCAACTTCCCTCCCAACGCTTCGATGTCCGCACCCAACATCTCGAGGCAACCGCAAAGGAACTCCTGCCTTCCCGCCCCAGTCCAGTCATGCTCCTTGGTCCAAGCACTCGCCACATACGCCGTGTAAACCACCTCCGATCTGCGTGATGCAGCGTTCAAGGCCGTGTTATCCGACAACCGCAAATCCCGCCGAAACCAGTGCAGTGCTCTTTCCATACCCCTATTTCTGCCCGCGTTTCCATCCTACGGCAATGAAGCGTCCCTCGCGGAAGCCTGATCTCCGTTTCCCGTGCTTGAACCAGAACGGGCCTTTTCTACGCTAGAAGATTACCTTTATGCACAAGCCGAACGAGATTTTCGCCCGCCTTCCAGAGTCCGTCCTGGGTTCCCTCTTCGCTCATCTCCATGAGAACGAAAAACCGCTCTACAAGGCCGCTATCCGTTCGGTCGCAGACCAGAAGAAACTGCGCCCGGTCTTCCTTGAACGGAAGCCCAAGGCGGACCAGTTCAAGCACATCGCTGCTCACCTCGCCCTCGCCAGAAACAGCACGCTGGCCGCGCAGGTCCTGCAAATCTGGCTGGTAGGCGCCCATAGCAATCTGCTCTGCGCCTTTTTGGACGGGTTGGGCATCGCGCACGAAGACAACGGGACGATCGAAGAGCTTCCAGAAGCCCCTGCAAAAGAAAAGCTTATCGAGGTGGTGTCGACTCTCCAAAAGGGCTTCGACCCCGATCTCGTCAAGGTCTACCTCCATGCGTTCCAATCGCTCGATGAAGCCGGTTGGCCAACCCTAGCAGCCCTCCTCTCGGAAGATCCCTCCCTCGCCCTCTAAGCCACGCTTTCTCGTCCGCCCGAAGCCCGCTCCGGCACTCCCTTTCGCGCACATGCTCACCTCCTCGCAGATCCGGCAGTCCTTCCTCGATTTTTTCCGGGAGAAGAAACATTCCATCGTCCCATCTTCCAGCCTTCTGCCTGACTCGCCGAACCTGTTGTTCACGAATGCGGGCATGAACCAGTTCGTCCCGATCTTCCTCGGACAAACGCTCCCCGATGCATCCTCTCGCGCGAACGCCATCCCCGCCGCGGACACGCGCGCTGCGGATACGCAAAAATGCATCCGCGCTGGTGGCAAACACAACGACCTCGAAGACGTCGGCCTCGATACCTATCACCACACGTTCTTCGAGATGCTCGGGAACTGGTCCTTTGGCGACTATTTCAAACGCGAGGCGATCGAATGGGCGTGGGAACTTGTCGTGGGCCGCTGGGGTTTCCCACCAAATCGTTTATACGCAACAATCTATCAACCTGATGCTTCAAAGGGCGATCCTGCCGAGCGGGATCAAGAAGCTTGGGAAATCTGGGCCGCCCTGTTCCGCACCGCAGGTCTCGACCCTCACGTGCACATCGTCAACGGCAACAAAAAGGACAACTTCTGGATGATGGGGGACACCGGTCCCTGTGGCCCGTGTTCAGAACTCCACGTGGACCTCACACCGCTCGGGGACACCCGTGGAGCCTTGGTCAACCAAGGTTCCGCTCAATGCATCGAGATCTGGAACCTCGTCTTCATCCAGTTCAATGCGAACCCCGACGGGACTTTCTCTTCCCTCCCAGCAAAACACGTGGATACCGGGATGGGCTTTGAACGGGTCTGCTCGATCATCCAAGGCACCAACAACTTCACTAACTTCCATTCCGCGCGGATATCCAACTACGAGACCGACGTTTTCCGGCCTCTGTTCGATGAGATCGAGCGATTAAGCGGATTGAAATATGCGTCCACACTCCCTGCCGCTCGCCCCGACGGCTCCCTGATCCCTGTCACGGATCAGGAAAAAACGGACGTCGCTTTCCGCGTCATCGCTGATCATATCCGCACCCTCTCGTTCGCCATCGCGGACGGTATCGTCCCGGGCAACACCGACCGGAACTACGTCCTGCGCCGTATCTTACGCCGAGCCATTCGGTACGGTCGGGTCATCGGTCTTACGGAACCCTTTTTCTACAAGTTGAGCTCGGTTCTCGCCCGTACCATGGGCGATGTGTTCCCCGAACTCCGGTCCCGACTCAAGTTCGTCCAAGACACTCTTCAACGGGAAGAAGAATCATTCAATCGCACGCTCGACCGCGGGATTTCCCTGTTCGCTCAAGAATCCTCTCGCGTCAAAGAACTTGGCGAATCGTGCATCTCTGGTTCCTTCGCGTTCACCTTGTACGACACCTCCGGGTTCCCGCTCGACCTCACCGAATTGATGGCTCGTGAAAGTGGTCTCTCCGTCGATCACGCCGGTTTTGAAAGCTTGATGGAGCAGCAACGCCAACGCGCACGCGCAGCTCAGAAAAAGCAAGTGATCGAGCTTTCCCAGATCGAAACCATGACGCCCACAGCCTTTGTGGGCTTCGATCGCACCGAGACCGATGCGACCGTCCTTGAAATCGTCCAACTCAAAGAGAAAACCGCTGTCATTTTCGACGTCTCGCCTGCCTACGCGGAGTTGGGAGGACAGCTTGGCGACTCCGGCGAGATCCGAAGTGGGAACTCCAGTTGGCGTTTTGCTTCCACGAGAAAGAACGGAGAAACATTCCTTCATTTCCTTGAAACAGAAGATGCTCCAGAGGTCGGAACCGTGGTGGATGTCAGGATCGACATCGCTCGGCGCCTAGGAATGGAACGGCATCATTCCGTAACCCATCTCCTGCATTGGGCTCTTCGTGAGGTCATCGGAACAGAAACCTCACAAAAGGGTTCTTACGTTGGCCCAGAGAAGCTCACCTTCGATTTTGCCGGCGCTGCCCTCTCCTCCTCCCAACTCAAGGACGTGGAACGGTTGGTGAATGAACGGATCTTGGAGAACAGCCTGATCTCTTGGGTTGAACGCCCGTACGCGGAAATCAAGGAGCGTGCAGATGTCCTGCAGTTCTTTGGCGACAAATACGGCGATCGCGTGCGCGTGGTCCAGATCGGCGGCGCCGCAGGCTCATTGAATGGCTTCTCGATGGAACTTTGCGGAGGAACGCATACGCGAGCGACTGGAGAGATCGGGTCGTTCCGCATCCTGTCCGAAAATGCGATCGCAGCCGGTGTTCGTCGGATCGAAGCCCTCGCCGGCTGGGCCTCTCTCGAAAATGCTCACTCGGAAACCGATCGACTCCGGCAGATCGCATCGAAAATCGGTGCTCCTCTCCCTGATTTGGACAAGAAGCTCGATGCCCTCCTGACCCGTCAACGGCAGCTGGAGAAGGATCTGGAAACCCTGCAGAAAAGAGAAGCAGCATCCGCAGCGACTCGGCTTGAGGCTGAGGCTGTCAGGATCAACGAAACGCCGGTCATCGTGGCCGAAGTGACGGGAAGCTCAGGGGACGAACTCCAAGCCATCCTTGAATCCTTGAAACCTCGCTTCACCGGAGTTGCAGTGTTGGGCAGTTCATCGGCTGGGATCGCGAACGTCGCCGCCCTTGTGAATAACTCGTTAACAACTCGCCTTTCTGCGGGAAAAATCATCCAGACAATCGCCCCGCTCATTGGCGGGAAAGGAGGTGGGCGCCCCGACTTTGCCCGTGGTGCAGGAAAAGAGCCCGGCCAACTCTCCACGGCTCTCGAAACCGCTCGGAAAACCATCCAAACCGCTCTCCAATAGCCACTCCTCCGCTGACCATGAACCCGCTCGAAGAACGGTTGAACTACAAGTTCAGGAACCCGTTACTTTTAGCGGAAGCGCTGACTCATCCGAGTCTTGGACACGAAACACAGCGGCATCACTTTGATAATCAACGCCTCGAATTCCTCGGCGATGCCGTCCTTCAGCTCGTTTTCACAGAATACCTTTTCGACCACTACCCCCAGTGCTCGGAAGGACAATTGACCAAGATCCGCGCGCGACTTGTCTCCAGAGAGGGATTGTCTAACTACGCACGGATGTTGGACTTAGGCCGTTTCTTGATGCTCGGAAAAGGTGAAGAAGCGAACGGTGGCCGCGAACGGCCTTCCTCGTTGGCAGACGCGTTTGAGGCCCTCATGGGAGCGATCTATCTCGATTCCGACTACGTGACCGTTCGTCGGATCGTCCTCCAAACTTCACGGGATCATCTGGAAGCCCTCCGCCTCGATGATGCCACGTCCAACCCGAAGGGACGTCTCCAAGAAATCCTCCAGTCTCTCGCTCCTCGAAGTCCTCAATACGAGGTCGTCGACCAGTTCGGTCCGGAGCATGCAAAAATGTTCACGTCGCGCATTCTCTGGGAGGGTCGCGAGCTCGGCAGGGGTACTGGAAGAAGCAAAAAAGAGGCAGAAGCGGCGGCAGCTACCGAGGCCCTCAACCTTCGCACCTGGGAGTCAAACGGTGTTGAGGGTAACCTGTGAATAACTTCTGAATTACCGTGAGCTTTTGTTCGCAACCTCAGTTCGTCCCGAGTTGTTCGCCCGCTGTTCACGGTTGTCCTCCATTTGTTCACAAGCTGTGTTTCGTGTGGAATCCTTTCTGGAGCTGTGTGGAGCACCCTTTTGGCAAGTTATTGGCGAGAAGAAGAAGAAGAAGGATGTCTTGGTTCAAAATTTCTCTCTTCTAAGAGTTGTGAACAAATCAGCCCAAAAGCACACATGAGAAACGTCCACGTCTGGAAAAGGGTGAATGAGGAAGGCGAGAAAACAGAGGTCCGGGCAGAGCGCTTCGCAGGGAAGTGGAAATTTCAGTCGAAAGCGAAGTCCGAGGAGACGTGGACCTACTTCGACGCTCCTTCCGACGAAGACCTGATCGAGTTGCGAGACATCCTCTGGCGGAAATATCAGAGAAAACGACTCCCACACGACGACGTAGCGTCCATTGAACGGATGCTCAAAGAGCGCGGTGTGGCGTTGCCCGAGCTGTGAACACGAGGTCTCTTTCGGATACAGGCGATTCCCAACAACTCCTTCATCCAGACGGAAACTTGATTCTTTCGGGGGATCACCTCAACCGTCGCGTCCGTGACGTTTTCAGCTTCGAGGAACTTCTGAAAACGAAGTTCCGAGGTTCCGTCAATGCGTTGAGATGGATGCGTCACCTCGAAGGAGATTTTGGAGAAGTCGTTCAGAAGTTGCCTAGAGGCTCGGGTATTGTCGTCCTCGAGGA
>CAZAZT010000076.1:0-19380 GCA_964489645.1 uncultured Chthoniobacteraceae bacterium | reverse complement strand
GGTGTTGCGAGGATTTGAGGACGGCGGTGAAGTCGTTGGTGCTGGAGGCGAGGGCTGCAGTGGTGCGGCTCATCTCTTCCATTTGGGAGCGGAACTGGGCGAGGGCGGATTCTTGGCTGGAGAGACCGTGTTGGAGGGATGCTTGGTAGCCGGTGAGGGCTTGTTGGACTTGGGCGATGAGCGGTTCGACCTTGGTGGCGACTTCCTTGGTGACGTCGGGGGTCATGGATCGGAGGACGTCGTTGCTCATGCGTGCGAAGGATTCGCGGAGGATGGTGATGTCGTGCTGGTTGCGTTGGCGGAGTTCGTTGAGGTTGAGAGCGTGTTGTTGTCGGTCGGAGTCGAGTTGTTGCGCGAGGGATTGGCGGGCGGATTCGGAGGCGGCTGCGAGTTGGAGGGCGGCTTCTTTTGCGGCGGATTCGGAGTCGCAGCGGGACTGGAGGGTGGCGTGACGTTGGCGGAGGTCAGCGAGCAGGCTTTCGGCGGCGGAAGTGGGTTGCGATTTGGCGCCGTGTTTTCTGCCGAGGAGGTAGGCACCGAGGGCGATGAGAGCGGTGAGGAGCGCGCCGAGGGCGACGAGCGTGGCGATCATGGGGAGGAGTGTGTCCACAGAGGGAGGATGATAGGTGGGGGCGTGGGTTGGAGGAAGGTGATTGCGGGGAGGGGTATGAGGGAGAGTCCTTGAGGGGGGGCGTGGGGGAGGTCAAGATGGGAGGGTTTCGTTCCCGTTCACCTTCAACCGCCCGTTCACATCATGCTTCTGTCTGGCACTTTTCATCCTCCGCTCAGCCCGTCTGCGACACGCGTCATGCTTCTTGGTTCTGGGGAGTTAGGGAAAGAGGTGGTGATCGAGTTACAGCGGTTGGGGTGTGAGGTGATCGCTTGTGATCGGTACGCGAATGCGCCGGCGATGCAGGTTGCGCATCGGTCGCACGTGTTTTCGATGCTTGATGGCGAGCGGTTGCGTGAGGTGATTGCGTTGGAGAGACCGGATCTGGTGGTGCCGGAGATCGAGGCGATTGCGACGGATGTGTTGGTGGAGTTGGAGGCTCAGGGGCAGCGGGTGATCCCGACGGCTCGAGCGGCGCGGTTGACGATGAACCGTGAGGGGATTCGGCGATTGGTGGCAGAGGAGTTGGGGTTGCCTACGTCGCCTTACGTATTTGTGGATTCGGAGGCGGGTGCATTGGAGGCGGGCGGGGTGTTGGGGTATCCGTGTGTTTTGAAGCCGCTGATGTCGTCGAGTGGGAAGGGGCAGAGTTTGGTGACGGATGAGGGGGCGATGGGTGCGGCGTGGAAATACGCGCAGGAGGGGTCTCGGGCTGGGGCAGGGCGTTGTATTGTGGAGGGGTTCATCCGGTTCGATTACGAGATTACGGTGCTCACGGTTTCTGCGGTGAACGGGATCCAGTGTTGCCCGCCGGTAGGGCACGTGCAGGTGGACGGTGATTATCGCGAGAGTTGGCAGCCTTGTCCGATGTCTGAAAAGGCGTGGGAGCGCGCGCAGGAGATCGCCTCGAAGGTGGTCTCGAATCTTGGGGGCTGGGGTTTGTTCGGGGTGGAGTGTTTTGTTCGTGGGGACGAGGTGATTTTCAGCGAGGTGAGTCCGCGGCCGCATGACACGGGGTTGGTGACGTTGGGTAGCCAATCGATGTCGGAGTTCGCGTTACATGCGCGGGCGATCTTGGGGTTGTCGGTTCCGCGGGTGAGGCTGTGGCGTCCGTCGCATAGTGTGGCGTTGTTGGCGGATGGTGAGGGGGTACCGGTGATTTCTGGGGTGGCGGAGGCGTTGGGGGTGGAGGAGAGCCAGGTCCGGTTGTTTGGAAAGCCAGAGGTGTCAGGGCGTCGGCGTTTGGGTGTGGCGATTGCGACGGGCGATACGGCGGATGAGGCGCGGGATCGCGCGCGAGCGGTGGCGTCTCGGATCGAGATGCGGGTGGGTTGAAGGTGCAAGAAAGGAGTGCTGTCTATGAAAGTCTATTGTGTTCAGTATGATGTGAGTTGGGAGGCGCGTGGGGCGAACCATGAGCGTGTGGAGCGATTTTTTTCGGGTGGATCGTTTGAGCGAGGGGCGTTGGTTTTGTTGCCGGAGATGTTTGATGCGGGTTTTGGGTTCAACTTGTCGGTGATTGCGGAGGGGGCGGAACGGGAGAGTTCGGTTTTTTTGCGACGGATGGCGGTGGAGCATGGGGTATGGGTGATGGGTGGGGTGGTACGGATGAATGGTGGGGGCCGCGGGCTGAATCAGGCGGTGGTGTATTCACCGGAAGGGATTGAGGTGTGTTGTTATACGAAGCAGCGTCCGTTCGTTCCTGGGGGCGAGGGAGAGGTGTTCGATTGTGGGGTTGGGCCGTCGATGTTCGAGTGGGGGGGCGTGCGGGTTTCGCCGTTCATCTGTTATGATTTACGGTTTCCGGAGTTGCAGCGGATTGCGGCGCTGGCGTTTGCGCCGGAGTTGATGACATTCGTTGCGAGTTGGCCGGAGGCGCGGATTGCGCATTGGGTGAAGTTGTTGCAGGCGCGTGCGATCGAGAACCAGTGTTATGTGGCGGGGGTGAACCGGATCGGATCGGATCCGAAGTTGGCGCATGTTGGGCGGAGCTTGATCGTGTCGCCGATGGGCGAGGTGGTGGCGGATGCGGAGGGTGGGGAGTGCGTGATTGGGGCGGAACTGGATCTATCGGCGTTGCGTGCGTATCGGGAGGGGCTTCCGTTCTTGCGGGATGCGCGGCCTTTGACGATGGGTTAAAAGTTCTCAACGAGTGATTTATGAATGCGCGAATTGCGGGCGGTCTTTCGGTGTTGTTTGCTGCGGGCTGTGTTTATCAGACGCTCGAGGTTTGGCGTTTGGAGGAGGAGTTGGCGGTGGCGAAGCGCGGTGGATCGGGGCGTATGGAGGTGGTTGCGGAGGTGCCGAGGGTGGCGGAGGAGACGCGGGTATCGGCTCCGGCGTTGAGCGCGGGTGATCGTCCGGTTGTGGGGGCGAATGAGGAGCGTGCGAAGCCGGTGGCGGAGGTGGCGAAGGTGAAGCGATCGGCGGAGGGTGAGTCTGGTGGGGAGTCGGCGTTCATCGGCTCGATCATGACGATGGCGAAGCGGGCGGCGGAGTTGGATCGCGAGTTCCGGAAGGTGCCTGGGCGGGAGATTCCGGAGTTGGAGTTGTTATCGGAGGCGGATTGGTTACGGGTGGCGGGTGAGGTGGGAGCGTTGGATACGTCTGAGCAGGTGGAGTCGGCTTTATCGAAGTTGCGTGCGACGGCGAAGAAGCGGTTGGTGGACGAGGTTTCGGGGGTGTTGCACGGGATGGGCGGGCAGGCTTTTCAGGCGTTGCAGGCGAGGGATTTGCGGTCGTTGGCGAATGTGGCGGTGCGGGATGCGAATGGGCAGGCGCCGTTGAGCAATGTGAGTGATGCGGTGTTGGAGCGGTACGAGATTGTGCCGCGAGGGGTTGCGAGCGCGGAGTGGAGCAAAGCGACGCAGTTCTCGAATGAGCCGGTACCGGATCTTTTCATCCGCGAGCGTGGGAGCACGGGGGCGGAGGGGCAGGTGGTGATCGGGGCGTATGTGAAGGACGGGATGTTCCGCAAGACGTTGACGACGATGCAGGCGCCGATCCCTCGATAGGCTGCGGATTTTCGGAGGGTGTGGACGCGAAAAAGGGACGACCTGGTGAGGTCGTCCCTTGAGGACCGGATAGTTCAGGGAGTTCGGATCAGTAGCGGTAGTGTTCTGGCTTGAACGGGCCGCTTTGGTCGACTCCGAGGTAGTTGGCTTGACGTTCGGTCAAGCGCGTGAGTTTGACCCCGATTTTCTCGAGGTGGAGTCGAGCGACCTCTTCGTCGAGACGTTTTGGGAGGACGTAGACGGCGGGTTTGTAGAGGTCTCGATTTTTCCAGAGATCGAGTTGAGCGAGGACCTGATTGGAGAAGCTGTTGGACATCACGAAGCTTGGGTGTCCGGTGGCGCAACCGAGGTTCACGAGGCGACCTTCTGCGAGCACGAAGATTTCGTGACCATCTGGGAAGCGGTATTTGTCCACTTGCGGTTTGATGTTGGTGCACTGGACGCCGGGTTCGCGGTTGAGGAGGTCCATTTGGATCTCGTTATCGAAGTGGCCGATGTTGCACACGATGGCCTGATCTTTCATGCGTTTCATGTGCGCGAGAGTGATGACGTCGACGTTGCCGGTGGTGGTGACGTAGATGTCGGCACGACCGAGGGTGTCTTCGATGGTGGTGACTTCGAAACCTTCCATGGCGGCTTGGAGAGCGTTGATGGGGTCGATTTCGGTGACGATGACGCGGGCGCCTTGGCCACGAAGGGATTGTGCGCTGCCTTTCCCGACGTCGCCGTATCCGCAGATGACGGCGACTTTACCGGCGATCATGACATCGACGGCGCGGTTGAGACCGTCGACGAGGGAGTGTCGGCAGCCGTAGAGGTTGTCGAACTTGGATTTGGTGACGGAGTCGTTGACGTTGAAGGAAGGGACGAGGAGTTTTCCTTGTTCTTGGAGTTTATAGAGGCGGTGGACACCGGTGGTGGTTTCCTCGGAGACGCCGCGCCATCCTTTGACGACGGAGTTCCAGTAGATGGGATTTTCGCGGTGGATATCTTTGAGGAGGTTTTTGATGACCGCCTCTTCGGTGCTTTCGGAGGCTGAGTTGACCCAATCGCTACCGTTCTCGAGTTCGAAGCCTTTGTGGATGAGGAGGGTGACGTCACCTCCGTCATCGACGACGAGTTCGGGGCCTTTGCCATCTGGGTGAGTGACGGCCTGTTGGGTGCACCACCAGTATTCTTCGAGGGTTTCGCCTTTCCACGCGAAGACGGGGATACCGGCTGCGGCGATTGCGGCGGCGGCGTGGTCTTGGGTGGAGAAGATGTTGCAGCTGGCCCAGCGCACGGATGCGCCGAGGTCCACGAGGGTCTCGATGAGGACCGCCGTTTGGATGGTCATGTGGAGGGATCCTGTGATGCGGACGCCTGCGAGAGGTTTTTCTGCGGCGTATTTTTCACGGATGGCCATGAGGCCTGGCATTTCCTTCTCGGCGATGGAGATCTCTTTGCGGCCCCAGTCAGCGAGGGACAGGTCGCGGACCTTGAAATCTGCGGTGGTGGGAGTTTCTGTGAGCATGGTGTTTATGGGATTCGGAGGTTTGTGGTTCTGTTGGTTGGGAGTGGTTTAGCTGACGTGGCTACGGAGCGCGCTGGCTTTGTCGGTGGACTCCCAGGTGATGTCGGGGTCCTGTTTGCCGAAGTGCCCGTAGTTCGTGGTTTTTGAATAGATGGGTCGGAGGAGGTTGAGTTGGCGGATGATGTCCGCGGGTTTGAAGGAGAAGACGTCGAGGACTGCCTTCTCGATTTTGGCTTCGTCAGCGGTGTTGGTGCCGAAGGTGTTGACGTTGACGGAGACGGGTTGTGGGTGGCCGATGGCGTAGGCGAATTGGACTTCGCAGCGTTCGGCGAGGCCGGCGGCGACGACATTTTTTGCGACGTACCGTCCCATGTAGGCAGCGGAGCGGTCTACTTTGGAGGGGTCTTTGCCTGAGAACGCGCCACCGCCGTGACGTCCGGCGCCGCCGTAGGTATCGACGATGATTTTCCGTCCGGTGAGACCGGTGTCGCCTTCTGGGCCGCCGACCACGAATCGGCCGGTGGGGTTGATGAGGAAGCTGGTGCGGTCGGAGAGGAGTTCGGCTGGGAGTTCTTTGCGGATGACCTCTGAGATGAGGAAATCGCGGAGGGTGGCGTGACTGACGTCGGGGGTGTGTTGGGTGGAGATGACGACGTTGGTGATGCCGACGACCTTGAACCCGTCGTATTCCACGGAGACCTGGCTTTTTGCATCGGGCCGCAACCAGTTCACCACGCCGCTTTTCCGGATGGAGGTGAGGGCGCGACCGAGGCGGTGGGCGAACATGACGGGAGCGGGCATGAGTTCAGGGGTTTCGGTGCATGCGTACCCGAACATGATGCCTTGATCCCCGGCGCCTTGTTCGGCGGTGTCTTTTCCTTCGGCGGCGATGGCGTCGACGCCTTGGGCGATGTCGGGGGATTGGCGGGTGATAAGATTGGTGACGAACACCTTGTCGGCGTGGAAGACATCATCGTCGTTGACGTATCCGATGTCGCGGATGGCTTGGCGAACGATGGCGGTGTGGTCGAGGTTTGCGCGTGTGGTGATTTCGCCTCCGATGACGACGACATTGCTTTTTGCGTAGGTTTCGCAGGCGACGCGGGAGGAGGGGTCGACTGCGAGGCAGGCGTCGAGGATGGCGTCTGAGATGGTGTCACAGACTTTGTCTGGATGCCCTTCGCCGACGGATTCGGAGGAGAAGATGTAGCGGCGGAGGGGGGCGTGGGAGGCGGACATACGAGGGTAAGGTGTTGGAAGGGGTTGGGATTAAGGATTGAACGAAGGTTTTCTGTCGGGAGCGTCGATCACACTCATTGACATATCACGATGGGACGTTGTATCTGATCTGCGATGTCGTCAACTTTGAAGTTGTTGAAGGCGGTGGCGGATCCGGTTCGGGTTCGGCTGCTGCTGTTGTTGGCGGAGGAGGAGATGGCGGTGGCGGAGGTGCAGGAGGTGTTGGGGATGGCGCAGTCGCGGATTTCGGGGCATTTGGCGCAGCTGAGGGGGTTGGGTTTGGTGCGGGATCGGAAGGCGGGAAAAAACTCGTTTTATGCGGTGCAGGAGGGTGGGTATCCGGCGGCGGTGCGAGTGGTTTTGGAAGAGGCGGCGCGGGAGATTCCTGAGGTTGAGGCGGATCGTTATGCGGTGCGTGTGTTGCGGAGGAAACGTTCGGATCTGGCTCGGGAGTATTTCAATCAGTTGGCGGGTCGGTTTGGGCGGACGTATTGTCCTGGACGTACGTGGGAGAGTGTGGCGCGTATGTTGTTCGCGCTGATGCCGTCGTGGGACGTCGCGGATCTTGGGGCGGGGGAGGGGACGTTGTCGCAGTTGATGGCCAAGCGGGCTCGGCGGGTCATCGCGGTGGACAACTCGGAGAACATGGTGGAGTACGGGCGATCACTTGCGAAGCAGCATGGGTTGAACAACTTGGAGTACCGGTTGGGCGACTTGGAGGAACCGCCTGTGGGCGAGGGCGAGATGGATCTGGTGGTTTTGTCGCATGCGTTACATCACGCGGCGAATCCGAGGCGAGCGGTGGGTGCTGCGGCGCGGATCCTCAAGCCGGGCGGGCGATTGGTTGTATTGGATCTGATGGCGCACAACTTTGAGAAAGCGAGGGAGTTGTATGCGGATCGGTGGTTGGGTTTCACGGAGGCGGCATTGGAAGAGTGGATGGAGGATGCGGGTTTGGTGGAACGCGAGATCGTGGAGGCGGGCCGGGATCAGCAGGACGGGCGGTTTCGGACGTTGTTCGCGTTTGGGGTGCGTCCGGTTTGATGGGCGAGTGTTTGGTTTGTGGTGAGGTTGGGGTGGGTGGATTCATGTCGTGGGGATTTTGATTCGATAAGGGGGTTGGGTTAGGTCATCGTGTTCGGCTTATGCCTGAGACGCTTCTCTTCACCACGGCCATCGATTACACGAATGCTGCGCCGCACATCGGACACGCGTATGAGAAGGTGCTGACCGATGTGATCAGTCGCTACCACCGGGGGAGTGGGCGGAGCGTGTATTTTCTGACGGGTGTGGACCAACATGGGCAGAAGGTGCAGCAGTCGGCGGAGCGTGAGGGTTTGTCTCCGCGTGAGTTTGCGGAGCGGTGCACGGACAAGTTCATCGCGTTGTGGTCGAAGTTGGATGTGGCGTATGACGGTTGGGCTGCGACGACCTCAGCGGTTCACATCGCGTGTGTGCAGAGGATCTTGCAGAGCCTTCACGATGCGGGGCAGTTGTATAAGCAGTCTTACACGGGTTTCTATTCGGTGAGGCAGGAGCAGTTCTTGACGGACAAGGAGCGTGGAGAGGATGGGCAGTTCGGACCGGAGTGGGGGCAAGTGGTGGAGTTGGCGGAAGAGAACTGGTATTTCCGGTTGTCGGAGCACAAGGAGTGGTTGTTGGGGTTCTTGGATCGGCATCCGGACTTTGTGATCCCGTCGTTCCGGCACGCCGAATTACGGAACGCGGTGGAGCGGATCTCGGGAGATCTTTGCATATCCCGACCGAAGTCCCGTTTGGCGTGGGGGATCGAGCTTCCGTTCGATCGGGAGTATGTGACGTACGTTTGGTTTGATGCGTTGATCAACTACGTCTCGTTTGCGGGGTACTTGGCGGACGAGGGATCGGGGTTGCCTGATTTTGACCGTTTATGGCCGGCTGCGGCGCAGGTGATCGGGAAAGACATCTTGGTTCCGGCCCATGGCGTTTATTGGACGGTGATGCAGCATGCGATGGGATTCCCGGATGACCGGATTGCGCGGTTATTGGTGCATGGTTGGTGGAACATCGCGGGTGCGAAGATGAGCAAGAGCTTGGGGAACAGTGTGGATCCCAATGGATTATCGGATCGATATGGATCGGATGCGCTGCGGTATTATTTGATGGCGGACATTGCCACGGGGCGGGACGCGGATTTTTCCGAGGAGCGCTTGCGGATGCGGTTCAATGAGGAGTTGGCGAACAACGTGGGGAACCTGCTGAACCGGTCGTTGAACATGACGAACCGTTTTCGTGCGGGGGCGTTGAAGGCTGGGGGTGCGGGTGAGGGGGCGCATTGGGAAGCGTTGGCGCGGTTGTCGGGGGAGGATGCGCCGCGTTGTATCGCCTCGTATCGTGCGGCGATGGAATCGTATCAGGTGGATGCGGCGCTTCGGGAGGTGGTGCAGTTCTCGCGGGGGTGCAATCAGCTGATCGAGAGTGCGGCTCCTTGGAAGCTGGCGAAAGACGAGGGGCAGGCGGCGTTGTTGGACAGCGTGTTATGGCATTTGGTGGAGTCGGTCCGGATCATCGGGGCGTTGCTTGGGCCGGTTTTACCGAAGACGGTCCCGTCGATTTTCGAGCAGTTGCGGTTACCTCAGCCGAGTTTGGGTGAGTTGGCATGGGGTGGGGTACCGGATGGGCATGTGGTTGGTGCGCCGACGCCGGTGTTCCCTCGTTTGGAAGCGCCTCAGGAGGAACTGGCGGAGTGATGGTTACGGGGGGTGCACGCTGATGGCGGCGGATGGCATGAAGGTGAGGTTGAAGGATGTGGCTGCGCGGGCGGGTGTTGCGATCAACACTGCGTCCACGATCCTGAACCGACGTTCCAACTCATGGGCGTCGCGGGAGACGGCGGACCGGGTATTTCGTGCGGCGGAGGAGTTGGGCTACCGACCGAACCGGGCTGCGTTGGGATTACGGTTGGGGAGGTTTCACGCGGTGGCGTTGTTGCTCTCCGATCTTCGGAACCCTTTCTACACGACCTTTGCGGATGCTTTGGGGGTGGCGTTGGAGCGTGCGGGATACGATTTGGTGATCGAGTCGTGGCGGAATGATCTGCGTCGGGAGAGGCATCGTTTGGAGGAGGTTGTGAATCGGCAAGTGGACGGTGTGGTGGCGTTCCTGAGCGACGAGGAGTTGCATCTGGGTTTTTTGCGGGAGCAGAGGATGCCGTTTGTGGTGGTTGGATCTTCGCAGAGCTCTGAGGTTCCGGTGGACATGGTGCGTGCGGATTTTACTGGAGGGCTGCGGGATACGGTGGCGCGGTTGTACACGCTGGGGCATCGGCATTTCGCGTATCTGTGCGCGTTGTCGGAGGGGCAGGCGGATGGGGGGCGTGCGGAGTTCTTCCAGCGCTTGATGGCAGATTTCGGGATCGACCACGGAGGGTTCGTTTTCATGCGGTGTGGGGCCTCGTTGGAGGACGCGCATTTGACGGCGAAGGCGTTATTGGCGAATCGGAGGGATGTGACGGCGGTTTTGGCGTTGAACGATTTTTCAGCGATGGGTGTGATCCGAGCGGCGTTGGATCTGGGTTTGTCGGTCCCTCGGGATCTGTCTGTGGCGGGGGTGGATGACATCCCGATCTCGCGATTCTTACCGGTGAAACTGGCTACCATCGCTCAGCCGATTGAAGCGATGGCTGGGAAGGCTGCGGAGATGATCGTCGGGAGAATTGAGGGGACGCGGCGCGGGGGTGCTGAGCAGGCGTGGTTCTCGGCGCCGTTCTGTGATCGGGAGAGTGTTGCGGCGGTGCGTCGGCCTCTGGATTGAGGGAATGGGACGGTCTGGTGGGTGGATGGGGACCCGTTGGGTCACGGGAAAACGTCTTTGAGGGTCACTCGGTGTTCTTGCAGATCTGGGAGGGCGGCGATGGGAAGATCCACGAAGTGCAGGAACTGATGCTCAGAGATTTGGATGGGGGTCGGGCACAGGGGGAACGCCTCGTTTTGGAGCGTTTTTGGGAGGAATCTGGAAGGGGTCTCGAGGATTGCGGCGATCCGTTTCATCCCGTTCAGTTCGAGAATTGGAATCCCGTGTTCGAGGAGGAGGTGGATGGCAGGGAGGAGCTTGTGCGATGGGGTTGATGTGACCGCTTGGCGATCGGTCCTCATGACGATGGGGAGGTGTTGATCGATCTTTGAGAGGGCGGGAGCGGTGCTGATGAGGAGATGGAGGGTTCTGTTGGGGGATTGCGTTGGCTGGCTGGGAGTTGGGATCAGGGGTGTCATCAGGCGGTGGAACGAGTGCCACCAGGCGGATCGGCGCAGCGCGTTGAGCTGATGGGATCCGGGAAATCCTCGGTGTTTCGCCGCTTGGATTGCGGTCTCGCAAGCGAGCCATAGATCATGGATCTGTTGGGTCCGCGAAGAGTTTGTGGGGCCGAGTTGGAATGCGAGTTGATGGTGCATCCATGATCGAGCCGCTGCGAGCGCACCTTCTCCGGCAACGCCTCGGTAGTTGGGGATGGCGTTGGTGTCGGGCCGATTGTCGGGGTTCACGATATGGTCGATGAGCGTGTTGCGGAACCTATTGTCGGGATCGACTCGGCGTTTCACCTCGCAGAAACGGTCTGCGTTTGGGTAGGCCGCGCGGAATTGGGCTGGGCTTTCGTGGATTTGATAGGGAAGGTAATAGCTTCCGCCGAGGGTGTTTGTCGCATCGATCATCTCGCGGGACCACGCTCGGACGCGTTCTTGTTCTTGGGCGTCGACGCCTTGTCGATAATAGACGACGAAGGCGAAGACCTCTTGCTGGGCCCAAGCGAGGAGGCTGCCGGGATCGGGGAGTGCGTGGCGTACGGAGACATTGATCACATTGACCTGATGGCGAGCGAAGATGCTTCGCATGCGATCGACGAAGAGATGGAAGTGGTCTGGGGGGACGAAGTATTCGCGAAGTCCGTATGTATGGTCTTCGTGGATGGGGTGCGGCAGTTCGCTGACATCGTAGGAAGCCTCATTGTTTCGCCAAACGACCGGGTGGCTGAGGTGGAGCAGTGGTTCGATGGCGATTCGGCGCAGTTTTTTTGCGCAGTCAGAGTGGGCGAGCAGATCGATGATGCGTGGGGAACCCACATCGCTAGTTCCCTTGGGGCGAATGCTTTCTGGAGAGGTGAGAGGCTTTGTTGATCGGTACCAGGTGACGGATCGGATGGTTTGGAAGTCGGGCGGGTAGATGTCCCCGTTGGAGAAGATCGCTTCGGGGTTGGACCGTATTTGGGATGCGAAGTGTGGGAGATATTGTTGGAGCGGCATGGCGCGGGAATGCCGTTCGACGGGAGTGTTCGAGGTGAGATCCAGTGTGGCTTGGGTGATGATGCCGATGCCGCCGTAACCTCCGATTGCGGCGTAGAAGAGGTCTGGATTTTTTTCAGGCGAAGCGGTGTGGAGGGATCCATCGGCGAGGAGGATGTGGATTTCGCGGACGGAGCGGATGAGGGGGCCTTCGCCGATGTAGCGTCCGTGGACATTGACGCTGAGGGAGCCGCCAACGGTGAAGTTGGCGTAGGTTTGCATGATCCGGACGGAGAGGCCGTGCGGGTTGATCTGTTCTTGGATCTGTCGCCAGGTGGCGCCGGATTGGACGGTGATGGTGCGTGCTTCGTGGTCGAGATGAATGATTTGGTTCAGACCTCGGAGATCGATGTGAAGGGAGTCTGGGTGGCCGATCTGGCCGCCTTGGCTGAATCTTCCGCCCCCGAGCGAGATGGGGCCGTGATGGGAGAGGAGGGCTGCGCGGAGTTCCTCGATGGACGTTGGGGCTGCGAGGGCGGCGACGGGTGCGGAGTGGAGTCCGGTGACGTTATGGATGACGTGGGTGGGCGGGGTAGGTGGGTGGACGCTTTGTTGGATGGATCGGATCTTGAGGGTGGCGGCGCCGGTGACGAGGAGCGGGGCCAGTGCGGAGATGAGGATGAGCCGGGTTCGGCGCATTGGGGGGGATGCGTATTATCGGTCGGATCTTGGTCAATCGTGGGTACGCGCTTGTTCGAGGAGTTGGGGGTCGGTGTCGAGGGCCTTGAAGAAGGAGGGGAAACGAGGTTGCCAACCGGTGGCTTTGAGTTTTGCGTTCTCGATGCGTTTGTGGGTCCAACCACGTTTGCGGTTGAGGTTGATGGGCCCTTCGGGTGGGAGGGGGGTGTTGAGGCGCTGGGCGAGGTGTTCGTAGAGGTCGCGTTGGGTGATGGGATGATCGTCGACCGCGTTGAAAAGCCCTCGGAGTCCGTTGTGGACGGCGTGGACCATGGCGTTGGCGGCGTCTTGATGATGAATCTGGTTGATCCAACGATTGCCATCGCCCTCGATGACGGCGGATCCGTCGAGGAATTTGCGGAGGAGGACGCTGCGACCGGGGCCATAGATTCCGCCGAGGCGGATGACGAGGCCACCGAAAGCGAGGACGTACTGTTCGGTTTCGAGGAGGAGTTGACCGGTTTCGGAAGTGGGTGTGGCAGAGGATTCTTCGTTGACGGAGGAGCCGTCCGTTTGGGTGAAGACGGAGGTGCTTCCGGTGTAAGCGAGGAGTTTGGGGACGAGAAGGGCGTTGAGGTGTTTGGCGCCGTTGAGATAAACGCTGCGATAGGCATCGGCTCCGCCTTTTCCGGAGCTTGCGCAATGGATGACGGCATGGGAGCCGATGAGGTCACCGAGACGGGTCTCGACTTCGTTGGGATCCGAGATGTCGCAGGCGCGGACCTTGAACGGTTCCGATGCGAGGCGATGGGCGGATTCTTGCGAGTGGGTGCAGGCGGTCACGTCCCACCCGAGTTGGTGAAGATTTCGGGCGATCTCGAGGCCGACGAAGCCGCATCCTGCGACGAGGGCGTTGGGTCGTGTTCGATGGGTATTGGGGAGGAAGGAGACGGCTTTGGTGAGCATGTGTTTTCCGTCGAAATCGAAGGTGCCGGAGAAGCATTGTCCTGCGAGGACTTGTGGCAGCCATTCACGGTCATCGGCCCACATGCGGTCGTATGGGATTTGGGAGATGGGGGACCAGAAGGGTTTTGCTTCATCGGTTTCGGTGGGGGTGCCGTGATAGGAGCGTGCGATGAAGACTTCGCAGAGGAGGCTGTAACCGTCGGTGAACCGGAACCGGAGCATTCCGCAGGATTCGAGGTGTGTTGGTTCGACGTGGACCTCTTCGAGGGTTTCGCGGATGGCGGCTTGGGCGGGAGATTCGCCGGGTTCGATCTTGCCACCGGGCGCGTTGACGTTTCCTGCGCCGAGACCGCGTTTTTTCTCGATGAGAAGGACCTGATCACCGTCGATGACGAAGCAGAGGACGGCGCGGTGGATGGGGGTCCAGTCGATCCAGTCGCGTGAGGATGCGGCGGGGGTGGTCATGGTGTGTGGGGTGGGGTGAGCGCTTCGTAGAGCATGGCGATGCCATCGGCGAGACGGGTGCAGCGAGGGTGGTGGAAGTGGTTTTGGCTGAGGTATTCGCACATCGCGTGGTCGCGAGGGAAAGCGTCGATGGAATGAGCGAGGTAGGTGTAGGCGTCGCGGTCGCCGGTGAGCAATCCTGCGATCTGGGGCAGGATGTGGTGGAGATAGAATCGGTAGGGAGTGAGGAGTGGGGGCGAGGGGAGGCCGAAGTCGAGGATGAGGAGGTGACCGTTTGGGCGGAGCACGCGGTGCATTTCGCGGAGTGCGTCGGGCCAGGAGCGCATGTTCCGGAGGCCGAAAGCAACGGTGACGGTGTCGAAGGAGTGGTTGGGGAAGGGGAGTTGGAGGGCGTCTGCGACGACGGTGTTTTTGAGGCCTTTTTGGCGTGCTTGTTCGAGCATGGGTTCACAGAAATCTGCGCCGGTGACGGATGCGTTTGGGAGGGCGGATTGGATGGCGAGAGCGAGGTCACCGGATCCTGTGGCGAGGTCGAGGATGTGGGTTGGGTTTCGTGATGCGACGCGTTTGGCGGTGAGATGGCGCCATGAGCGATCGATTCCGAGGCTGAGGAGTCGGTTGACCAGATCGTAACGTTTAGCGATGTGACTGAAGAAGGAGTGGACGCGGTCAGGAGCGATGGAGCCGTCGACGGACATCCTGAAAGCTTTTCATGAAAATGGAGTCGGGCAAGTGGCGGTGTTTTTTCTCCTAGGGCTGTTTGGAAGCTGGTAGAGCAGAGGGGTATGCCGGATCCGATTTTGAGGGCTGGGCGTTTTTTGGTGATCGACGATGAGGTCGCGAATACGCGGTTGTTGCAGATGATGTTGGAGATGGCGGGTGCGCGGCATGTGACGACGGTGGTGGATCCGAGGAATGCGGAGTTGATGTTCACCCAGGGGGATCCTGACATTGTGTTGTTGGATCTTCACATGCCGCATCTGAGCGGGTTTGACCTTTTGAAGCGGTTCCGCGAGTTGCGAGGGGAGGGTGAGCAGCCGGCGATCCTGGTATTGACGGCGGACATCACGATGGAGACGCGTCGCCGGGCGTTGGTTGCGGGGGCGGACGATTTTGTGACGAAGCCGTTGGATCACACGGAGGTGATGGTGCGGACGCGCAACCTTCTTCAGAAGCGGTTTTTGGAGCGCGAGTTACGGGAGCAGAACGAGCTTCTGGATCGGTTGGTGAAGGTGCGCACGCAGGAGTTGGAGGCGACGCTGGAGCGGTTGAAAGCGGCGCAGGGCCAACTGGTCAAGCAGGAGCGGTTACGGGCCTTGGGGATGATGGCGAGCGGGATTGCGCACGATTTCAACAATGCGCTCACATTGATCCTAGGGCATGCGGAGTTGATTGCGCCGAGATTGCGGGAAGGGGGGAGCGATCGGGAGGCGGGGTATTTGGAGCAGTTGATGACGGCGGCGAAGGATGCGACGCATGTGGTTCGGCGGTTGCGCGAGTTCTATCGGCCTGCGGAGAATCGGGACGAGTTTGAAGCGCTGAGTTTGGGGGATTTGGTGACGCAGGTGGTGGAGTTGACGCGGCCGAGATGGGCGGAGGTGGTGGGCGAGCGGAGGATTGCGGTCCGGTTGGACATTGCGGATACGAGGTTGGTGATGGGGCATCCGGCGGAGTTGCGGGAGGCGTTGATGAACCTGATTTTCAATGCGGTGGATGCGATGCCTGCGGGCGGGGAGATGGTTGTTGGGACGCGTCAGATGGGGGATGAGACGGCGGTGACGGTATCGGACACGGGGGTTGGGATGACGGAGGAGGAGCGGATCCACTGTTTGGAGCCGTTTTTCACGACGAAGGGTGAGAATGGGACGGGGTTGGGTTTGGCGGTGGTTTACGGGACGGTTGAGCGGCACGGTGGGCGGATCGTGATCCACAGCACGAAGGGTGGGGGGACGACGTTCACCGTGTGTTTTCCGGCGGCGGGCACGGAGCGAACGCGTGTGGCACGGGAGGATGTGTTGGAGGGGGGGCGGCTGCGGATCTTGGTCGTGGACGATCAGGAGATCATCGCTGGGCTGATGGAGGAGTTGTTGCGGGTGGACGGGCACGAGGTGCGCGCGGTGACGAGTGGGGTGCGGGCCTTGTCGGAGTTGCGCGGGTTTGAGGCGGATGTTGTGCTGACGGATGAGTCGATGCCGGGGATGACGGGGTTGGAGTTGTTGCGCAGGATGCGCGAGGAGGGGCATGCGATGCCGGTGATGTTGATGACGGGGTTGGGGAGCGATGCGTTGGAGCGCTTGGATTCGGATGGGGTGCGTCCGGAGGCGGTTTTAGGCAAGCCGGTGACGTTGGATGCTTTGCGAAGAGCGCTGTCGGCGATCCGAAAGGGGTGATTTGGATGGGAGGTATTGCTGAGGAACTGGTGCGGGTCCGGTTGGCTGGGGAAGCTGATGTGTTCGCGATTGAGTCTTTGTTGCGCGCGATTCCTGGGGTTTGGCAGGCGTCGTGGAGGGGGGATTGTGTGGAGCGGTGTGTGGTTGCTGCAGAAGGGCTTGCGATGCTTGCGGAAGCCGGCGGCGTGGTGGTCGGGTTTGCGGCGGCTCATGACACGGGCTTTCGCGGGTATTTGAGCGAGCTTGCGGTGGCTGAGGAGTGGCAGGGCAGAGGGGTTGGGTGTCTGCTGTTGGCTGCGGTGGAGCGGGCGCTGGTGGCGCGTGGGTGCGGGCTGGTTGTGGCTGACGTATTTCCCCCGGCGGAAGGGTTTTATCGCAAGCGGGGGTGGGGGTATCCTGCCTCGGTGCTGATGTCGCACCGGACGATGGAGAGGTGAGCCTCTCAGGGGTTTGTGTGGAGCGGGCTAGGGGAGTGCGCCTTCGATGAGGCGGAGGATGGATCGCATTGGCACGCAGTGTTTGAAGACCATTTGCAGGTTCTCCTTTTTCCCGTTCTGGGTGTCTGCATGGAAACTGTATGTGGCGGTGACGATCCCGATTGCGTGGGCTTCGGAGTCGTAGATGGGGAACCCACTGCTGCCGCGCGCGAAATCGGCGGTGATGTTCATGCGAGCGGCGCGTTGTCCGTTGTAGGGCCAGTATCCGTAGCGCGAGATGATACCGGTTGTGAGGAAGAAGTGGGCGTCGGCTGGGGTGCTGATCAAGCCGACGGGCGAACCGACGGGCGCATCGATCCGGAGGGGTGGTGCGTTGAGAGGTTTGTTCGGTTGCACTCGCAGGATGGCGACATCGGCGATGGGATCAGCGGCGAGGACCTCGAGAACGGGGGATACAGAGCCATCGGGGAAGCCGATGGCGGTGATGGCGGAGTCGGTGTGATCCATCGCGTGATGGTTTGTGGCGACGATGCCGTCTGGGGAGAGGACGAGTCCGCCGCAATCGCGGAGGTGCCAACGGTTGCAGCGGTCGCATTTGTAGCGAGCGACGACGGAGACGGTGTTCTTGACGGTGGTCTGGTAAAATGCGGGCCAGTTCGGGGGTTGTGTGGCGGGATTTTTGACTGGGCGTGGGGGTGCGGGGATGCGGCACGATTTCCTGGAGCGCAGTTCTTGGACGAGGGTATTTCCATCTGGGCTGCTTGAGGCATCGTCCTCGAGTTTTTGCAAAGCGTTGAGCCACCGGTTTTCGAGGGCTTTGTCGTCGACGGGTGTGGCGGGATTGGTGGGGTCAGGAATGGGGGATTGAGAGAATGCGGTGAGACCGAAGATGAGTGCCGTTCGCAGGAGGGATTTGAGGGAGGGAGCGCTGGCGAGGCGGTCTGCGAGGGGAGGGGGGCGGTTCATCGGAGCGTTTGGGGGGGTGTGGTGCTGCAGGGTGAGGGGCAGACAGGTGGGCACCGAGGGAATGGGAGGGGAGGGGTGCGGAGGAGCCCAGTGTGGGCGGTGCGATCCGAGTAACAGTCAGATGGGATGCGCCACCCTCAAACGTTTTGGATGATGAGGGTGGCGAGGGGGAGGGGGGTTAGGCGCGGCCGGCGTGACGGGCGGCGACGAAATCCCAGTTGATGAGTTTGGTGATGGCGGCGAGGTAGTCGGCGCGTTTGTTCTGGTATTTGAGGTAGTAGGCGTGTTCCCAAACGTCGATTCCGAGGAGCGGTTTTGCGCCGGACATCAAGGGAGAGTCTTGGTTTGGAGTGGTTTCCACGACGAGTTTTGTGTCGCGGATGGCGAGCCATACCCAGCCGCTCCCGAACACTTTGAGGCCTGCTGCGACGAGTTGTTCTTCGAGGGATTGTTGGGTTTTGAAATGGGTTTCGATGTCTTTGAGGAGTGCTCCGGCGGGGGCTGGGCCGCCTTTTTTGAGGCATTGCCAGAAGAGCGTATGGTTTGCGTGGCCGCCGCCTTGGTTGCGGAGATCGTTGCGGATGTCGTCGGGCTGAGCGTCGAGTTGGGCGAGCAAAGCATCGAGGGGTTTGGAGGCGAGGTGCGGATGTTTTGCGAGCGCTTGGTTGAGTTTTGCGACGTACGCGGCGTGATGTTTATCGTGATGGATTTTCATCGTTTCCGCGTCGATGAACGGTTCGAGGGCGTCGTAATCGTAGCCGAGTGCTGGAACCTTGTGGGGTTCGGCGGGATTTTGTGCGATGGCGCTTTCGGATGCGGAGCCGAGGGCGATGGCGCCGGCGGCCAGAGCGAGGGATTTCAGACCTTCACGACGGGTGATCATAGTGGGTTCAGTTTTTAACATGGGTTTGGGGCACTTAAAGGCGGGATTCGTTGGGGGCATCTGGCGGTGTGGGAGATCGTTCGCTTTGGAGGAGGAAGAGGGCGGCTCCGAGGAGGATGAGGTCGAGGCGGATCTGTTTGATGACGGAGTTGGCGGCGTTGACCGATCCGAAGCAACCGCAGGAGATATCGAGGTTCCTGAGTTTGGCGGAGAGGAGGGCGACGAGGAAGGTGCTGAGGAGAAGGGACAGCAGGAGGGGGGCTGCTGCGCGGTAGCGTGGGATCCAGAGGGCGACGGCGCCGAGGAGTTCGCACCAGGGGAGGATGTGGGCGAGTGGTTCCGAGGCGGACCACGGGACGATGTGATAGTTCTGGATGGCTGCCATGAGACTGCCTGGGTCGGCGATCTTGTTCGCGGCGGCGGCGAGGAAGACGAAGGTGAGCAGGGATCGGAGGAGGAGGCGGATCAGTCTGGCCATGCGAGGAATCCTCCTTCGAGCAGGTAGATGTTTTTTGTAGCGAGAGCGTTGCGGAGTCGGGTGAGGACTTCATTGGCGGCGTCCGATCCGGGGCCTTCCCCGAAGACGACGATGGTGTGTTGTGGGCCTTGCCAGTGGCTTTCTGAGATCCGTTTGAGGGTGCTGTTCCAATCGGCGAGGTCGGCGCGAACGGCGTTGGGGATGGAGCGTTGGGTGAAGCGTTCGGCGGACCGGACGTCGACCCAGAGCGGTTCGGGAGCGAGTGCGCGGGCGCGGGAGACTGGGATGGAGGGCGGGGCCTGCCATGTGGCGGGATTGAACGAGATCCCGGCGAGGCGGACGAAGGTTCCGACGACGGTTCCTGCGACGAGGAGTTCCACGGTACGTCGGAGCGTGGCGTTCATTTTCAGGGGGGCCTTGAGAGGGGGGGCGGGGAGGGGGGGCGGTGAGGGGAGTGGGGCCGGCGGGATTCGAACCCGCAACCAA
>CAZAZT010000075.1:0-19699 GCA_964489645.1 uncultured Chthoniobacteraceae bacterium | reverse complement strand
CTCAGCGTCACACTCCCTCCAAGCACCGTCCCGCCCACACGCACATTCCCCAAGTCCACGCTCGTCGCACTCACCCCAACCTCCGCCTTCCGGTACACCTTCCCGCTCACCGCCACACTCCCGCTCCCTACCAACGGTGCCGCATCCGCCAACCCCGTGCCCACTTGCCCCTTCGATACGTACGTCAAGGTCGCATTCCCACTCACCAACCCAGCCGCTGCCGTCGAACCAGTGTACCCGATCGACAACGCCGTCCCGTTGCTCTGTCCCGCCCCCAACCGCGCCACGCTCCCACTCACACTCACTCCCGTCCCACCACTCAACGTCACCCCGAGATCATCCGAGTACGCGTCCGTACTCAACGCAACATTTCGAACAAGGATCTGCTTCGCAGTGAAGGATTCCCCCGTTCGGATATTGCCCAAGTCCAACTGGGTGGGAGCTGATGCGATCGCCTTGCGATAAACTTTTCCCGTCAAGGAGATGGTCGTTGCAGGCAACGAGCCCAATGGCAAACCGCTGGTCCCCGTTCCGTCGGTCGCCAGATTCACGGACACCGTGCCAGACTTCGGACCGACACCTGAACTGGTCAGCCCAACGCTCAACGTGGAGTTGTCAGTGGCGCCAGCAGCAAGCCGCGTGACCGGGCCTCCACTCGCCGAGGCGCTTCCCGTCACAGCGCCGAACTGCGCGTTCAACTTTTCGCTGTAGGCATCCGCTGTGACATCGTTCTTGATTGAAACAAATCGGGGCGAGAAGACCTGACCCTCGCGGATATTGCCGAGGTCGAAGCTCGTTGTGGAGACAACGGAGACGGCTGGACGGAACACCGATGCAGAAACGCTTACGGTTCCACTCGTGAGCGGGAGATCGGCCAGACCTGTTGCAGATTGTCCAATCGATACCAAGTCCACGAGCAAAGTGCCGCTCTTGAGACCCGCCACCGCAGTCGCACCGGTGTAGGTGATTGGAAGGACCCCTGAATCCCCCGCATTCAATGTGAGTGCCCCGGTGAGCCCGAAGTTGTTGCTCGCCGGGCCCGATGTCGCGCGCAATCGATCCGAGAATCCATCAGTCTGCGCCAAGTTGGAAACCGTGACCGACGAACTCGAAATCGCGGATCCGGCTCGGACATTGCCAAGGTTCACCGTCGCCGGCAAAACGGTGGCAGAGGCAGCGCGATAGACCGTCCCAGAAAGGGTGATGGCCTGCGAAGGGAGTGCCGTTGTGCCCCACCCGCTCGTCCCCGTACCACTAGATGCGAAGGCCACAGACGCCCCTCCGTTTTTGACGCCAACGGTGGTCGTGTCCGAAAGACTCAAAAGCAATCCCGCCGAGTCTTGGGCGCCTGCAACCAATCCGACGACCCCGACCCCGCTCTTCGCTGCATCCCCAGTTGTGGTCGTCAGCGATGCATCCAACTTTTCACTGAACCCATCCGCAGCCGCCTCATTCTTCACGACAATCGGCTTTGCGACGAAAGGACTCCCAACGCGTACAGCCGCCAAAACCAGAGCATTCGCTGCAACCCCACCGGACGCCTGTCTGTACAAATCGACATAACTGGCTCCTGCGGCGTCATCCATCGATACTTTCTCGTGCAGCACACTGCCCGTCGGCCGCGTCACCGAAGCGAATGTACCGGTTCGTGACCCTGAGTACGTCATGATCTGGTAGCGGCCTGCAGCCATCGATCCTGCGCCTGACGCATTCCCATTGTCCGCCAGAGCGAGGACAGACCCTGGGTTGATGGTGACATCTCCGGTCACGAGAACTCGATCAGATGCTCCCGGCGAACCAACCGTGCCGGGCGCTCCCAGACGCACCGCCACTGTGCCCCCGACGGTGAGACCTCCAGTGCTTACGCTGCCTAATCCGCTTCGAGCCGGATTCAATATCGCCCCAGCCCCCACTTGCATCGGTCCCACCACCGTTCCCGCGAGCTGTAGGGTTTGACCCGTCGTCAGAGTGAACTCTGTGCTCTCTCCCGATACATCAAAAACAGCCCCTTGCCGCACTTCCAATGTTGAGCTGCTCAACGCGCCGTTCCCGCTGAGTGCCAGCGTTCCCGCCTCGATCACTGTTGATCCGGAGTAGGTGTTCACACCCGACAGGGTCATCACACCGGAACCCGTCTTTCGAACCCTCACCGTTCCTCCCAAACCCGAATGATCAGCGATCACACCTGCAAAACTTGAGGACGTGTTCGCGCCTCCGAGCGACAGAACGGATTCAGTCCCCACCGCATCGTTCACGACGCGGGCTTTGACCGTCCCATCCGCTCCACTGATGCCATTCAAAGCGATGGACAAGCCCGCCAAATCAAGCGTTGCCGCAGAGGATGCTCCGGCGTTCATCACCACAACACCCTTGCCGGTTCCCGAAGGGATCGCGGTCACCGACCCGAGACGGGTCACACCTTGATTCAATACGGTATCGCCGGAGTACACACCTGACCCAGAGAGAGTCAGATCTCCCGGTCCCGACCTGACAAATGAGCGTGCACCTCCGGACTCAGTGATCGAACCGGAAAGGGTTAGAGCGCTGTCCACCGTCATGGCGGCAGAAGCACCCAGAGCCACGTTGCCGCTAAACACCAAAGGTGCTGTCAAGACAGGGTCCCCGATGTTCACTGCCCCAGTCACGGCAATTGGCCCTGATAGGGTACGTGTCGTCGCCGCGTCAGAACCCGAGAGACGCCCACCAACAAGCGCCAGCACACCAACTCCAGCCGCATGGGACGCTCCGATCTGTAGGGTGCCTTCAACAACACGGAATCCGCCGGTCAAGTTTCGGTTGTCACCGGTCAGGGTCAGGGACCCGTTCCCCCGCTTCTCAAGCGCACCAGCGCCACTGAGATTGGCGGCAAAACTCACATCGTTACCGTTGGTGTCGACGGTTGCCGAGACACCTGAAGGCACCGCTCCAAACCTTGCACTGAGGTCGGTGGCACTTCCGGAAGCCCAACGCAATGCACCACCGCCGAAACTCAATGTCCCCGAGCCCAGCGAATCCGCGGATCCGAACACCACTGTTCCTGCACCCAAAGTGATCGGTCCAGAGAAGCCGGAGTTCATCCCACTGAAGGTCGTCACCCCCGTTCCCGAATGCTCCAATGCTCCTGGTCCTGAAAGGTTTGCCGCAAAGTTGTACGCGTTGTTCCGCATGACGACGACCTTTGCGCCCGAATCCACGATCAGAGAACCAGTCACCGTTCCGGATGTTCCCCCGTTCCCGATTTGCAAAGACCCCGCCTTCACGGTCGCACCTCCCAAAAAGGTATTACCCGCAGTCAGAACAACGGTCCCAGAACCTTCCTTCACCAAAGCACCAGAACCCGTCGCGATCACGCTCCCGATCACCACATTGCCCGAACCGGACACCGTCAAGGTCAGCCCCGATCCCGTCACGTTGCCTGGATTGGACAAGGTCAATGTCCCCGAATCCGACACCACGCGGGCATTTGCACCAAGCGTCATCAATCCCCCGAACACGTTGTTTCCCGCCTTGTTCCGCAATGCACCACCTCCAGCGAATCCGTTGCCGGACACGGTCAATGGCTCTGCGCCCACCGAGATACCTCCCTGCAACTCGAGCGATGCTCCGCTGGCGACCACGGTACCTTGCGTGATCCCACCCAATGCCCCGCCCGACGCGATACTCAGAACTCCAGCGTTCACGGTGGTCGTCGAGGTGTATCCGTTCGCCGCTGCCAAAACCAAAGTCCCGGACCCAGACTTCAAGAACGGGGTGATCCCTCCCACCGATCCCGTCAGGTTCAACTGAGCACCCGAGCCGACGTTGAAGGTGCCGCCACCGGTGGACAAGGTGATTGGACCCGCAAACGAGGAAGCGCCCGTTGATGCGGCCAGCGTCGCGCCACTCAGCGTGATCGGTTCGGCAACCGCATAGGTGACGCCGCGCAAATCCAGAACTGCCCCCGAAGTGACCACCGTATTCGCACCCGAAGTCCCCAAGGCTCCGTCTGCCATGACGGCCAACGTTCCGCCATTCACCGTTGTCACACCCGTGTACGAAGACGCCGCTTGCAGCACCAACGAGCCTGTCCCGGATTTGACCAACGAACCGCCCGATCCAAGTGCCAACGCTCCACCAACGTTCACCGATCCACCGCCGTCAACGCTCAACGCCACGCCGGATCCTGTGACGACCGCGTTGGATCCAAGTTGCAGCGATCCCGCCGCACTGAAAATCGTTGTAGCCCCCGACAAAGTGATCGGTCCGTTCCACGCGTTGGATCCAGCCGCATTCACAAGCGCTCCGCCGGAACCACTGCTGCCCGTTCCCGCGATGGTCAACGATTCGCCGATGACCGACACATCCCCCTGCATCTGCAAGGTCGCCCCAGCGGCAACAACCGTGCCTGAAGCCGTCGATCCCAAGGCCGACCCATGGGCGACCGACAACACTCCGGCGTTCACCGAGACCAGCCCAGCAAACGTGTTCGCGCCTGCCAACGTCAGCGTTCCGGCTCCCGCCTTGGTGAGGCCGTAACCCGAGCCACCGTCACCAACCACCCCAGACAGGGCAAGGTTCGAACCATTGACCGTAACGGTGCGGCTTCCGCCAACCAACGCAACCGCACCCGAACCGCTGTCCAGATCAAGCGTCCCAGTGAAGGCGAAGTCGCCCGCAATCCGCACGGGGATTCCACTTCCGAGGACGATCCCAGGCATGTTCGCATCCAAAGTGCCTCCCTCAATCGTGAATGTCCCCGTTCCCAAAGCGTCGGAATGCCCCACCGTCAGGTTACCCTGACTCAAGGTCACGCCCCCCGCGAGGTTCGGCTGACCTTTCGACAAGGTCAGCGAGCCGTTACCCATCTTTTGCAATCCTCCAGCACCGCTCAACGCCGTGCTAAAGAGGACGTTGCTTGTTCCCACGTCCACTCCGGCGATGACTCCTGACGGGATGGCTTGGATTTTCGACGACACATCGACGGACACACCGCTGCCCCAGATCAACCGTCCGCCTCCGAACTGCACTTGGGCTCCCGTGGCAAGAGCCGTCGCAACGCCCAGCTTCACGCCACCTTCCGCAAGCACCAAGGTTCGATTGACCGCGTTCGCAACTCCGAGGGTGAGAACGCCGGATCCGCGTTTCACCAACGAAGCGCCCGTACCAGCCACCACCGGCGAGGTGAAGCTCACGTTGTTGTCTCCTGTATCCAAAGTTGCCGCCACCCCGGCATTCACCGTCAATCGGGAGGAGAGATCCGTCACGGTACCCGTCCCCCACCGCAACGTTGCGGGCCCAGAGAAGCTGATCGTCCCTGAAGTTCCGACGCCCGTGTTGCTGAACGTCACAGCCCCTCCACTCAACACGGTTCCACCGGTGTAAGTGTTGCTGCCGGAGAGCGAAACATCTCCCGATCGCACCAAGACAGACCCTGCGCCCGAAATCGATGCGGCCACTGCAGTGGCCGCGGACCTTTGGAATGAGATGACCGCTCCTGACCCAACGGAAATCGGGCCATTCCCCGGTGCTCCACCCGCTCCGCCGTTGCCGAACTGCAAAGTGCCCGCATCCACCCGCGTGTCCAAGTAAGCCAACGAGCCCGACAACACCAACGTCCCCGCGCCTGATTTTGCCAAACTCAACGTCGGCAAGTTCACGTCTGCCGTGTAAGCGACATCACCCGTGGCGTTGCCCGTGTCCAAGCCGAGAGAGGCGCCAGTTCCGAACACCACACGTCCGGAGTTCAGGAAGTTCCCGAGCTGTGTCGCAGTCCACTCGCCCGCGCCGCCTAAACTCAAGGCAAGGGTCGTTCCGCTCCCCATGACGAAGGAGCCGGAACCCGGAGCAGAAACCGACTGCCGCAGCCCGATGGCCCCCGCGACAACCTCGACGCCTCCGTTGAAGCCCGAGGAGTTATCACCCCCCAACACCAAAGAACCAGCCCCAGCCTTCGTGAGCTTCGCCGCACCCGAGACCGTTCCATTCAAGGACAGAACACCCGCATCAACAGCCAGTGTGGTGTCCGCAGTCAGGGTCACCGCACCACCCGCCACACTCGATCCCGCGCCGTTCCGCAACGCGCCACCTCCCGAAACACCAGTCCCCGCCAAACTCATCGTCCTCGCCCCCAGATCCATCCCTGCCTGCAACTCCAAAGCGCCGCCGGATTGCACCGTGATCGCGCCCCCTGCATCCCCAAGCGCCGTGGGCAACGCGACCCGCAATGCCCCCGCACTGATTGTCACCCCTCCCGTGAACGTGTTCGCGCCCGACAGCACCAAAACCCCTGCCCCCGACTTAGTCAACCCACCCGAACCACTCACCCCGCCCGACAACGTCAACTGATCCGCCACCACACCCACCTTCGCCCCCGTCAGCACCACCGAACCCGCCACCACATTCGCGCCCGAAACCGAGACCAACGCTCCCGCCGCTCCCACCGCACCCGTCCCCTCGATTGTGAACGCCTCCGCCCCCAACGAAAGACCGCCCTCAACTTCCAACGTCGCCCCACTGGCAACTTTCGTCCCGCCCGTCACCGCACCCAACGCCGTCGCGTTCTTCACCCGCAACACGCCGGCCCGAATATCCGTCACGCCCGTGAATGTGTTCGCCGTCTCTAACGTCAGTCGACCCGTCCCCTCTTTCACCAACCCCGTCGGCCCGCCAACGGCTCCCGTACCCGTGAACACGTAATCCAACGCCGAGTTCGAAACGATCCACTCGGAAGGTTGCAACGTCGTCGCCGCAGGGATCACCACCGTCGTCGGTCCCGTGGCCGTGTCACTGAACACCACTTTATCCGAAAATGCGAAAGCCACTCCCGTCGACCAGTTCCCGCCCTCGGTCAGGTTCCAGTTGCCGTTGACTCCTCCTGTCCACGTTTTGCTGTTCCCCAAAATCACCAAATCGATCGAAGTGTTCGCCGTGTTGTTCTCCAATGAAATGGAGAGCGCATTCGAACCGATCGTGCTCGATGGCAGGGTCAACGCACTGAAGTCCGACCCAGACAAAGCGTTCCCAACGTAATCCAACAACGTGTAACGACCGGCCATCGCCAAACCTCCCGCCGATCCGTCCAAGGCCACGGCAATCGTCCCCCCAGTAAGCGCCATCTGGTTCAAACCAGAGATCACCACCGCATCGCTGCTGCCCGGTGCAATCAGCCGGAACGCCAAGGACGAACCAACCCCAGCCGTCAACCCGCCCAAAGTCAGCGTCCCCGGCGTCGTCAACGTCCCCGCTCCCAGCGTCGCCCCTGTCGCCAACGTGACCGCCGCCGGAGTCGTCGCCGTCCCTTGCAACGTGGCGCCACTCGCCACCGAAATCGCCCCCGCCCCAGCATGCCCGCCCGCAAGAACCAACTTCCCGCCCGAAACCGTCGTCGCCCCCGAGAACGTGTTCAACCCCGTCAGACTCAACGCAGCCGCCCCCGACTTGACCACCGACCCCGTGCCCGAGATCACCCCGCCGAACGTATCATCCGCAGACGGGTTGAACGAAACCTGACCGTTGTTCACCACCGAACCCGCAATTTTCGCCCCCGCAATCACGCCATCGCCGATCGCCAACGTCCCCCCCGAAACCGTCGTCCCACCCGTGTAGGTATTCGCCCCAGTGAGCGTCAACGTACCCGCACCAACCTTCACCAACGAACCCGCTCCGCTTAACACACCCGCGTAAGCCGAACTCCCACCCGCAGCGCCCACCGTCGCGGTCACCGCCTGAGCACGATCATTCACCAACGCGAAGTTCCCAGTCCCCTTCAATCCGCCCAACGTGATCGCCGTCAATCCAGGCAGCGTCAACGTCCCGCCGCTCAGTTGCAAAGCCGACCCACCCAGTGCCGATGCATTCTCCAGCACCAACGATCCCGCCGAGAGAACGGTATCCCCCGTCCACGTCCCCGCCTTCGTCAACACCATCGCCCCTGCCCCCGACTTCACCAAACCTCCGGTTCCACTCATCGCACCGTTGAACCGGAACGTCTCCGGCGTGTTCACCGCCAGCGTCCCATTGTTGGTGATATCCGAACCCATCGTCAGGTTCGTCGATGTCCCATCCCCCAACGTCACCGTCCCCGCCTCAATCGTGAGCCCACCCGTGAACTCGTTCGTGCTCGTGAGGATCAAGTTCCCCGCACCGCCCTTGGTCAGTCCGCCCGTCCCGAACAGATGCCCCGACAACGTCACACCCGCAGTGTTGGTCACGTCAAACCGTGCACCACTGTCAAAACGGAATCTCCGCGAGTTCGTGAATGCACTGCCGCCCGTCATCTCGACATTGCCGCCTTTCAACACGACCAACGAGGACGTCGCTCCGAGGCCCGACGCACCACTCACGGATACCGTTCCCCCACTCACTTCCATTCCCCCCGAGAACGTGTTCGTAGCACTCAGGATCAGCTTACCCGCCCCGGTCTTCAGCAAACGACCAGTCCCGCTCACCACCCCAGAAATCGTCAAGCTCGTCCCAGAACTGACCCGGATCGTCCCGTCACCCGCTCCCAACGACACGGTGCGCGCATTCGCACCAGCATTGTCCATCGCGAACGTCGCCGTCGTCTCCAAAACACCGCCACTCAACGTGATCGGGATGGCTGTCGTCAAAACTCCTAGGTTATTATTGGCTCCGACGGACAAGACCCCCTCCTCAATCCTGATCGCACCAGACAAGGTATTCACGCCCGACAGAACCAACCGACCCGGTCCTAACTTCAGGATGCCAGCGTTACCAGCGGAGTTCCGGATGATCGCTGATACGGTGAGATCGCCCGCCCCATACTGATGGAAAATCATGTCCCCGTTCGTCCCATTGTTCGCTTGGATCTGATTCCCGCTGAGAGTGAACCCACCTGTTCCGTCATACAGGATTGCGCCAGACGTGAGTCCGAAAAGAACCCCCGTTCCGATGTTCAACGAACCGGGCGTTCCCGAATCCGTCAACTTCAACGCATTGACTTGCTGGCTGACTGTCACCCCACCGGCCAACGTGCCATTCACGATGTAGTTCGTGGTCGATGACGAACCCGACGCCGGCAGGTCCGTGTACCCCGTGAAGCTCCCGATGGTGTAAGGGGCTGAACCATCTGCTGATGTCGCGAAGTTCACCGCACCCGACGAGTTGATGTGGACCAAGCGCCCACTGTACAAACCGTTCGCAGTTGGCGCTGACGTCGTTGTCACCGTCACACCCGCCGGCGTCTTGATTGCCATCCCCCCAAAGTTGGCTGACGCAGTGATCGTCCCCAGCGTGATCCCGAGCGTCCCCCCCCCGCTGACCTCTCCCTCCAACCGAGTTGCACCCGCCCCAACCGTCACGTTGCCAAAGGTCTGCGCGGTCGCCTCTCCTGACTTCCCTCGCACCGTCAGAACCCCACCCTGCGCGGTCAATGCGATTGCAGGGTTCAGCAGATTCGTTGGCGTGGCCAAGTTCGCGTAATCCAACACCAACGTCCCTCCCTGCAACGTCAACGCGCCCGAGAACGTCGAAGCGTTCGCACCATTCACCGTCCACACGCCGCGACCCGCCTTCGTTAGACCGCCGGTTCCATTCCCCAACACTCCCGAAACCACCCCTGTGCCCATGCCGTTCAGGGTGAGCGTCTGGGCGCCCGACACATTACCCGAGACGGTCAGGTTGCCTGCCTCGGAAGAGATTGTCGTCGCGGCACCTAACGCGACGGAACCACCCCACGTGTTGTTGCCAGAAGTGTTGACCAACGCCCCAGTGAACAGTCCCGTGTACCCCGTCCCATTCACTGTGAGCGGTTCCGCCGCGACATTGATGCCCCCCTCCATCGCAAGAGTCCCTCCTGAGACCACCGTTGTCCCTGCACCGGACGTTCCCAACGCGCCGTCATTCCGGATCACGGTGAAAGCGGCGCCATTCGTCGTCATCGTGCTGCTAAACCCACTCGCAGAGTTCAGGTAGAGACCGAGATCCAGACCGTTGACCAGCGCTCCCGTCGTCGCGACCGGACCTGCGATGCTCACCCCACCTAAACTAGTGAAAGTCAGGCTGCTCGTCGAACTCACGCCGGACGCAGACGTCAGATACAGCATCCCCGACGCCGAGGTATAGGTAACGCCTGCCGAGTGCGTCACCGGCCCGCTCCACGTATTCACTCCCGACGCATTCCGGACCGCCGATGCCGCCGCCAGCGCGCGCCCAGTCACCGTCACGTTCCCCTGCAACTCCACCGCACTGTTGCCCGTTCCGGTCGTAACCGCACTGCTCCCCGTTCCCAGCGCCATCGGATGCTGAACATTCAACACGCCAACCGTGTTCCCCAGCGTCACCGAACCACCAAAACTGCTCGCGCCGGAGATTTTCAGGGTTCCCGCCCCAAGCTTCACCACATTGCTCGTCGGCCCACCCGCGATCCCCGACGCCAACATCACGTTGTTCGCCTGCGTGTCCAACGAAACCGTCACCCCATCCGCCACCACCAGCCTTTGGGAGATGTCCGCCGTGTTTCCCGTCGCCCACTGCAACGTCCCATTCCCCGAAACCGTGATCGGGCCCGCCGTCCCCAAACCGCCGGCACCAAAACTCAAGACCCCGCCCGACAGCACCGTCCCACCCGAATACGTGTTGTTCCCAGACAACACCAAGGTCCCCGCTCCCGCCTTCGTGAGTGCATACGCCGGATCCGTCGCCGAAATCACCCCTCCCACCGTCAACGTGCTCCCGGAAACCGTCACCGTCCGCGAACCGGTCAAACTCACAGGACCCGTTCCAACATTCAGCGTGTTCGTCCCCGCGTAACCGAAGTTCCCCGCCCACACCTGCGAGGGGCTTCCCGCCAAGGTCAACGCCGACGCAGCATCCAGCGATCCGCCCTCCATCGTGATGGAACCGCTCCCGAGAGCCCCCGCATTCCCCACGCGCAACGTACCCGCAGCTACCGTCGTCCCCCCCGAATAGGTGTTCGCGACATTCAACAGCACCGTGCCATAACCCGATTTCGTCAGGCGATACCCCTGTCCCCCGTCTCCAATCACGCCGCCGACCGTCAACACATTCGCGTTCGCAGTGACCGCCGTTGGGCCCGCCAACGTCACCGCACCCGTGCCAAGGTTGAGGTTTTGGGAACCGATGAAGCCCACATTTCCCGACCACGTCTGCACGTTGTTCGTCGTTAACACCAAGTTCGCCACAGAGCTATCAACCGCGCCCCCCGCAAACTCAACGACCCCCGTCCCAAACGAAGCAGCATTCCCTAACACAAGAGTTCCTCCCTCCAACCGAACCCCACCCGCCAACGCACTCCCGTTCGCCGCCGAGAGGATCAGTCGCCCCACACCTGCCTTCACCAACTTCGCCCCCGCTCCAGAGTTCACCACTCCCGTGAACGTCGCGGACGCGTTCGGATGCGGCACCGTCACCACGCGCGTGCTTCCACCCAAATCCACCGCACCCGAAAACGCCACATCGTTCGTCGTGGAAACACCCCCCAACGCAACATCGCCACGGATCAGCACTGGCTGCGGCACTGTCCGAACCGCCGTTCCCGATCGCACCGTACCGCCATTCAGCGTCAACGGAGCACCCGCCGTGAACGTCGCGCCCGTCCCCGTCGCGGTCGCATTCGCGGACAAAGTCAACTGCGTGGCTGAATCCACCGAAACGATCCGCGTCCCCGCCGGCAGGTTCGTTCCCGTCACCACCATCCCGGGCACCGCACTCGCCGTGCTCGCAACCGTCACCACCGCAGAGCCTGAACTCGTCGCCCCAGCGGTCAAAGACACCGAGTTCAGTCCGAACGCGTTGTTGTTATCGGCCACCAACGTTCCCGCGTTCAAGGTCACGCCACCATTGAAGGTGTTCGTCCCAGTCAACACCAATGCACCGCTCCCCTCCTTGATCAACCCAGCCGGTGCCGCAGTTCCGCCAAACGTGTTCTGCACCACTCCGCTCAAAACCAAACCCACTGGGGCCGAACCACTCACCGTCACCGTGCGATTCGCTCCCGCCAGTTCCCACGTGCTAGAAATGGTAGGCACCGATCCAGCGTTGTTGTTCGTCGAGACAATCGCATCCGCCGTCCCATTGATCTGCAGCACACCACCGCTCACCGTGGGTCCAGTCGTGCCGCCGTTCCCAATGAACACCAATCGCGCGAAAGATTGGCCCGCCGTTGGCAACATCATCGCCCCAGTCCCCTCCAACGTAACCACTGCGGTCTCGTTCATCTGACCGCCCCGCAAAGAGACGTCCAACGTGCCGCCCGTCACCAGCGCGTCGCCAGGGATATGCGTGACTCCGAACTCCCCATCCGTCCGCAGTGTCCCCGCCTGTACCACCGTCAGACCCGTGTACCCCATCGTGAACGACGACAGCACCGCTGGTGCCGTCACCGTCAACGCCGCAGACGCCGAAGCCGTCACCCCAGTTCCACTGCTGACGGTGATCTGCGTGGCGTTGGGGATCGCCGTTATCTCGCGCGTGCCCGCCACTCCTGGGATCCCAGCGACCTTCATCCCCACCCACATACCCTGCGTGCTTCCCACCGTGATCGTCGCGCTCCCATTCGTCGTCGTCGCCGTCAGGTTCGCTGTGAACGTTGCTCGCTTAAGGATCGGTCCAAACGACAAAGAGGCTTGCGCCGACGCGTTCACCGCCGCAATCGGGGTCGAAAGCGTGACCGTCGTCCCAGTCACCGAACTCACCACCGCCCCCCACGGGACCCCGTAACCGTAAACGCTCATCCCCGGCAAGATGCCCGCCGCCTCCGCCGCCGTCACCGTGACCGTGGTCGCTCCACTCGAAATCGCCACCGGCGCCGTGTTCACCCCCTCCGCCGTGTTCAAGAATGCCAGATTGTTGCGGATCGGACCCGTCACCGGATTCGACAACGTCACCTGGCTCCCAGACACCGAAGCCACCACTGTTCCCGGAGGCACGCTCGTCCCGCTCACATACATGCCCGGCACGATGCCCGTCGAGGAAAGCACGGTCACCACACTGGCTCCCGAGGCCGCATACGCCAACTGGGACGTGTTGGTGCCCGTCGGCACGAACACCAATGTCCCAGAGCCAGAAGCTGTTGGCGCAGCGGACAAGGTCAACGTGTTTCCCGAGACAGAGACCACCGTGGTCCCCCCTGCCAAGGTTCCCGTCCCGCCAAACGCCATCGTCACCGCCGACCCCGGTACCAACTTGGTCCCGTCCGGAACGGTCACCGAAGTGCTACCCGATGTCAGCGCCAATCCTTGCAGCACTTGCGCAGCCGGGTATCCGATCTCCGTGTTCTGCCAACCGGTCGCTCCCACTGGAACTGCTTGAGAGCCCGCCACCGAACCGGCACCTAACACGGAGACCAAATAAGTGTTCGCCGGTATACCTCCCAGCGCAGGCATCAACTGACCCGTCACCAACCCTGTCGCGCCGTTTCCAGCGCTCGTAGGAATGACCTCTGAACCGCTCGTTGTCACGTTCGTCCACCAAGCCGGATACCCTCGAAGGCTCATCACACCCGTCCCATACTTCACCAACGCCGTTGAGCCCGCATCTCCGTCAAGCAACAGTGCGCCCATCGAAAAAGTCCCGCCATTGAAGGCCGGAAAATAGTAGGACGTGGACGCGGTACCCGGACGAATCATCCCGCCTCGAAGGTTCAATCCGCCGGATCCATTTGTTGTCAAGATGCCCCCCGACTCCACGGTCAAAAGATTGGTCCTTCCGTTGAAATGATTGTTCCCACCGTCCTGAAGCCTCAGTGTCCCCGTCGAACGCGTGCCAATCCCCATTCTCCCTGCTTCATTCGTGTGCGTCGTCGCTGTGCTGTTCGAGAGATCCGTCGTGAAGTTGCCGTACGGGAAGTTGCCATTGAAGTTCAAGCCCACCGTCCCCACACCGATCACGCCCGTGGTCGGATCCGTCGTCGGTAAATACGCAGTCCAGCTTGGCCAGTTGACCCCATCAAACGTCACGGCCCACGGGCCCACAAAACCCGCAATCCCAGATACTCCCGTCGTGAGCGGAGTGGAGAACCGGATCTCCGCATTCGATCCCGAGTTCACTTGGTTCCACGTCCCAGGGATCCCCGCCTTGCCCCCACCGATCATCACAGTACCACCGTACACCAAGGTGCTGTAAGAGGTTCCACGACTCAGCGAATCCAGCGTGATCGAAACGGCTCCCGTCCCCGCCGTTGTCCCGCCGAAGAGCGTCGCACGCAGGGTCGAACTCCCCGACCCGAGCGTCAAAGCCCCTCCGGTGAACGTGTCGTTCCCCAAGCGCCCCTTGAACTCCAACGTCCCACCCTCCACCGTGATCGGCGCCGTGCCCATCCCCGCAGAGACCGTCAACAGACCCGTGTTATCCACGGTGAAGTTCGATCCCGCACCCACATACAGCCCTGCTGCAGAAATGAACCGTCCCCCATTCAAGGTCGAGAGCGTTCCACCCAAAACCCGCACCATTCCCGTCATCGCGCTCTCCCCTGCCAAAGCCAACCCTCCGGACCCCACCTTCGTCAACGAGAGTGATCCCCCCAACGATCCCGCAAAGGTCGTCGACCCCGCACTCGCGACCGTCAACTCCGCAGCGCTCGTCGAGATCACGTTCCCACCCATGCCCCGCAATGCGCCCACACTCTGCAACGAACCGATCAGTTGATCCAAACCGTTCACGTCGAACGTCCCCCCGTTCAAACGGACATCCGTGCCGACCGGCATCGAGATGCCAACGCTCGGGGTCAGCGTGTTCGCGCCGCCATTCAACCGCAAAGCCCCATCGTTGATCACCAGACCCGATCCACCGGTCAGATAACTCGCTTGGTTCATCGAGAATGTCCCTGCACCCGACTTGACCATCCCTCCGATCGTCAACACCCCACCATCCATCGCCAACGTCGTCCCAGCATTGGGCACGGCCACCCACAGCGGCACCGAAGCGCTCCCCGTTCCTACGCGGGCCGCACCGAGCGCGGAATCCGCCAAGGCAAGGATGCCCCCCGCGTTCACCGTCAACGCCCCAGAATCCAGCGCGCTCGACGCCTTCGCAAACGAACCGCCAACCCCCAAGGTCAACGTGTTCAACGCGGAACTCCCCAAGAACAACTGCGGCGTCGTGAACGCGACGTTCTGCGTGGTGGTCGACGCGGACAACGTCTCCCGCGTCGTCAACACCTCGTTCAACAGATCCATCGCGCGCAACCCATTCAGCCCGACCACTGCGAACCCCTGCCCCCGCCCCGTCGCAGAACTGTCCACCAAGATGTCCGTCCGCACCGACATCGTTGTCGTCCCCGGCGCTCCCCCACCCTGCGTCGCCACAAATGTCGGAACCGCACCCAGCGTCAATGTCGCAACGCCAGGCCCTGCGGTACCGCCCAATCCATCCCCGCGGACCAACAAACTCCCGTTCACCACCGCCGCTCCCACGCTCGACAACACAAGATTCACCCCGCCCGTCCCCGCAGCCTCCAAGGTCAGAACCCCGCCCCCATCGGCAGGGATCAACGAACCCGACGCCTCCGACACAGCACCCAATGCCGAACCCCGGATCACGATCTCGCCCCCCTGAGGGCTCAATGAAGTGGGCAAAGCGGTCGCCGCCTGCATCGCTGCCCCTAAACGCCCTGACACCAAGTTCGATGTGTTATCCAAGACGAACCGCGCTCCAGTGAAGGGGACCACCGAGTTGAAAGCCGCTTTCGCGGTCACTCCGGACAGGGTCACCGACCCCTGCATCACCCGAAGCACCCCGATCCCTGCTCCGCTGTTGTCCGCCCCCAACGACCAATCCCCCGTCCCTACCTTCGTCAACCCCAACAACGCCGTGCTGAACGAACTCGAGATCGCTCCATCGAACACCGAATCCCGATTGTCCGCCCCCAACACCAACGTGCCAGCCGTTGCATTCGAATTCCGCAAAGTGCCCGACCCTGAGACCGATCCCAAGGCAAGGTTCGTGTAACCGCGCATGTCCAATCGCGTCCCCGCCGCCAAGTCCACCGTCGTCAGAGGGTAGTTCCCCACCACACCCAACGACACACTCCCCTGCGTCACAAAAATCGTGTTCTCCACGTAACTCGCCCCGCCCAAGAACAAGTTCCCCGCTCCCGTCTTCGTCACGATCGTCGGATTCACGATCACCGCGTTCAACGCCAACCCCGTCTGCGGCGCGCCCAACACCGTCGCCGCACGAACCGTCTCCACGTTGATCGTCGCTCCCAAGGGCAATGAGATGTTCCCCATCAGAACAGGGATCGCACGCGGGTCATCCAACTTCACCGCAGAGATCCCTCCGCCCGCACCGATCGTCAACGTCCCGGATCCCGTCCGAACATAGGGACTTCCCCCGCCCATCGACGCCCCACCCGATTCGAAAACCAAGCGTGTCACCGTTTCGTTGAACCCGTTCAGATCGTAGGAACCGCCTCCACGGACCGTCACCGTCGCCTTGTCCGCCACCTGATCATTCCGCAAATTGAAAACCCCCACATTCGCCGGCGCCGCGCTGTCGGACCCGAAAAACGTCCCCCCCGTGACGACCAGGTTGCCTGGAATCGTGTTCCCAACCGCCGCATTCAAGGAGAGACGCGCGCCACTCACATAGGTTGTTCCCGTGAAGTTGTTGCCAGACGCCCCCCCGTACAACTGGATCACGCCCGGGTTCTGACCGCTCGCAGCGTCCACCACCAGATCGATCGCCCCCGTGATCTGCGGATATACATGCATGAAATTCAGGAAGTTGTGCAGATACAGCGCATCCGCACCCGAGGTGATCCTCCCTGGGAGCGCCTGTGATCCGATGAACCGCGCCTGGTTCGAAGCCCCACCAAGGATCCCGCCACTCGTGACGGTCAGGAGATCCGACGCCGATGAGAAACCGACCGTCAAGTTACCCACGTTCCTCGTCATGGTGATCGAGTTCACCGCCCCGCCACCTAGCGGTACGGTCACGTTGCCCAGCATCCCTAGGTTGCTCGACGCCGTCGCCGTGGCGAACGAGTTCGTCATCATCGGTGTGTTCAGACCGCGAACCCCGCTCCCCGCGTCGTAAGTGGCGAACGCGAAATCCGCCTGCGCCGAAAAACTGTCCACCCCGTAAACCAACGCCCACCCACCAAGCAACCCTCCATTCAATGGCGGCATTGCCGCGAACGCATCGGACTTCACATAACTGTTATCACCCATCGCCCCCGCAACCGCCCCGAACACCAACGTCGCTCCAGCAGACCTCGAAAAACTGTTAACCGAGATCTGCGCGGTCCCCGCTCCACCATTCCCCACATTCAACCGCAAAAGGTTGGCTCCTGCCGGAAGATCCAATCCTCCAATCGAGATGGCCCCGTTCAGTCCACTCCGACTCACATACTCGAACGCCCCGCCGTCCAAACGCACCGGCAAATCCGACGGCAACCGGTTCCCCATCGCTTGGATCCCCGAGTCATCCCAACGCAACACCGCATTCCGCACCGTCAACTGGCTCGTGTTCGACAACCGCCCTTGGTCCACCAAGACCAACAGGTTGTTCAACACCGAGGTCGTTCCCGTGTAATCCGACAGATCCCTCAGCGTCAACGTGCTCTGCCCCGTCTTGAACAGGTTCAGGTTCCCGGAGATCCGACCCGAGAAATCCCCCGCAGCACTCGAGACCACCACGAAATCGCTCGACACAACGCCATTGCTGTTCGTCACCACCCCCCCTGAACCAGGGTAAGACTGACCCCCACTCAACGTCCCTACGGTCTGCGACTTCCCGTTCAGGTCGAACGTCCCACCCGCATTAACTTGGAAAGCATCCGCGTTCGCGGTCTGCACCGTGGCAGATAACGAAGTGAGCGTCGGATACTTGTAATACAACGCATTCGACGCTGGCGCAGCGTCTCCCAGCTTCAACGTTCCAAGATTGATCCTCGTCACCCCAGTGTACGCGTTCCCCCACGCCGCATTCATCGTCAACGTCCCCGTCCCACTCTTCGTCAACCCTCCCGTCGTCGGCGCAACCGCCCCACCCACCGGAACCCCCATCACCAATTCCGTCCCCGCACCCACCGTATGCACGATCAACTCGCGCCCAGGCGTTCCCGTCAACGACCCCGTCCCCGAGATCGTGTTCGATGCCAACGCCAACACACCTCCAGAGTCCAAGGACAACGTCGTACGCGCATCCAGACTCAATGCTGCACCGGCAATCGCTGTGTCGAACGTCAACGAGTTGATCCCCGTCACCTGCTCTGCCCCACTCGCATTCGATAACGTCAACGCCGACGCCGGTCGGATGTTCCAGTCCTGGTTCCCGTTTGCCGTACCCGCGACAGGCAACACTGGCGAATAGTTCCCCGGCGACAACGCCTGGACACCGAACGCGTTGGGATTTCCATCCGTCGCATTGTAAGTCGCGAAACTCACCCCTTGCCCCGTCACCGAGGGGTCCACCAAAACATACGGGAAGATCCCCGCGGCCAATTTCTGACCTCCCGCTCCCACGAAAGTCTCACCCGCACTCCCTGTGATCCCCGCCGAGTTCGCAAGAGTCACGTTGGTCACCCCTGGCCCCGCTGCGGACTGCCCCAGCGAAGTTCCTCGGATCAAACCCGTTCCCGAGCCGCGCACCAACTGGTTGGAGGAGATCGTCAATCCAGCCCCCGGGGATTCCATCGACACCAGCCCATACCCAGAACCGAAATTCAAACTTGCCCCGCCCATCAGTTCCGAGACAGCCGTGACCGCGTTCCCGATCAATCGCATGTGCGCGCTGTTCAACACGACACTGTGCCCCGCTGAGCGTGTATCCAAGGGACTTGGATCATTGTCGTAGATCACCGCATTCGACGGGATGCCATCCACGATGGGGCCTCCATTCACCGTCGTCTGCTGCGTTCCCGTCCGGTGCTTTCCATTGCCGGTGAACACCAGCGTGCCTTGGTTCACCGTCCACCCCTGCGTTCCATTGTACGCCCCAGTCACTATCAATCTGTTCGCCCCTACCTTCGTCACCCCACCCGAGCCCGTGATCACCCCCACCGTGATATCCCCACCGAGCGGAACACCACTCACCGCGTTGACATGGTTCGTCCCGAAAGCCGTGGTGTTCGCCATCGTCACCGTCCCTCCGAGCGTCACCGCCGCCGTCCCAGAGTTGATGATCGCCCCTAACGAACTCACCGGACCATACCCCGACACCTGCAAACTTCCGCCGTAACCCGCGCCTGTCACCGTGATGTTCTCGCCCGTTGAGAAACCGTTGAGATCCAAAACCGCCCCGTTCGCGATCGTCGTGATGCCAACCGTGTTCCCCAAAGCGCTGGCATGCCCCATCCGAAGCGTTCCCACATTCACCGTGATCGGCCCCAGCAAACTCAACGCATTGTCCCCGTCCATGCTCAAGACCGCCCCACCCGTCTTCGTCAAAGTCGCACCCGAACCTGAGTTCACGACACCCAAGGTGAGGTTGCCATAACCGCCCACCGTCGCCGATGCCGATAAAGTCAACCCACCGGACAACTGCGCCGGAAGATAACTGCTGTTCCACAAAGCGCCGAACGCGCCCACCGCATAGCCCGACTGCCCCGTGCCCTCGATCGTCACATTCCCCGCCACCGCCATCTGCCCATTCAGATCGAGCGTGCCGCCCGCCGTGTGCGTCAGATTCCCCGTGGTCGCCGTCACCACCGGATTCGAGACCGTGTAACTCGTCGGACCCACGATCCCCGTGATGATCGTGTTCGCCGGAACATTCGTCCCCGTCACCACCATCCCCG